>CALAYC010000100.1 GCA_937894935.1 uncultured Verrucomicrobiota bacterium
GGTGTTTTGGCTTTAGTTGGGTTGGTGGCGTTGGTCGCTCGGCGACGTTTTTGAAACGCCGTGTAAGCGTCCACGAGCCTCTCGTTCGATTTTACGACATTCTATTAATTGTTCATTTGTTCCGCAAAATTCTTCGAAATTCATTTCCGGGCTGGTGTAAATTTACCTGCCGGCCGGGCAAAGCGACTTGGCGCAGCCATCACATGATCTTCGGACGAATCGCAGTTATTTCGGGAAACGGTTTGATCATGTGACTTCCTCCTTGTTGGTACGGATTCATGCATTCGCTCGTGATGCCCTCACTGCAATTCGATATGGCATTGGCTGTGAGGATTTTTCACACTGGGATTAGTGACAATTTCACTTTTCATCCCGTGTTTTGTGGATCTGATGTTTCCGCAGGTCGGCATCAGTGCCGTGCGGATTTTTGAGCGGCTGGGCCATCGGGTCGTTGTGCCGCAAGCTCCGGCTTGTTGCGGTCAACCGGCATTCAATACCGGTTATTGGGACGAAAGCCGCGAGATCGCGATCAAAGTGATGGAGGCGTTGCGCGATGCGGAGGTAATCGTCATCGCCAGCGGATCGTGCGGCGCGATGATGAAGGTCTTTTATCCGGAACTCTTCGCCGGGACGAAATACGAATCGCTCGCGCGCGAAATCGCACCCAAGGTCTGGGAATTTTCCAGCTTCCTCGTCAACAAACTCGGCGTGACGGATGTCGGCGCAAAGTTTCCGCACAAAGTCACGTTCCACGATGGCTGCCACGGCTTGCGCGAGTTGAACAACAAACGCCCGCCGCGGGAACTGTTGGCCAAGGTCAAAGGTCTGGAGTTGATCGAAATGGGTGCGGCGGAAACGTGCTGCGGTTTCGGTGGCACGTTTTCGGCAAAGTTCCCCGCCATCTCGACTGCGATGGGGGAGGTTAAATGCGCCAGCGCGCTCGAGACGAAGGCGGAATACATTGTTTCATGCGATTCAAGTTGTCTGATGCAGATTCAAGGCCTTGCAGACAACCAGCAGAAGCTCATCAAAACCATTCACCTTGCGGAAGTTTTAGCCAATCAGGAATGAACACAAATTTACCTGAATTGAATTTCACCGTAGTGCGACTGTTTACAGGCCTTTTCGTTTGTTTCGCATGAGCGCGCCACTGGTTCATTTCAAAGAAGACGCCCAACGCGTTGCAGCGGATTTGCGCCATCGCGGCATCATCCAGACGGCGATGGGCAAATACGAGGTCGTGCGCGATCAACGGAAGCTCTGGTTTCAAGACTGGCAGGGCGCGCGAAATCTCGCGGCCCGCACCAAGTTCGAAGCGGTTAATCACCTCGACACGCATCTCGGTGAACTCGCGAAAAATCTCGAGGCGCGCGGCACGAAGGTTCATTGGGCCAGCAACGCGGAGCAGGCGCGGAATATCATTCTCGGCATTTTGCGCGAAAAACAGGCCAAGGTCGTGGTGAAGTCCAAGGCGATGACGTCCGAGGAAATTCATCTCAACGACGCGATGGAGAAGGCGGGATACGAGGTTGTTGAATCGGATCTCGGCGAATACATTGTTCAGCTCCGCGAAGAACCGCCGTATCACTTGGTGTTCCCCGCGATGCACCTGACGCGCGGCGAGATCAAAGACATCTTCCAGAAGAAGCTTAACGATGCGCCGTCTGATGATCCTGAAGAACTCACAATGGTCGCGCGCCGGCAGTTGCGAAAGAAATACATTCAAGCCGATGTTGGCATCACGGGCGCGAATTTCGCCATCGCCGAGACGGGGATGATTTCGATCACCGAGAACGAAGGCAACGCCCGGCTCACGGCGGCACTGCCCAAGACGATGATCACGCTCGTCGGCATCGAGAAAGTGTTGCCGCGTTATGAAGACCTCGCGTTGTTTTTGCCGATGCTGGCGGTAATGGGCACGGGGCAACCGTTGACATGTTACAACACGATGTATGGCGGACCGCGCCAACCCGGCGAAGCTGACGGCCCGGAGGAATATCACGTGGTGCTGCTCGATAATCAGCGCACGTTGCTGCTTGCGGATGCTGAACAACGCGATGCGCTCGGGTGTATTCGCTGCGGTGCGTGTCTGAATGTCTGTCCGATTTTCCGCAACGTCGGCGGGCACACTTACGGCACGGTTTACGGCGGGCCCATCGGGTCGGTCATTACGCCACACCTGCGCGGATTGCAGGAATGGAAACATCTCAGTTACGCGTCGTCGTTGTGTGGTGCATGCACTGAAACGTGCCCGGTAAAAATTGATTTGCACCATCACCTGTTGCAGAACCGACGAAATGCATCTGCGCCGACGAGTGGGAAGCCAAGTTTCTTTCAACGGCTCGCCTTCCGGATGTTTGCGCCGGTCGCGAATAACGCGGCGTTATGGGATTTAACGACGCGGTTGGGGCGCGTTGGGCAGGTGATGCATCGATGGATTCGCGGTAGTGCGATTGATCCGGCGCAGGCGTGGACGAAGACACGCGAGCTGCCGCCGATTGCAAAACAGAGTTTCCGCGAGTGGTGGGAGGAACGAAAAAACATCAGCGACCAGGCTTCCAGTAACGGAGAAATCTCCAAGAACTGATGTCGATACGAGAAAACGCAGCGAGAATTTCGATGAGCGAACGCGAAAACATATTAACGCGCATTAAAGAAGCGCTGAGTCAGGAAGCGCACGCACATCACGGTCGTGGGCTGCCGACGGTTGCCGAACAACGGCAAGTACTGCCGCGGGTCGGTGCGACGGTGGACGAGCAATTCGCATTGTTCGCGAAAAATGCCAATGACTTGCGTGCAACATTCAAACTGGTGGGCCGCGAAGCGGAACTTGCGACTGAATTAAAAGCTCTCAGCGCAGCAGAGCAGTGGCAGCGTGTTGCGACGCATGTCGGTGCGCTGACGGAAGTGGCGGTCAAATTACTGGGTTTGCCCACGTTGACGACCAATGAAGGTTACGACAAACACGAGCTGGAACGATGTGATGTCGGAATTTCCGAGTGTGACGCATTAATTGCGCAAACGGGCACGGTATTGGTGACGAGTCGCAGTGCGGGCGGGCGGGCGTTGTCGTGTTTGCCGCCGCATCATGTGGTGATTGCGCGACGCGAACAACTCGTGCCGGATTTGCCGGCGGCGATGGCGTTGGTGAAACAGAAGTATGCCGACAATTTCCCGAGCATGATTTCGTTTATCACTGGGCCGAGTCGAACGGGAGATATTGAGCGCATTCTGGTACTCGGCGCTCACGGACCGAAGAAACTGACAATTTTCTGTCTCTGACGAAGCGTCGATTTCGGGAGCGGCGCGTTCAATAAGCGGCCTGGTGATTATCGCGCCTTCAGCGTTTATTCCAACGGTCCGCCAACGGGCAAATCCTCCGGTAGCGGGACGAATTCGCGAATTTTTTTCCAGAGCGGTTCGAAATCCTTGTTCACGTCGCCGCTCAGACAATCGGTGATTTCATCCGCCGCTTCGGGATATTTATCAATGACCTGTTTGAACGAAAAATTCGGATTGTAGAACGCGTAAACGAGTTTACGCATATTCTCCAATCCCTCGCGCACGACTCGCGCATAGTTTGAGAAACGTTGCGGTGAGAAATCGTTGGCCAGAATCGCTTCATGCACCGCTTCGCCGGCGAGCACACCGCTTTTGAGCGCGAGCATCAAACCGCTGCTGAAGACGGGATCGAGAAAGGCGTAAGCATCACCGACCAGCAACAGGCCGGGCCGACCGCAGTATCGCGCATGAAAACTGTATTCGCTGGTGAGAAAGTAATCGCCAACCTGTTGGCCGACGGAGAGGCAATCTTTGATCCACAGGTTTTCCTCCACTTCGCGATGAAAAATTGTCTGCGGATCTTTCACGCCGTCGCGCGTGAGATATTTGCCATCCGCTACGACGCCGACGCTGACCATGTCGTTATGTTGAGGGATGTGCCAGAACCAGCCTTTGTGCGGAATCATCGCCACGGTCGTCTGACCTTCGTCAATTCCCGTTGCGCGTTTGGAGCCGCGGTAATAAGTCCAGACCGCGACTTTGTTGAGAAACGGATCTTTCATGCGCCAACCTTCGCGCACGGCGGCAAAACTTTCTTTGCCCGTGCAATCGAGCGTAAGGGGAGCGAAGAAATCAATCGTATCACCTGATTTCGTCCGAGCGCGAACGCCTTGAATCCGATGGCCATTCAGGGAATCCCGTAACAATTCCAACACGATGATTTCCTCTTTTACCTCCGCGCCTTTATTGCGTGCATGATTCAAGAGCATTAAATCAAACTCAGACCGCAACACCTGCCAGGATTGGGCGATGGTGTCGCGGTCATAACGATTGAAGAAATAAAACGGTTGGCTGGCTTTGCCGTTTGGAGCGACGAATTGGACGCTGTATTTTTTCTGAAAAGCGGATTGTCGGAGCAGCGGAATCAGGCCGAGTCGTTCCAGCGGTCCGTAGGTGAAGGGAATCATGGACTCGCCGATGTGGTAGCGTGGAAATTTTTCGCGTTCCAACACCAGCACGCGATGACCGTACTCGGCGAGAATGGCCGCGGCACTCGCTCCCGCCGGACCGCCACCGATGATGAGGGCGTCGTAGTTTTGATTTCTCGCTTCGGTCATCACTCCTGTACTACTCGGAAAATCGTTAACGCGACCTCCTCTGGACGTCGTTCGCAAGATGCGGATTCATTGATGCAACTGGGCCAGCGCCTGTTTCGCTTTCTCCAACCAAGCGGTTTCGGGCAATGCATAAGGACGGAACGTTTCCGTCCAGCCTTCCTGGCCGTTGAACAGAATCGCGCGATGCAGCC
>CALAYC010000101.1 GCA_937894935.1 uncultured Verrucomicrobiota bacterium
GTGCTTTGCCGTTTCCATTGTGGATTTGCGATAATGCTCCCACTACGATGTACCGGTGCAGAATGACGTTTTACAAATCGGCTCCGTCGGCAATCGACTCAGTGATGCGCAAGTCGAACAACTTGTCGCTCAGGCGTTGCCGAGAGACGATTATCGCGACCGCAAAGTTCTTTTGATCGTTCCCGATCACACTCGCACCGCGCCAGTGGGGTTGTTGTTCAAATCTATCTTTTCCCAAATCGGCACCGTGACTCGCGAACTCGATGTGCTCGTCGCGCTC
Source organism: uncultured Verrucomicrobiota bacterium (assembly GCA_937894935.1). GTDB lineage: Bacteria > Verrucomicrobiota > Verrucomicrobiia > Limisphaerales > JADLHS01 > JADLHS01. The sequence goes on from CALAYC010000101.1 coordinate 281, forward strand.
GGAACCCATCCGCCGATGAGCGAAGAAGCAATTTGTCAACGCCTGGAAATCTCCGTTGAACAACATCACAACGAATTCAAGAAAGTCCGTTTTTTCAATCACGAATGGGACAATCCCGCCGCGCTGCAGGAAATTGGTGCGCTCACCTCGGCGGACGTCAAAGAACTCACCAACGGCCTGTTCTCCATGGACGTGCCGGTGGAAATCAACAAGCTCGTTTTCAATTACGACCAGGTCATCATCGTCGGTCCGGTGTTTCCGCATGAAGTCGTCGGGTTTTCCGGCGGCAACAAATATCTGTTCCCCGGCGTCGGCGGACCGAAGATTCTCAACTTCTTCCACTGGCTCGGCGCGGTGGTCACGAACCCGATGATCATCGGCAACAAATGGACGCCCGTCCGCAAAGTCGTTGATCGCGCGGGTGCATTGGTCAACGTGAACAAAGCGTGCTTTTGCATGGTAGTCGCACCTGACAAATCGCTGGTCGGCCTGACGTTTGGCTCGCCGGAATCTGCCTGGGACGCTGCGAGTGAATTGTCCCGCCAGACGCATATCATTTACAAAGAGAAGCCGTTCAAAACGGTACTCTCCAGAATGCCGCCGATGTACGATGACCTATGGGTCGCCGGGAAAGGCATGTATAAGCTCGAGCCCGTCGTCGCTGACGGCGGCGAACTCATCATCTACGCGCCGCACGTTACCGAAATTTCCGTCACGCACGGAAAGCTCATCGAAGAAATCGGTTATCATTGCCGCGATTATTTCCTATCGCAGTGGGACAAGTTCAAAGACAAGCCGTGGGGAGTGTTGGCCCACAGCACACATGTCCGCGGCATCGGCAAAATGGAAAACGGCGTTGAGAAATGCCGCATTCAGGTCACGCTTGCGACGGGCATTCCGGAACATATCTGCCGGAAGATCAATCTGGGTTATCGCGATCCGAAAACGATTAACGAAGCGGATTTCATGAATCGCGAAGATGAAGGTATTCTTTTCGTTCCGAAAGCCGGCGAAATGCTTTATCACCTGAAGCAGCAACCCTCGTGGGCAGGCGGACAATAATTACACTATCGCTTCTCGCGACTGATCCCTGGCAATCGGAACAGAAAACTCTTCGTTGAATTCCTGACCGAGAAATTTTATCGCCACCTGCACCCCCGGAATCGAATGCTTCTTGGCAAAATCAATGGCGTGGCGAGAGTGACGGAAATCATACGCTTCATGAGGATTGGCCGTCCAATTTCCGAGATTGCGGAGGTACAATTGCGTTCGCGCGTGCTGTAGCAAGATCTTCATAAGGAATCGCCCGCGTCTAGCACGTCATTTTCTATCCGGTTCAGGCGTTGCGCCAACAATTGTTGCGCCACCGGAAATCTACAAGCCGAAGTTATTAGAAGATATTCAGGAGTTACTCACGTTTCCGACCGCCTGCCTTCATCGCCCGGATTTCCGACCACAGCGGCTGCAAATCCTCGTCTTCCAGCGCTCGCGACTTTATTTCCGCCGGGTCACCACGACGCATCGCCTGTTGCAACCATTTCATCGCGATTACGTGATTACCCGACTGACACTCATAACAGGCCAGGTTGTAGGGGATAATTTCGTTTTGAGGAAAACGTACAACCGCGTTCAACAACAAATCCCGCGCCTCCTGCGTCCGTTTCAACTCGTGCAACGCGTAGGATCGATGAATCCAGCCGAACACTTCATCCGGCGCCATCTCAATCATGCGCGCCGCAACCGCAACCCCTTCCTGCCAGCGCTTGAAGTGCGCGAGAATGCCCCATCGCACCGCCAACACTTCCAACCGTCCCTGCGCCTCATCGGAAAGCTGATCCAGCTCCGCCATCGCTTCGCGCGGATTCCCCAGTTCCAGCCACCCCTCCGCCGCACGCAGATGATGCAGGTCGGGTGTTTGCCATTGTGACATGAGAATGCGGAGAGATTAACGGGCGGACGCTCCGTCAGAAACCGGAAATCGAAAGAGGTCGCTCCTGCTCAGAACGAAAGATACGTGTACGCTTTCAAGCCGCGTTCATAATCATCCAACAGCCGCATCGCTTCGCTGGGTTTCATGCGATCAGACTTAATTGCTTCGTCCATCTGCTGTTTCATGCGGCGTTTGAGTTCGTATTCGTCGTACTGCACCGACGTGAGACATTGAATGATCGTGCTACCTTCGATGATTTCCTCGACGTAATAACCGGTTGGCTCATCGGGATCGAGGAACACATGCACCTCATTCACGCGACCGAACAGGTTGTGCAAATCACCCATGATGTCCTGATACGCGCCCATCAGGAAGAAACCGAGATAGTAAGGCTCGGGCTTACCATCGCCATTGCTGATCAGATGATGCAGCGGCAACGTGTCGCGCACATCGCGCAAATCAATGAATTTATTGATCTGCCCGTCGGAATCGCACGTGATGTCCACCAACGTCGCTTCGCGCGATGGACGTTCCGTCAAACGCGACACCGGCATGATGGGGAACAATTGTCCCAACGCCCAGTGATCCAGCAGCGATTGGAACACAGAAAAATTACACAGATACTGATCGCCGAGGCTGTCTTCGAGTTTGCGAATTTCTTCCGGGACGTACGCCTGACCTTTGAAACTCTCCACCACCGCCGCGCTGATTTCCCAATACAAATTCTCAATCTTCGCCTTGTCCGGCAAATCCATCAGCCCGAGCGTGAACATGTGCTGCGCATCTTCGCGCCGCTCCAACGCATCGTGATACGCCTCGAGCTTGTTCAGTTTCGCGAGATTTTTCCGGATATCGAGTAACTCGCGAACAATCGGATGTTCATTTTCGCCATAGGTGAAATTGATATCCGGCCGCGTCTTGTGAATCGCCCCGAACACTTCCACGATCAACACGCTGTGATGCGCCACAATCGCCCGGCCGCTTTCGCTGATGATGTCCGGATGCGGCACCTTCTCCGCGTTACAAACATCCGCCACGTAATAAATAATGTCGTTCGTGTATTCCTGCAGCGAGTAGTTCGTCGAACTGTCGAAAGCCGAGCGGCTGCCGTCATAATCCACGCCCAAACCGCCACCGACATCGAGATATTCCACACTGAATCCCATCTTGCAGAGCTTCGCGTAAAATCGCGCCGCTTCCTGCACCGCTTTTTTCACCGTCAAAATATCCGGCACTTGCGAGCCGATATGGAAATGCACGAGCTTCAAACAGTGCGCCAGGTTCTCTGCTTTCAACATCTCTGTCGCGGCGAGAATTTCCGCCGTGCTTAAACCGAACTTCGCATTCTCGCCGCCGCTCTCCGCCCATTTACCCGCGCCTTTGCTCATCAACCGCGCGCGAATTCCCACCAACGGCTCGACACCGAGTTGTTTGGACACCGCGATGATCTGACGCAACTCCTCCAGCTTCTCCACCACCATGATGACCTTTTTGCCCAGTTTCGTGCCGAGCAAAGCCATCCGGACAAATTCTCCGTCTTTGTAGCCGTTGCAAATAATCAGACTGCCGGTCTGATTCTGCAACGCGAGCCCTGCGTACAACTCCGGTTTGCTGCCCACTTCCAGACCGAAATCATACGGTTTGCCCGCATCGAGAATTTCTTCCACCACTTCGCGCAATTGATTCACCTTGATGGGAAACACACCGCGATACTTGCCCTGATAATTGAATTCCGCGATGGAATTGCGGAACGCGCGATTAATCGATTCCACCCGATGCCGCAGAATATCCTGAAAACGAATCAACAACGGGAATTTCAACCCGCGCCCCTTCGCCTCTTCAATCACATCGGAAATCACCACTGCTGAACCCGCATCCTGCAATGGTGTCGCCACCACCTGCCCTTCTTCATTGATGTCGAAGTATTTTGCGCCCCAGCGATGGACGTTATAGAGGTTCCGCGCCGCGTTAATGTCCCACTGCGGCGTGGCGTGATAGAAGTTGCTCATCTCGTCAGATTCAAACGAGCGCACTATAAAAACTTACTCGCAGAATGCAACAAAGGTTACGCAAAAAAGTTTTCCGCCTCGCCCCCGCTCCGGTATTCATTCCCCATGGCAACCGTCTCACTTGCTGCGCTCGTCAAACATTGCGATCAAATTCTGCGCACCGCCGACATCGGCGACTACGACGGCGCCGTCAACGGATTACAGGTAGAAAACTCCGGTCGCGTCACACGCATCGCCGCGGCAGTGGACGCCAGCCTCGCCACCGTTCAACTCGCCATCGCCGCCAAAGCCGACCTGCTCATCGTCCATCATGGCCTGTTCTGGTCACGCCCCCACCCGTGGACCGGCAAAAAGTACCAACTCCTCCGCACCCTCATCGAAAACAACCTTGCCGTCTATAGCTCGCACCTTCCGCTCGACACCCATCCGAAACTCGGCAACAACGCGCAACTCGCAACCGCTCTCGGATTCAAGAAACTGACTCCGTTTTTTCCGAGCCACGGACAACCCATCGGATTAAAAACCTCCACTCGGATTTCTCGCGACGACCTCGCCGCTCGCCTCGTCAAAGCCACCGGCGCACAACCCAAATTAATTCCCGGCGGACCAAAAACCTGTCAGCACATCGGCATCGTCACCGGTGGCGCTGGCGCGGAACTCAAACAAGCAGCAGCGGAAGGCGTTGATACCTTCATCACCGGTGAAGGACCGCATTGGACCTTCGCCCTTGCCGAAGAACTCGGCCTGAACGTTCTTTACGGTGGCCACTACGCCACAGAAACCTTCGGCGTCAAAGCCCTCGCCGCGCATCTCTCCAGAAAATTCCGCGTGCCATGGACGTTTCTGGATTACCCCACCGGATTGTGACGTCATCAAAACCGCCTTCGATACTCAACGGACGCACGTCTTAAAATGCAAATCAATTACCCCAAAGCCCCATCCACCTTTTCGAAGAAAAGATCAACAGCCATGAATTCGGAGTCTTCACGCATCGTAACCATGCTTTGCTGCATGACGGGCCTTTCACTGCTGGTGACCTCGCCCGCTTTCGCCGCAGACGCAAAATCACCTGCCGATCTCGTCAACCCTTTCATCGGGGCGAGCACGAGCACTGAGAAGGCCGGCGTATTGCACGGGCTGGGCAAAACGTTTCCCGGAGCCACCACCCCGTTCGGCATGGTACAGGTGAACCCAAACACCATCACCGGCGGCGACAACGGCCCCGGCTACAGTTATGAGATGCAATATATCGAAGGTTTTGCCTTCACGCAGATGAGCGGCATCGGTTGGTATGGAGACCTGGGCAACTTTCTGGTCACTCCGACCACCGGCGAACTTCAAGTCGTGGCCGGTCGTCATCCGGAAATCGCCAGAGGTTACCGCTCCCGTTATGACAAGCAGACCGAAGTGGCGACGGCTGGTTACTACGCCGCCACTCTGACCGATTATGGAATCCGGGTTGAAGCCACCGCCGCGCCGCGCAGTGGGATGCTGCGATTCACTTTTCCCAGGAACGAGCGTTCCCGCATCCAGATAGATCTCGCTCGTCGAACCGGCGGCACTTCCACGCGGCAATACGTGAAAGTGCTCAACGATCATGCAATCGAAGGTTGGATGAAATGCGCCCCGGATGGAGGCGGATGGGGCAATGGCGACGGCCACGCCAACTACACTGTCTATTTCCACGCCGAGTTCAGCAAGCCGCTGAAGAACTTCGGAGTCTGGAAAGCGGAAATCCCGACGGGACAATCCCGCAAACGCGAAGCCATCGAAAGCGCGGCATACGATGCCATCATTGCCCAGGCTGCAATTCTGAAACAGCCCCAGGAAGTGGAAGGCGATCACCTTGGGTTCTTCACCGAATTCCCGACGGCGGAAGGCGAGCAGGTTCTCGTGAAGGCAGGGATTTCCTTCACGAGCCTGGAGGGCGCCCGCAAGAACGTTGCGGCGGAGATTCCGCGCTGGGATTTCGACGGTGTGCGCGCCAAAGCTAAAGCACTATGGAACGATGCGCTCAACAAAGTGTCGATCACGGGCGGTTCCGAGAACCAACGAATCAGTTTCTATACCGCGCTCTACCACACCATGATTGACCCGCGGGCGATTGTGGACATTGACGGCTCCTATCCCGGCGGCAACGGCAAGATCCACAAGAATGCACGCTTTACCAAGCGCACCATCTTCAGTGGCTGGGATGTCTTTCGCAGCCAGTTCCCGCTTCAGACCATCATCAATCCGAAGCTGGTCACGGACACAATTAATTCGCTCATTGAACTCGCCGATGATTCGGACCGCGATTACCTCGAACGTTGGGAGATGCTGAATGCTTACAGCGGCTGCATGATCGGAAATCCGGCGGTCGTCGTCATCCAGGACGCCTATGCAAAAGGGCTGCGCGATTTCAACACGAAGAAGGCCTACGAACTTTCAAAAAATTCCGTTGAGAAGTTCGGGAATGGCGAGCGTGGCCATGCGGGGAGCATTTCGCACACGCTGGAATATGCCTACGCCGAATGGTGCGTGGCACAGCTCGCCAGGGAACTTGGCCCCGAGGCTGACGCCGTGAAATACGCACAGCGGGCACAGAGTTATCGCAATATCTTCGATCCAGGCGTCGGTTGGTTTCGGCCAAAAAACGCAGACGGCTCGTGGGCTCCATGGCCACAAGAAGGACGTCTGAAGCAGGATTACGGCTCAATCGAGAGCAATCCCTACCAGCAGGGCTGGTTCGTGCCGCATGATCTGGATGGCCTCTTCGAATTGCTGGGCGGTCGTGAAAAGGCGCTGGCCGATCTCGAAGACTTTTTCGAGAAGACGCCGGCCAACTTCCAGTGGAACAATTACTACAACCACGCAAACGAACCGGTGCATCACGTGCCTTTTCTCTTCAATCGACTGGGCAAACCCTGGCTGACCCAGAAATGGACCCGCACCATTTGCGCCAACGCCTACCACAACTCTGTTGAGGGCCTGGTCGGAAACGAAGATGTGGGTCAGATGTCCGCATGGTATGTCCTCGCCTCCGGAGGCATCCATCCCATCACGCCGGGCATCACGCGCTACGAGATCACCAGCCCGATGTGGGACAAGACCACATTTAGAACCGGTCGCACCAAGGCCTTTACGGTCATCGCAAAGAACAATTCGCCTGACAACATTTATATCCAGTCCGCGACGCTCAACGGCAAACCCTACAACAAATGCTGGATCGACTACCACACGATCATGTCGGGCGCGACGCTTGAGCTGACGATGGGCCACACTCCCAACGAAAAATGGGGGCTGGAATAGGATGATCTGCTTTGACGCAACCGTCATGGCGTGAAATTGAGCCGTGAACATCAAATTGAAATCCCTGACCAAAGCCTTTGCCCTTCTTGCAATCGGATTCGCGTTGCCCGTTTCGGCTCAGGTCAAAACGTTGGATCTAAGCGGCACATGGAAGCGGCCCCAAAAAACGAAAACCT
>CALAYC010000102.1 GCA_937894935.1 uncultured Verrucomicrobiota bacterium
CAATTCCGGTCCTACGCCATCGTCGGCAACCTCGTTCTGGCCGCCGTTGCTACACCCTCCGGCGACCCGTTCACCATGTTCCTAATGGCCATTCCGCTGCAATTATTGTATGAAATAAGCGTGATAATCGCCCGTTATTGGGACTGGCAGGAAAAGCGGAAAGTCAGTAATTCCACCAGTTGAAGCCGCCAATTTCCGTCGTAACGAGGCCAAAATCGGGCATCAGATTTTATTTCCCCCGGGGTGAAGAATTTGCAATCTTAATAGTGCTGCGGGGACACCCGAGGCACATGATTGAATCAAGAAACTTATGCCACTGACACATACCAAAGACCTGTTCGCTAAAGCGCTCCAAGGCAAATACGCCATCGGCGCTTTTAACGTCAACAACATGGAACTGATCCAGGCGATTGTTGAGGCCTGCGAAGAGGAAAAAGCGCCGCTGATCCTCCAGATTTCAAAAGGTGCACGGCAATACGCCAACCCTGTCTATCTCAAGAAGCTCATCGAAGCGGCGGTCAGTCTCAGCAACATCCCCATCGCCGTTCACCTCGACCACGGCGACAGCTTCGAACTTTGCAAAGAATGCATTGATGAAGGTTTCACCAGCGTGATGATCGACGCGTCGCACGAACCGTTCGAAAAGAACGCGGAAATCACCCGCAAAGTCGTTGAATACGCGCATAAGCATAATTGCTCTGTGGAATCCGAACTCGGCCACCTCGTTGGCGCGCAGTTCGACGAAGGTGAAGAAGGCGGCGCTCACTCTACCAGCGGTCACTACACCAACCCGGAAGAAGCGGTAAAGTTCGTCAAAGAAACCGGCTGCGACTCGCTTGCCGTTGCCATTGGCAACAGCCATGGCGCTTACAAATTCAAAGGCGAACAGCATCTTGACCTTGAACGCCTCAAGCTCATCAAGAAAGCCCTAATGGACGCTGGCATGGGCGACTATCCGCTCGTGTTGCACGGCGCGTCCAGCGTTCCGCAATATCTCGCCGACGAAATCAACAAATACGGCGGCAACATGCCCGACTCGAAGGGCGTTCCGGAATCCGATATCGAAGTCGCCCGCCGCGTCGGTTGCACCAAGGTCAATATTGATACCGACCTGCGCATGGCGATGACCGCCGGTATTCGCAAGGTGTTTGTGGAAAATCCGAAGGAATTCGATCCGCGCAAATACCTCGGCCCGGCTCGCAAGTTGGTGAAGGAACTCGTTCGTCACAAAGTGAAGAACGTCCTCTGCTGCGCCGGTCACGCATTTGATTAATCCGTTCCGTTCTGTCAAAACCCCGAGCTTCACCGCTCGGGGTTTTCTCTTTTCCGCACTAATTTCCGTCGCGCAACTGCGGCACAAACCGCTTTCACTCTGACACAAACAGGAGTGCCATATTTGCACTAATCCGTTTTGGCAACTCCTTAAATTCCTCGAAATTCGAAGAAAATTGCGATTCTCAGCCTTGGCATCGCTCAAGCTAAATACACTTGGAATAAACACAACAGAACAGAAAGGAAGAATGACCTATGAATATCGTAAGATGGCAACGACCTGGATTGGCAAATTGGCCGGACTTCGGACGACTGTCCGACCTGCGCGATGAAATTGATCGCTTGTTCGAGTCGCCGTTTACGGAACTGACTCGCACGTCCCGTTTGCTGAGCGGTTGGACGCCGGCGCTGGATGTGTATGAGGACAAGGACAATTTCACTGTGAAGGCCGAGCTGCCCGGCATGAAGAAGGAAGACATCGAAGTCACCTTGCACGACGGCACGCTGAGCATTTCCGGCGAACGTAAGAGCGAGTCGAAACATGAAGACGCGGAAGTTTACCGCGCTGAACGTTTCTTCGGTCGCTTCCAACGCACGGTAACGCTGCCGACCCGCGTGGCGGCGGACAAGGTGAAAGCGTCTTACACGGACGGTGTACTCACCATCACACTGCCCAAGACGGAAGACGCGAAACCGAAATACATCGATGTTTCCGTCAACTGAGTGAACTGAACGAACCTTCGCTCCGGCGGCCCTCCGCCGGGGCGACCAAAATCGCAACCGGAAATGAAATTTATGAAAGCTTTACTGAAAAATGAATCTCAGTCGGAGATCAACCATGCTCGCAACCGGCAGTTCATCACGCCGGACGTAAACATCTACGAAACCAAAGATGGCTACGTGCTGGAAGCAGAGATGTCCGGCGTGAACAAAGACGGCCTGTCCGTCACTCTGGAAGGTCACGAAATCACCATTATCGGAACGCGAACAGTGGAAGCGGAACCGGGCGAAGCATTGTTCCGGGAACGGCAGAACGCGGATTATCGCCGCGTGTTCGAACTCGACCCGGCGATTGATACCGAGCGCATTTCGGCGCGGATGAATCAGGGCGTGCTGTTCCTGACGCTGCCAAAATCCGAAGCCGTCAAACCGCGCGTTATCAAAGTGGATGAGTAACTGGCGGAATTGAGATTAGTGGAGATAACAAAATCCCACCGGACGAAAGTTCGGTGGGATTTTCACTTGGAATCACACTCAGAAATACCACAGAAGCGTTAGCTCAACTTTGCGCTTTCTGCCGAGGCGACGTTTGTTCTGAACCTTCATCCCCAGGCTGTTCCGAAGCGTCAGCCGTGATTGTAATCACCGGTTTGCCAGGCGAAACCGCTTCGCCTGTGCGTGCATGCACGGCAGTGACAATTCCGTCGAAGGGCGCGTACAATGGAATCAGGTTTAATTCCGCCTCAATTGTTCGCAGCCGGTTCTCGTATTCAGCCAACACCGCCAACGAGGAAGCAGTGGCTGAATTTCCATCCGCTACCATACTGGGCGCAACACTTCCGCATTCGTCGTAAACCGCGCGAGATAATTCTGCCACCAGAATTCCAGCCGCCTCAAAAACGGCGCGCCGCGCGGAAACTTCCGCCGCACACGCCGGGTTCTCTTCCAATCGCGCCAAAGCTTTTTGATAATCAACTTCAGCGAAATACAAATTCACTCGCGCCACCGCCAACTCAGCACGTCGTTCCAGATGATTCAATCGCACGTGAGTTTGAGAGCCAACCCGCTCTACTCCGTCGGAAGAATTTGTTTTGCTACGAGCCGCTTGAAGTTCCGCCCGCAGCGCCGTCAGCGCATCAGACACCGACTTAGGATCGGCCACCATCACGCCCGCCAGTTGTTCACCGGCCCGAACCCGTTGTTGCGGCGTTACGCGTAATCCCACGACAACGCCAGATTGATGCACGGTCACGTTGGCTAATGTCTTTTCCGTCGGTCCAATCACCACGGGCGCATGCAGATGATTGCGCCATAGAAAGGCCACGAAACAAATCGCCACACCAAATACCAACAGCGGGAATAACGACATCCGCCAGATAATCAGGCGTTGTCCAAAGGCCGTTGGAATCGGTGGACGCCCCGCTCCGCTCATAATTCCGACTCGTCCCCGGCGCTCAAACTGGAGGCACGCGCGACGCCATTCAGCGCTTTGAGTTCTGCCATCAACTCATGACTCCGGGCCGGGTCACGCAACATCAAACGATACGAAAGATCCACCCCTTCGTAACCATCGCTCGAACGTTGGCTCGCGCAATAAACACTGCGCGCATGACGATTCAACAACTGGAGCAGTTCCGAAAGTTCACCCGCCGGACGCACCCATTGCAGATTCAAAATTAAATCATAACGCTGCCGCGTACCAAAACCGGTGAGCCAGAAATAAACCATGATCGCGATGATCGCGAGGCAACCGATAATCGCTGAAGTAAATTTCAGCGTCCCGCAGGCCAGTCCGACCACGATGACTGCCAGCACATAAGTCGTGTCGAGCGTGTCGCGCAGCACGCTGCGAAAACGCACCATCGCAAAAATTGCCATCAACCCGAACGCGATGATGAGATTATTAGCCAACACCATCATCACCAGCGCCACGAGCACTGGTAGAATGATCAGTGAATTCACGTAGGACCGGGAATAAGACAGGCCCGTATGCGTGGCCATATAAGTCCACGCCACCGCATGACCGCAGAGGAACGCCAGAAGCAGCGCCATCAACAACACCGGATAGTCCGTCGGCACAATGCCGTAATCACCTCGTAAAAACCAATCACTCATAACTCAAGATTCGCTCATCGCAAACGCTCCCCAGACATCGCGCGTCACATCCGGCGCGCGGAAGAACTGTTCTCCCACCGCGGTCACGCCGCCACAGTATTTCATC
>CALAYC010000103.1 GCA_937894935.1 uncultured Verrucomicrobiota bacterium
TTGCAGGATGAACTCGGATTCCTCCGAGAACGTATGCGTCCAACGGCCGAGCAGATTGCCGCCTGCAACCTTGGAATCGCCGCCGGTGGACACGTCTTCGTCGCCGCCGTAGAAATCACCTTGCAACGTCAGCAGATTCATGGTGGAAGGCTCGGCGTCGATGCGAAATCCGGTTTGCCCGAATCGCCACGCGTCGTGTGCATCTTTGCCAGTGGGTAATACAGAATCGTCGCGATCAAAAAACTTTCCATACACCCGGAAGAACACATTTGAGCTGAGCGTGCCACCGTAACGTGCGCCGACGAAACCACGCATTTCCGATCCGCCACCAACTTCGGCGTAAGACCCCTGAGTATCTTTAGCGCTTTTGCTGATGATGTTGATGACGCCGTTCACGGCGTTAGCGCCCCACAGCGTTCCGCCCGGTCCGCTGATGACCTCAATCCGATCAATATCTTCCAGCAGATAATCCTGCACGTCCCAGAACACGCCGGAAAAGAGTGGCGTGTAAACAGTGCGGCCATCGCGTAAGACGAGCAATTTATTGGCGGAATCAGTGTTGAAACCGCGCGCGCTGATGCTCCACGCGTGCGAACCTTTTTGCGCCACATGAAGATTGTCCGCAAGTCGTAGCGCTTCCGGAATACTGGTGGCGCCGGAGCGCCGGATGTCTTCCCTCAGAATGACCTGCAAAGCGGAGGCGGTTTCAGAAAATTTTTCCGGACGGCGCGAAACGGAAATGACTTCGAGGTCGAGCAGTTCCTCCAGACTAAGCTGCTTGAGCGCTTGGACTTCGGTGGGAGTCGCAGCCGCTGTGGGCAAAGTGGCCGCGAAGCTCAGGAAAAAAATTGATCCGAAAAGTGTCACCGACGGACGAAGTCGGCGAGTGACAAGGTCGCCGCGTTTGAGCAGCACAATGCGCTTGGCAGGCAAATTCATCTTCAGGTATAAGTTTCCTCGCCGGTCTTGACCATCGTAACGAACCCAAGGGCTTCTGCTACAGACGATAAGTCACAGTTCCGCCGTAAGACAATTGCGAAAACCGCAGTCAGGTTATTTGCTTACCAGCTTTTCCCAATCCAACCATCGCATTTGGTATCGCGCCGGTTTGAGCCCTTCCTGCCGACACAATTCATCCATGTCCGCCTGCATTTCCCGCGTCGGACCGGTCGTGGAGCGACCGCTGAAAAATACCAGTTCACCCGGTAACGGAATCATGTTCGCCGAGCCGGAATCGCCGCCTTTCCATGTATTCACGATCAGCGGCGGAATGCTGGAACTGACATTGCCGCCCTGTTCCGCCTGAAAAATCGGATACGGCACGACGGTTTGTTGCGCGGGAAACGGCGGCGGATTGTGATTGAGATAATATTTGCGGACTTCTTCCGCGGACGTGACGGTCATCGGCTCAATGCTGTTGGGCAAATCCCGGTCGAGCAGGAAAATCGTGTAATCGCGATGCACGCCATTCGTTGAACCAGTCCGCACAACGGCGCGCCTGGTTGTGAATTCCAACAACCGATTATCACGCGTCAGAAACCACACTTTGCGCCCGCCCCATTTGTCCGTGAAGCCATCCGGGCCCATACCGTGGCCGCGCGCGTAGGCGTGGCGACGGGTCAGAGCCGTCAGCGGCACTTGTCCGACTGCGCCCTGCCCTGCCCACGACGGGCTCAATGCGGTCATGCCTTTCATGCCCCAGATGAGGCTATTGGTATTCCATTTTACGGTGGGTGGGTTGGTGGGAAAATTTGCCGGATGCGTGCGCTCGGACCAGATACGCATCGTGCGACCGTTTGTATGCGCGATGAAATTTGTCCAGATCAGATACGGAATCGAATTCGGCAGGAACCCATCGAAGACGAGATTCGTGTAGGAATAGTAGTTAGTGCGCAATCGCGCGATGACCGGGTTCGTTGCCGCCGCGGCGTTAGTCAACAAATGCGGGGGCAGGCGAACGCGTTGCGTGTTCACAAGCTCTGTCGTTACCCGAAAGATTTCCATTACTGCCGCGCCGTTGGTGAAGTAGCCGACCGATTCGCGCGTTTGAACATTGGTCTGAGCGGAAGCCATCGCGGGCAGTGCGAGCACGGCCAGCCAGATTAACCGGTTCAAAAAGCGTTGTATCATGCGTTGGCAGTGTAGCCCAACTTATGGCGCTGCCGCCAAAGTTCGGTAGGTTTAAAGATTCCGACGGGAGTAATGATTCCTGTAATCAAATCAGCAGGCGTGACGTCGAAACCGGGATTGCGGGCGCCGCTGGAAGGATTAGCGATACGGACGTAAGTGCGTGCGGCGGATTTTTTATTTTGTCGGCGGGAACTTGAATTTGCGGCCACGCCCCACGCGCCGAGAACTTCTTCCTCGTGGCGTTCTTCGATGGGAATATCCGTTCCGCGCTTCAGTTGCCAATCCAGCGTCGAAAGCGGAATCGCCACGTAAAACGGAATATTGTGCCGTTTCGCGAGCACGGCTTTCGTGTACGTGCCGATTTTATTCGCCACTTCGCCGGTGCGTCCGAGCGTGCGATCGCTACCGACGATGACCAGATCAATTTCTCCGCGTTGCATCAAATGCCCGGCAGCGTTGTCGGCGATGATCTGATGAGAAATTTTTTGCTGCGCTAATTCCCAGGCGGTCAATGTCGCACCTTGGCAACGCGGTCGGGTTTCGTCGCAGAACACGTGAATTTTTTTTCCGGCCGCCTGCGCGGCGTAGAGCGGTGCGGTGGCTGAGCCGACATCCACGAACGCCAGCCAACCGGCGTTGCAATGCGTCAACACGCGCATGCCGTTACGAATCAATTTCGCGCCATGTCGCCCGATGGCTTCGCAATGACGCACGTCTTCGTTAGCGAATTCTTCGGCGGCGGCGAGAGCAAGATCCTGTTGTTCGGCGACAGATTCACCGCGACTCATAACGCGGCGCACGTCGTTCATGGCGTTGACAGGATCAACCGCAGTCGGCCGTGCGGCTTTCAACGTGGCAGACACCTTTTCAACGTGCTGCGTGAATTTCTTCAGGTCGCGGCCGCGAAATGCCCGTGCGCCTTGAGCCAATCCATAAGCGGCGGTTGCGCCAATCGCACCCGCGCCGCGCACGATCATGTCACGAATTGCGGCCGCTGTTTCCCGATAATCGCGCGTCGCGATGATTTTAAATTCGTGCGGCAGGAGGCGTTGTTCAATCAGGCAAACGTGATTGCGAGGCGCGTCAAAACTGACAGTGCGGAAGGATTGCGGTTTGCCGCGCACGATGACGTTCATGCAGACAGCGTAACGAAAACCGGTGAAAGACCGAAATCAGAAGTTGTGGCCGCCGGTGGAGTCGAATGCCGGGCCAGCGGACGACCAAAGAAAACTAAACGTCTTCTTCTTTGAGCTGCTTGATTTTAGCGCGAATGGCTTTGTAACGCGGATGAGCGCGGAGTTTTTTCAAATCCGAATCTTTGGCCATCCACTTGAAATCGCGATAACCGAGCCGCAACGCTTTTTCCAACGCATCAGCGGCGTCGTCGCAACGATCGAGCAACGAATAGCTGCAAGCGAGATTGTAGAACACGAGCGGGTTGTTCGGTTCGAGTTCGGCGAGGCGTTCGTCCACGCCGAGGCCATCGGAATAGCGCCCGCGTTTGGTGTAGTTGTCGCCGAGAAGTTGCAGCGCTTCGACGTAGGACGGATCGCGCCGAACCAAGCCTTCCATGAACTGAATCTGGATGTCCAGAGCCCGTGATTGCTCACGAGCGGAACGACTTTTTCTGGGACTGCTTTTGGCGGACATACAACGCGGAAAAGTTTTCCGAAAGCCTTCGCGCAAGTCAAGCGGCGCGTCCCCGGCGCGCTGGGAAAGAGCGAAAATTCGCCGTCGGCATCTGTTTCCAGGATTTTCATCGGCATGAAATAACGCTGCTTAAGCACGCATGGCGGATAGGCTGTGGGGGTGACCAGGTTTTTCCCGGTCGGTGGACATTGGACCCGATACGTGGGGCTAATCGTGCGTTGGCGTAAGGAGCGCCAGAGTTGTGCCGCCGAGAATCATCCTAAATTCGCCATTGGCAGAAGGCCGGGAGGTTGATAGAGTCCGCGTCCGCTTTGTGCCGAAGCGGATGAAATTTTAACCGGAAGAAAGTTTATGTCACAGCATCGCAGTCTCCGCGCCGCGTCCACTTTGGGCGGCAAACGTAACGTCCTGAAGCGTTTTGAGCGCATCGAAGTGCTCAAAAAACGCGGGCAATGGAAAGATGGCGACCGGATCACCGGTCTCCGCAAGACCAAGCCTGAAGCTTGATTCGACAGGTGACGAATGACGGGAGGCGGGTGGCAGCACCTGCCTTTTCCTGTCAGGTTACACTTGTCATCCGTCACATTCTTCTGTGGTTCGCCTGCAAAAATTTCTGGCGGAAGCGGGCGTAGCTTCGCGGCGCGCGGCGGAGCAATTCATTCTCGATGGCCGGGTGGCGGTGAACGGTTCTCCCGTCCGGCTGCTCGGTTCGAAAGTTGATCCCGAGCGCGACAAAATCACGGTGGACGGCAAGCCCGTTCGCGTTCAGAAAAAACTCTATCTCGCCCTGCACAAGCCCAAAGGCTGTGTCTGTTCCAAGCAGGACGAACATAATCGCCCGACAGTTTACGATTTATTGCCGAAGGAATGGCAGATTGTGAATTCCGTCGGGCGGCTGGATTATGCCAGCGAAGGATTGCTTTTCCTGACCAATGATGGAGACTTCGCGTTGTGGCTGACGCATCCTCGCTACGGCGTTCGGAAACGATACGTGGTGACGGTGGATGGGAAGGTGGACGAAGCGATTCTGGAGCGATTTACCCGCGGCATTTTTCACGACGGCGAAAAGCTGAAAGCGGAACGTGCCTGGCTGATTTCGGCGACGAAATCCGAAAGTGTGGTGGAACTGGAGTTGGCGGAGGGCAAAAATCGCGAAGTGCGGCGGATGTTTGAATCGCAATCGTTGAATGTGCGTCGGCTCATTCGAACGCAGATTGGAAAAATAAAATTGGGTGAATTGAAAGTCGGACGATGGCGGACATTGACACCGGCGGAGATTAAAACTTTACTTGCCTGACCTATGAAAAAGAACGGATGGACGATTTTGACGGCGATGCTGCTGGCGGTGTCGTTGATCGCGCGCGCGGACGGACCACTCGAACCCGCTGCTGCTCCTGCCAAACCCGCGCCAGCTCCTAAAGCCGCTCCCGCGAGCAAAGCGGAAAAGCCGGTGATTCTCTCGCCCGGCGCGGCTCGCATTGTCGGCAAGAACGTGAATGTCCGTGGCAAAGCCGGTTTCGCCGGCGAAGTCATCGCGAAGTTGCAGGACGGCGACACGGTGAACGTGATCGAACAGGTGATTTTGTCGAAGACGAAAGCCGGTGAGCCGTCGCAGTGGGCTAAAATCAATTTTCCCGCGAACGCGAATGTGTGGGTTCACAGCTCGTATTTGAATCCGGACAAAACCGTGAAGCCGCGTAAGCTGAATGTTCGCACCGGCGCCGGGGAGAATTACAGCGTGGTGGGAACGCTCACTCAGGGCACGGTCGTAAAAGAAATTTCAACCAAAGGTAATTGGACCGAAATCGCTGCGCCAGCAGATGCGTTTGCATATGTTGCAGCGAGCTATGTGCATCAGGATGCCGGCACGGCCACGTTGCCGCAGGTGGTTTCCATTCAGCCGCCCGAAGCGACGCCGACGACGGTTGAGGATTCTCCGGTTATTTCTCCGAACACGACGGATGTGCCTGACGGAATTGTTTTGACCGAACCGACGCCGACGCCGATTGCAGACGCTCTGGATGCTCCCGCGCCGCCGCCAATCATCGAAGAAGTCTGGGTGCCACGCACCGTTTCTCATGAAGGCGTGGTGAAACCGACAATCAGCATTCAAGCGCCGACGAAGTACGGTTTGCACAGCAAGGAAAACGGAAAGTTGATCAACTATTTGCACAGCCCGACCGCTCAACTGGAACTGAGCCGTTACGTGGGCCGCTACATCATTGTCAGCGGTCAGGAAGGTCTTGATGAGCGCTGGTTGAACACGCCGGTGTTGACGATTCAGAAGATTTACGTCGTCGAATAATGTCGGCGGGCAACCTCATTGACGGGCGATTAATCGCGAGTCAGATTCAAAGCGAACTTACGCAGCGGATCGCTGCATTAAAATCTCGCGGCATTCAACCCGGCTTGGCCTTTGTGCGTGTGGGTGAAGATCCGGCGTCGAAGGTTTACGTTGGACGCAAAGAAAAAGCCTGTGCGGATCTGGGAATAGTTTCCGAAACGTACGTTCTACCCGAACAGACTTCCGAAGAGGAATTGCTCGCGCTGTTGGCGAAACTGAATGCGGATGCGCGATTGCACGGGATTCTCGTTCAAGCACCATTGCCGAAACACATCCGGCAGGAAGTGGTTTATGCGACGGTGTTGCCGACCAAAGATGTGGACGGTTTTCATCCGGTGAACGTGGGGAAATTAATGCTTGGTGATGAAACCGGTTTTCAACCCTGCACTCCGGCGGGTGTGCGTGAATTACTGGTCCGCTCGAATGTGAAAACAGATGGCGCGGACGTAGTCATTCTTGGTCGCGGCAACATTGTCGGCAAACCCATGGCCGCCATGTTGTGTCAGAAAGGTCGTCAGGCCAACGCGACGGTGACGATTTGTCATTCCGCCACACGCAACATCAAGGAACATTGCCGACGCGCGGATATAATTGTGGCAGCGATGGGCGTTGCGGAGTTTTTGAAAGCGGACATGGTGAAGTCGGGCGTTGTGGTAATGGATGTAGGCGTGAATCGCATTCCGGATCCAACGAACAAAACCGGAACGAAGCTCGTGGGAGATGTGGCGTTTGCTGAAGTGCAGCCGATCGCCGGAAAAATCACCCCCAACCCCGGCGGCGTCGGCCCGATGACGATTGCGATGTTGATGCAAAACACGGTGCGTGCGGCCGAACTCGCGACCAAGTAATTTTTCAAATAATCAGAACATGACACCCACTCGAATTCTCCCGGACCTGCAATGCTCGCTTTTATGTGAAGAAATTCGCCAGGAAGCGAACGGCAATTTCATTATCATCGGCGTTATCAATTTCATTCGCGTGCCGCAGTTGCCGGTAGTGGCGTTCAAATTGAGCGTATTCAATCGCTGGACGGCGGGAATCGGACAATTCACCGAAAGCGTGCGGCTGATTGGTCCGGATCAAACGACCGTGCTGCGGAAAGGCGAAGTTAAATTTGCGTTGCAGGACGCAGCGTATCATGCCACGAACGTTACGGTGTTCGGGCAGGTGGAATTCAAAACACCGGGAACGTACTTCATCGAGGTGTTGGTGGATGACGTGATGAAGTTGCGTTATCCCGTGCCGGTGATTCTCGCGCCGCCGCAACAGCAACAAGGCGGAGCGAATCCCAAGCCGCCAGAAGCGCCACCGCAGGCATAATCTTTTTCTTTGATTGGTGCCCGTCGGTTATTCGTCCCAGATGCCGATGGAAGCAACTTCTCCCCAGGCCTGGCAGCCGTTAACCCCGCGCGGGGTGGCGGCGTTTGCATCGGCACCGCTGCGGCGATTGCTGTTGGTGCAATTCTGTGTCGCTCTGTTGGCGGCAGCCGCGATCGCGTGGTTGCTCTGTGATGCGTATTTTCCAGTGATTGACAAGGCAATTGCTCAACTACCGGCCGAAGGGGAAATTCGTCGAGGCCAATTGCAATGGCGCGGCACGGTGCCGGCAATTTTGGCAGAGAATCGGTTTCTTGCGCTCAGCGTGGATTTGAATCACTCCGCCCGATTGCGTTCGGTTGCGCATATGCAGATTGAATTCGGGCGGGACGATTTTCGAATGCATTCCCTGTTTGGTTACGCCGCGGCGAAATATCCTCAAGGTTGGATCATCGCGGCGAACCGGCAGGAATTAGAACCGCGTTGGGGCGCATGGCGACCGGCGCTGGTTGTGGGTGCAATGATGGTGGTCGGAATTGGGCTTTTTCTGAGTTGGTTTGGCTTGGCGACGCTCTACGCCGGGCCGGTATGCTTCGCGGCATTTTTTCTCAATCGCGAAATTTCCTGGAGTGGTAGTTGGAAGTTCAGTGCTGCAGCAGTTTTACCGGGAGCGTTGTTGATGGTGGCGGGAATTTGTTTGTACGTTGCAGGACTGACGGATTTGGTCCAAATGAGTTTTATCTTCGCGGCACACTTTCTGGTGGGATGGGTTTATTCAGCGTTGAGCGTGTTTTTTCTTCCGAAGGTGGCTTCCGCCAATCAACGCAGAGGAAATCCTTTTGCAATGAAGGCACGAAAGTGAAGTTCGACCTGAACATGTCGAGAGCCGGCAATTGCTTGAGCGATGCAGGTTGATTATTTTGGGCTCGCGATGTTCCGTACGCCCACATTTCGATGGTTTGTTGCTGCCTGGTGTGGTGTATTGATATGCAGTTGTACTCCGACTGCCCCGGGCACGTTGGACGAAGAAAAGGAGCCGCAGTTTTTGATCGGTCGTAGTCGGGTCAATGCGATGAATTTTCGCGGTGCGATCGAAGCTTTCGAGCAGGCCTTGGAAATGAATCCGCATTCCGGAGCGGCTCATTTTGAATTGGGTTGGCTTTATGCCGAAAAGGAAGCGGATCCGGCGGCAGCGATTTATCATTACCAGAAGTATTTAAAACTGCGTCCCAATGCGAATGACGCGGAGACAATTCGCCAGCATATTTTCCGACTGAAGCAGGAACTGGCGAAAGGAGTTTTGCCCGTTCCCGCTACTCCAGAGCTGCAGCGGCAATTGGAACAATTGGTCGAAGAGAAGCGGCGCTTACAGGAAGAAGTAGATAGTTTGCGTCGCGCATTGGCTCAGGCTCAAGCCAGCGCGTCATCTGTTCGTGCCGACGCATCGGTAGAACGAGCGCCTGCGGTGAGCAGTCGTCCGACCACCGTTCAAAGCACAGTTCGACCAGCAAGCGCAACCACATCAACCGCAACGACTCGAACCTATCGTGTTCAGCCTGGCGATACGCTGGCTTCGATTGCGCGGCGTAATAACATCGGTTTAGAAGCACTCACAGCGGCTAATCCGGGATTGGACCCGCGTCGATTACAGGTCGGGGCAATGTTAAGAATACCGGCTCGATAGCGGGAACCGGGACAATCGTTGGTTACTCTAAAGATAAATGAGTTTTGAGCGTGTTTGAACAGGCGGATGAATTCGGTGTCGATAATGGTTGTCATTGCGAACGAACGGGAAAATGATTTCCACGGCTGTTATAACGCCGAGGGAATTATCACCAAAAAAAGCGGAACATTTGTTTGACACTCTTTGGTCTATTCCGGTAAATCTGAGCGCAAACGTCGTCTCGGGTTTATTAGAACCAAAAAAATCTATGAAAAAAATCGTGGTTTCCGTAGGTCTGGTGGCTGTTGGTGCATCAGCGCTTCAAGCCGTTGAGCGCGGTGCTCTTAATGAGTTGCAGCAGACAAAACCGTGGAGTGTGCAAGCGACAGTGCGCGGATTTTATGATGATAATGTGGCGGCAACTCCCAACGCCACGGAATCTGTCGGCGTTTCGATTTCGCCGTCGGTGGATTATGGTTTTGCTGGAGAACAGACTTCTTTCAATTTGGGTTACGCGTTCACCGCGCGCTATTACGATAAGCAAGATCCTACACGTGCTGACAAATCCGACTACACACACACGTTTGATTTCGATCTGACGCATGCTTTCAGCCCTACGGTTGATTTCTCGCTTTCCGAAGCATTTGTGATTGGTCAAGAGCCTGACTTGATTCGCGACGCGGCTTCATTCCAGCCTGTTGATGGCGACAACATTCGCAACTTTGCTGATTTGGAATTGAATGTGGCGGTTTCTCAGACGCTGGGCCTCAGTTTTGGGTATAACAATGCATTTTACGATTACGACGATTTCGTGAATTCGGTTTTGTATGATCGTATGGAGCAGG
The DNA here is from genome assembly GCA_937894935.1 of uncultured Verrucomicrobiota bacterium. Classification (GTDB taxonomy): domain Bacteria; phylum Verrucomicrobiota; class Verrucomicrobiia; order Limisphaerales; family JADLHS01; genus JADLHS01. The sequence continues at coordinate 9,950 of CALAYC010000103.1, forward strand.
ATTTACGGCTGGATTCGCGGTGGCGGTTGCAACCGCAAACGGCCTTTGTTGTTGGTTATACATTTTCGTACGTAACCTACAATGAGGATCAGCTTGTTTTTGCAGTTCCGAGTGACTTCCGGGATAGTGTTGGACACCGTGTTTATGTTGGGCTGGATCACGTGTTCACGCCGTCATTGTCTGGATCGGCTCGCGCGGGTGTTCAGTATGCTGATTTCATTAATGATCCAACCGGAGAAGACACTTGGAGTCCTTATGTAACCGCCAGCTTGCGGTATTTGTTGCAGGCGCGAACCTCAGTGGATGTCGGTTTCCAATACAATCGGACTGCAGCCAGTGGTCTGATGGCGGGTGCTGGTTTTATTCGTGATATGGAAAGCGCTTCGCTTTATGCCGCTGTGAAACATGAGTTGGTTGAAAAATTGTTCCTGACCGGCAGTGCGCTGGTGCGTCATTCCACGTATAATGCACCAAATACGATTGTCGATGACGAGTCGTTCCTGCTCTATCAATTGGGCTTGGATCTCTCGTATGAGTTTAGTCGTAACCTTTCAGCGCACATCGGCTACAACTATGATCAGGTGGACGACGACCCGTTGCTCCGGGATTATGAACGCAACCGCGTTTATCTCGGCGTGACTGCCGGTTTCTAAGTCAGTAAGAATATTTCGGACGGGGGCTGGTTCGTAAATACTGGCCCCTATTTTTTTCGTTATGGATCCGCTTAAGCAACCATCGCAACAGGAATCCCGCTTACACTTTCTCGACTATTGGCGGATCATTCGTATCCGAAAAACCGTCATCATTGCGGTCTTCCTGTTGGTCGTTATCACCGCCACGCTGGTCACATTCATCTTGCCGGAACAGTACGCAGCCACCGCCAGCATGAAGGTGGAGCGTGATAAATCCGACATTGAAGAATTGGCGAGCAGCGGGACGCGCTTTAATAACTACGACCCTTACTTTCTCTTTACTGAGGAAAACACGCTTCAGTCGGAAGCCATTTTGACCAACGTCATTGCCATGCTGGACCTCAACAACGAGTGGGGCAAGCGATTCAATGACGGTAAGACCCTCCGTACTGCCGAATCCATGAAGTTGTTGCGGGGGCGTCTAGATATCAAGCAGCGTCGCAATACTACTATTATTGATATTCGCGCTTTCAGTGAAACGGCTGCAGATGCAGCGCGGTTGGCCAATGCTGTGGCAACCGCCTACAAACAGTGGCGTTATGATCGTGGATACCGCTTGGTGACAGCCGGGGTCGATGAATTGGAAAATCAGCTTAAGCAGCAAGACGAGAAACTGGAGGCAGGGCGAAAGGAACTCGCGAGGCTTCGCGAAGAATTACAAATATCAGATATTGATGCGGTAGGCGTGGCTCCGCAGATGTTGACTGAAACCGAGGAGTACAAGCGTCACGTTGCTAGCCGTTTTGATTTGGAACGAACCTACAAGCGCTTAAAAGAACAGTATGATCAACTGAATTCATTGGGCTTAATTGAACTTCGTGAAGTTTTGCCAGGATTCCAACCTGATCCGACGTTAACGGAGCTCATCAATGAACTGAATGCGGCTGACCAGCATTTCGCTTCTCTTTCCCACGATTATGGTCCCAGCCATCCGGAATTGCGTCGGGTGAATGAACAGCGTGCGCTCCTCAACGAGAAAATCAACGCTCGTGTTAAGGGTATTTTGAAATTGCTGGAAACGCAGGTTGCCACGGCGAAAGCCGAACTGGACAGCAGCGACGCTGCTGTAGAGGCCGCCCGCAAGCTCGATATTGAAAAACTTACCAAGAGCCGCCCCTACTTCGACAAGAAGCGCGAAGTAGAAGATATGCTCGATTATCGCCGTTTGTTGATTCGCAAAATTAACGTCGAACGCACGGACTTGAGCTTGCCGCGTTCCGCGCAGGTGGAAATTATCGAGACGGCGGCACCGGAATTGAAACCGGTACGTCCGAAAAAGACGCTTAACATCGCTCTTGGTGTGGTCATTGGTCTCGTTGTCGGTATCGGCTTAGCTTTCTTCATTGAATATCTCGATACCAGCGTGAAGACGATTGACGACGTCGAGCGCTTGCTGCAAGCGCCTGTTCTGGGCGTGATCCCGCAGAATGTCGGCTATCTGATTGAGGAAGGCGCAGAAAGTCCTCACGCCGAAGCATACCGGGTGTTGCGCACTAATCTGCTGTTTGCCCGGAAGGACGATAAACTCAATAGCATCGCGGTCGTCAGCGCCGGTGCGGGTGAAGGTAAGTCCACGACCGTTGTGAACCTCGCTACTGTCTTTGCTCAAAGCGGTGAACGTGTGGTTATCGTGGACTCCGACTTGCGTCGTCCGACGTTGCATAAAATCATGCGGGTGACCAATAACCTTGGTCTCACGAATTATCTCTTGAAGCAGAACACGCTGGACGAGGTGATTCAAACGACGCCACAGGATAAGTTGCATTTTCTGGCGAGCGGTAAATTGCCCAGCAGTTCGTTGGGTATTCTCAGCTCCAGCCAGATGAAAGATCTCATCAGTGAGTTGAAGCAGCGCTACGACTATGTGTTCTTCGACTCACCTCCGATCATGGGCGTGAGCGATGCCTCGATTCTGGCGAGCGAAGTGGATGTCACGATTCAGGTGATTCAATACCGCCGCTATCCACAGCCGATGAACGTGCGGGCGAAGCAATTGATCGAGAAGGTTGGCGGCAATCTGGTCGGTATCGTCCTGAACAACATCAACATGTCGCAGGATGAGAGCTACTATTATTACAGTGGCTATTATCACGATTACTACGCCAAGAACGAAGACGCCGAAGGGGCGGAAGCAAAAGCTCCGGCTGAAGAAAAAGCCAGTGGCGAAATTAAACAAAAATACTGAGGCGGCTGTCTTTGAAATAAGTCCATGAAGAAATTGAAATTCGGCGTGTTGCGTTGGGTGGCTGGAGGAGGCGTGGCTTTATTGGCGATTCTCTTGACCGGTTGTCGGATGACCGGCCATGAAGGAGTCGACATTGTAAAGTCAAATAACTTCTCCGCAGTCCCGGGTGATCCGTCAGTAACCAATGCGGTAGTTCCCACAGAAAATCCACGCATTGCGAAGGGAGACTTCGTTCGAATCACGTTTTCAGGTTTGCGAACTCAGAATCAACTTTTACCGCATGAAGAACGAGTGAAAGAAGACGGCACGTTAACGTTGCCTGATATTGGCGTGGTCAAAGCCGAAGGGAAAACAACCGGTGAATTACAGAAGGAAATTCATGACCTGTATGTACCGGACTATTACACTCGTTTAACCGTGACGGTTTCCACCGAGCAACAACTGTATTACGTGCAGGGACAGGTGCGTCTTCCGGGCCGGCAGCCGTATGTTGGTCGGACTACTGTGCTACAGGCGATTGCCTCGGCTGGCGATTTCACCGATTTTGCGGATCGTCGCAATGTGGTTCTGACCCGAGCTGACGGAACTCAAATAACCGTTAATTGTATTCGTGCGGCATCCGATCCAGAATACGATTTGCCTATTTTTCCGGGTGATAAAATTGAAGTGAAACAGCGCGGTCCTTTTTCCGGTTTTTGATGGTTCAACTTCAAGTGATTTCTGGTAAACAGGCGGGCCTCCTTTGGGAAGCCCGCCGTTTTCCTGTCCAGGTGGGTCGCTCGGCGGGCAACGATCTTTCCTTGGAAGATGACGGCGTCTGGGAGCAGCACTTTCAGATTACTTCTGCGCCGGACACCGGTTTCACGTTGTCAGCTCAATCCGGGGCACTCGTGATGGTGAATCAAACACCTGTCGAATCGGTGCGACTTAAGAATGGCGATCTTATTACCGCAGGCGCAGCAAAGCTTTCATTCCGCCTTTCACCAACCAGACAACGCGGCTTGCGATTACGCGAGTGGTTCGTCTGGAGTCTGATTGCGGGAATAACCGCGGCCCAACTCGCTTTTGTTGTCTGGCTGATTCAATAGCGAGGCTGCCGAGCCTGGTTCTTAATGCCGGAAATGGCGTGCGCCGGTAAAGGCCATCGCCATACCACGTTCATCCGCAGCAGCGATAACTTCGGCATCTTTTACCGAACCGCCCGGCTGAATTGCCGCCGTTGCGCCAGCTTCGGCTGCGGCGATTAAACCATCCGGAAACGGGAAGAATGCATCGCTGCAAACCACGCTGCCTTGGAGCGAGAGTTTGGCTTCGCCCGCCTTCCAGACCGCGATGCGGCTGGAATCCACGCGGCTCATCTGGCCGGCGCCGACGCCGAGGGTGCGATCGCTGGTGCTGTAGAGAATCGCGTTGGATTTGAGATGCTTCACAACGCGCCAGCCGAACAGCATCGCCTGCAATTCTGCTTCGGTGGGCTGGCGTTTGGTAACAATTTTCAGGTCCGCGGCGCGAGTAATTTTCAAATCACGCTGTTGCAACAGGTATGAATCTGCGCCGACACTGCGTACATCCCAAGGCGATGAGGCGTGCAGCGGTTTAAGGAGTTTGAGCAAACGCAGATTCTTCTTCTGTTGCAAAATCGCGAGCGCTTCCGAAGTGAACTCTGGAGCAACAATGACTTCGCTGAAAATCTCTGCGATAGCCTGGGCGCAGCCGGCATCCAACGGCCGATTCACTGCGATGATGCCACCAAATGGCGCTTGGCGATCGGTAGCAAATGCCTTGTCCCATGCTTCGCGCAACGTCGCCCCCTGCCCGACGCCGCACGGATTGGTGTGCTTCAAAATTGCCAATGTCGGGGCATCCCCCTCGAATTCGCTGATGAGTGCGGTAGCTGCGGTTAAATCGAGGATATTGTTATACGAAAGTTCTTTGCCGTGAAGTTGTTGAAAGAACTCACCGAACTTCCCGTAAAGCGCTGCTGCCTGATGCGGATTTTCGCCATAACGCAACGGTTGCGCGAGCGGAGCAGAAATGGTCAACGATTTCGGCAGGCTGATGGTAGTTGAATCAGGATTAAACGCCTTTTGCAGATGCGCGGCGATGGCAGCGTCGTAAGCGGCGGTTCGCGCATAAACTTTGGCGGCGAGAGTGCGACGTAATTCAAGCGTGGTATTGCCGTTCGCTTTGATTTGTTCCGCGACGACGACGTAATCCGCCGGATCAACAATCACCGTGACGCTGTCGTGATTTTTGGCGGCGCTGCGCAACATGGACGGCCCGCCGATATCAATATTCTCAATCCACTCGTGCAGACTGAC
>CALAYC010000104.1 GCA_937894935.1 uncultured Verrucomicrobiota bacterium
ATCAACTGCTCGATGTGCCGCGCAGTGAAATCATCACGTACGCAAACGATCGCAGCGGCAAATTCACCGAAGCGTCGGCGACGGGGGATTGGGCGGAGCGCGTGAATCAGGCGCATCAACGGCTGATTGAATACATCGCCGAAGCTGACGATACGCTGATGGAAAAATGGATGGAGAAAGGCACGTTGACGGAGGACGAACTGCGCGCGGGACTGCATGCGGCGCTGCAAAAGCAATCGTTCGTACCGGTGTTTTGCACGTCAGCGGAAAACAACATCGGCGTGGCGCGGCTCTTGGACATGATTGCGAAATACGGCTCGTCGCCGGTGGATCGAAAGGTGGTTTCGGCATTGGACGCGAATGGCCAGGAATGCGAAGTGGCGCTCAACGGCAGCGAGACGGTTTGCTACGTGTTCAAGACGATGAGCGAAGCGCAGTTTGGCGAGTTATCGTTCTTCCGCGTTTATTCGGGACGCGTGCAGGTTGGCAGTGAACTTTACAACACGGACCGTCGTGTCACGGAAAAGATAGGTCAGATTTACACGCTCAACGGACGAACGCGCGAAAACGTGAACGTAGTGAACGCCGGCGATATTGCGGCCGTGGTGAAGTTGAAAGACACGCACACCGGCAACACACTTTGCAGCGCGAAACATCCGGTCTCATTGCCCACGGTGGTTTATCCCAAACCGACGATTCACGCTGCGCTCAAGGGCACGGTGAAAGGCGAGGAGGATAAAATTGCTTCGGGGCTTGCGGCGTTGCATCACGAAGATCCGACGTTCACGCATCATGTGGACACGGAATTGCATCAGACGATTCTGTCCGCGCAGGGAGAAATTCATCTGGAAGTGATTGCGGAACGATTGCGCCGGCGATTTGGCGTTCACGTGGAATTACACGAGCCGCGCGTGAGATATCGCGAGACGATTCGTGGTCGCGGTGAATCCAAGTATCGGCACAAGAAACAGACCGGTGGCGCGGGGCAATTCGCTGAAGTCTGGATGCGCATTGAACCGAAGCCGCGCGATACCGGCGTCGAATTCATTCAGACGCTGGTCGGCCAGAATGTGGATCGCAACTTTGTGCCATCAGTTGAAAAGGGCGTGGCTAAAGCGTGCGAAGAAGGTGTCATCGGCGGGTATCGCGTTGTGGATGTGAAGGTGGAATTTTACGACGGGAAAATGCATCCGGTGGATTCGAAAGACATCGCGTTTCAGATTGCGGGTTATTTTGCGTTTCGCGAAGCGTTTGCCGCAGCGCGTCCGTGCATGTTGGAGCCGATCCACAGTGTGGAAATCCGGATTCCCGAAGATTGCATGGGCAAAGTGATGGGCGACCTATCGAGTCGGCGCGGGAAAATTCAGGGCATGGAAGTGGACGGCAGTTTCCAGGTGATTAAAGCCCACGTGCCGGCGAAGGAATTATATCGTTACTCAAGCACGTTGCGGTCGTTGACCGGTGGACGCGGTATTCATACGGAAGACTTCAGTCATTACGAAGAAATGCCGCGCGATGCGGAGGCGAAATTGATCGAGGAATACCGGAAGCATCGCGCGGAAGGGAATAATCACCACGAGTGAGCAGAACCCGTTTTTGAAACCGGTTCTCATCTGAGAACGCTGACGTGTTGCCGGTGACCCCACATCAATGTGGCGCAACAAAATCTCGTCTCGCATCCGGTCACGCGTCAGAGTGTCCGCATGCGCGGGTTCACCATTTTAACTCTCGTTGGTTTTCTGGTTTCCGGATGTGCGACCCAACGGTCCGCTGAGCGACCGAAGAATGCTCCGGAAATTTTGTCGCGCGCCGAATGGTTGGCGCAGCCCCCGGTGCTGGAGATGAAGACGCATCGGATTAACCAGATCACGATTCATCACACGGCGGTGAAACAGAATCCGCAGCGAACACTCGCGCAGAAACTGACTTCGCTCCAAAAATTCTCTCAGAATCCTGGCACGCTGGGCAACGGCAAGACCAAGCCCGCGTGGCCCGATGTGCCGTATCATTATTACATCGATTGTCACGGCAACATCGGGGAAGGGCGTGAGTTGAAATACGTCGGCGACACC
>CALAYC010000105.1 GCA_937894935.1 uncultured Verrucomicrobiota bacterium
ATTCCCAACCCCAACGGGGTTGCATCACCCGCGTCCGCCGCCGTGGACACCATTCAACCCCTTCAGGGTTGATGATTTAATCCCGCCGTCCCCAGCGTAGGCGATTGCATCGCCAACGCTGGGCTGAATGATTCAATCCCTTCGGGATTGCAGAGTCGGAAACGCTGACCGGAATGCTGAAGGCATTCCATCATTCAGCCCAGGGTTGCTCGGAACGAGCTACCCTGGGAAATCTTCCAAACCAATTTCATCAACCCTGAAAGGGTTGAATCAAATCTCCGTTCGTGCATTATCGCGCGCATGGCACAATCCCTCGCCAAAATTCTGGTGCACACCGTTTTCTCCACAAAAGATCGACGACCATTTCTGCGCAACAAACCATTGCGCGATGAATTGCATCGTTACCTCGGCGGCATTCTGACGAATCTCGATTGTCAACCCATCATCGTCGGTGGCGTGGAAGACCATGTGCATCTGCTCTGCGCATTGTCGCGCACGTGCGAGGCAGCAGCGATGGTCAAGGAAGTGAAACGCGGTTCGTCGTTATGGCTGAAATGCAAATCACCCGACTTTGCGGATTTTTCGTGGCAAAGTGGTTACGGAATTTTTTCGATTGGTTTTTCGCAGATTGAATCCGTGCGCGAATACATCGCCGGACAGGAGGAACATCATCGCAAGGTATCGTTTCAGGATGAATATCGACGGTTGTTGCAACGTTACGAGATCGAATTCGACGAACGATATGTGTGGGATTGATTCAACCCTTTCAGGGTTAATGGGGATATTGGTTTGTTCACCCAGGGTAGCTCGTTCCTCGCAACTCTCGGCTGAGTGATTGAATCCCGTTGGGATTCTTTCCAGAATGGCGGCAGCGAAACCAATTCAGTCCAAGCTGTGAGCGCCATAAAGAGCACCAAGAAAGAATTGTCTCCCAAACAACGCGGCGAGTTGCTGGCCGCGTTGAAAGCCCGGTTTGACGCCAACAAGGCCCGTCATCCTGGTATGGATTGGGCCAAGGTGCAGGCGCGGTTGGATAATGGGAATCCGAGACTTGAGTTGGTGCAGGTGGACGCCGAAACTTTTCCTGGCTGGACGGTCATTGACCTCTGGCTGATTGACGCGCCGGAAAACGAATGGTGGAACATCTTCTACGCGCCAGTTCTCAAATCGACCGAGTGGCGTCCAATTTTTGTTGGGCCGCCTGACTTTGTTTTTGACAACATCCAATGGTTTGTTCTGGCCATTCCTGGAAATCCGCCGGAAGGCTATTTCCACGCGTTCATGCATCAAGATTCCGATTACGACGGAATTCCTGACGGATACGAAGCTGTGGTTTTCAAAACCGACCCGAATAATCCGGATTCCAATTCAACTCGGGATGCCGACGAGAATGGGCAACCGGATTACCCGAATCTCGCCGGGAATGAAATCGCTGATGGGGACGAGGACTTTGACGGCGATGGACTGTCCAACCTCTACGAACTCCAACTCGGCACTGATCCTTTCGTCGCTCAAAACAGCGCGATTGACTCGGATTCCGACGGCCTGCCGGATTGGCTGGAAGATTTAATCACACTCTACACGGGCGACCCTGATCCAGCGCCGAACGCTGACTCCGACGGTGATGGCCTCAACAACATTACGGAATGGCAGATCCGAACCGACCCGTCATGGGGTTTTGAAATCCTATTGGCCAGTTTTTCCAACCTGCCAGACCAAAATCGCGTAATGCAGCATCGCAGTCTGGAACTGTCCTCTGGACCACCCGGGCTGCTGGGATTCGGGCCTGAATCCAGCAATCCAGCGGACGCCTACTTCGATGCCTCGTTCGCAGGCTATCACGGGACTGCCGCACAACTAACAGTTTTGAAGGACACGGACGCGGAAGGCAATTACGCGCCGGGAGTGGACACGTTCAAATGGGCCGCTGCTTATCAAACGCCTCCCAACTTCGTTCCGGCCCAGAACATTCCAGCGCCCAATCCGGCTGATGGTGACATTGATAATCGCGCCATTTTGCGGCAGGCCACGACCATGGTTGGCAATGTTTGGAGCGCCGCGAAGGTGAACGAGAAGCTCGACACCATCAGCGAGGAGAGTCTCATTCACATCCAACACAGATCGTTCCAACGCAAATGGATGAGATTCCGCCAACTTCAACTGATGATGGTGGCGCAGGAACTTCCTCAAGGCATTGTGTTGCGCATAAAACCGATCATCGCCGAGATTCACACTGAATCCACCATTCTCCGCAAGACGACTCTGACAATTGGGCAGCGTTTCCCAGGCACGCAATTCCTGGCGCGCATGGGTCGCTTTGTTCCGGTCGCCGGTTCGATGTGTTCTGTTTTGAGCTTGGCGAACGACGCAAACAGCCTCGTCGTTGCGTATGCTGCGTATATGCGCGATGTGAAGCGGCGCTGCGACAACAACAATGAGACTGCGCTGGACTTGGCGGTTGCCTTGTCGAATGTCGGCGATGTCGCATTCCCAGCGCCTGTGATGTCGGCGTTCCTTTGGCCAATTTGGTGGAACGCCTTCTCCAACTTTGACGGCTACGACTCGTCGTGTTGGTAGCAACCCTTGAACATTCCACCCCGGTCTATTGGCCGGGGTGGAATATGCCCTATCACAACATCCGATGCGTCCGCCTTTCGCCATCATCGCACTGTTAAGCGGCCTTTTCAGCCGGCTGCTTGGACGGCGCAGTGCCCTGCCGCCGGTCAATTGGCGGGAGACGGCGGAGCACGCAACGGCCCGCTTCTTCATTGGGCTGGTAATTGGTTTCGGACTGTGCCTGCTGCTTGTTCCGCTGGTTTTCTGGCCGAGCCGTCGTCAGCCGCGTTCGTTCTGGGATCAGCTTGGGCATCCCGGCTGGGTGGGCTGGATTTTCGTGGTAGCGCTCGCGGGCAGTGCCTTGGTCGGGCTGTTCACCACCCGCGTCACCTTCCGATATCGCGACCCTTTGGGCGAGTTCGTAGCCGGAATGAGCAGTGACGTTGATGACCGCGCAAAAACCTGGGGATTGGGCATTTTGCTGCCGTTGTTCTTCGCGGCCTACGGCATCTACACCATCAAACACCCGTGGGAAGTGAACCGCATCACGGGAGGAATGAAAGACCCGAATGTGGTCATTGGCACAGGCTTTCTTGCCATTGGGATGGCCGTTGTCGCCCATGCGTTCGGCTTCGTGCCCTATGAGCGCATTCCCATTTTGAAATGGTTGGTGGCAGCCGGAGGCGTCGGCCTGTTCATCTACGGCTTGACCTGGCCGCATCGCGGTTGACGTTGAGGCGACGATTTGTGTTAAGCATGAAACAATGCAAAGACAAAACCTTCCCGCAAGCAGGCTTTACGCTGGTTGAACTGCTAGTGGTCATCGCCATCATTGCGATTCTTGCCGCGCTCCTATTGCCGAGCTTGGCGGGAGCGAAAGCGGCGGCTCATTCAGCGGCCTGCAAAAACAACCTTCGGCAACTGGGGATTGCCCTGAACCTTTACACTCAAGAAAACACCCATTACGCGCCGAGCTTTTACCGCAATACCGCCATTAACCAATTCATCACCTACGGCTGGCCCGCATATTTGCTTGGGCATGTGTCCAGCAACACCGCAGTGTTCCGTTGCCCCGCGCGGGGGCTCGAATTCGCCTGGCCTGCAAACCCGTCGCGTCTTGGCTATCCCTTCCCATTCAACATTGACCCGAATACCTCGCGCTTCAGCTACGGTTACAACAGTCGGGGAACAGCGACCGTCGGCAACTTCAACAGTCTCGGACTGGAGGTTGACGTTCCTGCCAGCGGCGTGGTTAATCCGGCGGATATGATTGCCATTGGAGACAGCGATGGCAACGGCAGCCAAGACGGTCTGATCAGCTTTGTCAGGCCCTTTGCGACCTCGCCAGTGCCATTCGCGCCCGGAGACCTGCACAAGAAGGGCGCGAACATCGTCTTTTGCGATGGCCATGTGGAATGGCAGAAGCAAGTGAAGTGGATTGAGTTGACAGAGTTCGCAGCGCGGCGCTGGAACATCGACAACCAACCGCACCGCGAACTGTGGTTTTCAGGAAAACTGCCGTGAAGCGTCATGAACCAATTCAGTTTTCGGATGCTGGTGCTGGCGGTGCTGATACTCCTTCCGTGGCTTGGTCTTCGCGCTCTGATGAGGCCATATTATTTTGGGGAGAGCGGAACAGAAGCGCAGGCGGTGGTTTTCCCCTACGCGATGCTGACGGCCACGGCGGATACTGGCGTTACCAATTTTCCTGTCAGCCTGAATTGTCCTATCCTCAAACAGGACGGCCAAGCGCCCGCTCACGGAACGACTACCGGGTCGCCTTCAAAATTCTGATTGCAAATACATCGCTGCCATAATGCGACAGCCGTCGCAGATTCTCACCGTCTCCCAACGGATCGCGAATGAGGTATTCGGTGTCTTGTTTGCCAACGATCAAGACCCAATGCGACACGGTGTGGTTGATGAAGACCTTGGCAATGACGGGCTGGTTGTTTTTCAAAGCCGCGTCAATTCTCTCGAAACTCGGATCACCGAGATAATCCAAAGAAACTTTGCCTTCCGAAATCTTTGAAACTGAATCCCATTTCAACCATCCGCGTGCCGTGTATCCATCGTTCTTTTTCAGAAAGTCATTGAGCGCCTTCGGCGTGACCTGCACTCCGTAATGGTCAAGAGCCATTGCCAAACTCCACACGGTGCAACCAACGCGCGCAAGCGACTCCTGTGTGCCTCCAACCGTATCGTTGGCCCACCGTGAATCTCTTTGCAGATAATTCGTCGTTGGAATGGTCGCCAACATAAGCGACTCGCCACCACGCGGCGGAATGGCAGCCGCTCGTTCCCGAAGTTCATGCCATTTCCAAAGGCCAACGGCAAGCAACACCACGGCCAAGCCGACGATCAAGACTCGCTTTCGGACTGTAGAGTTTGGCATTGGCGGATCATAACGGGTTTTGCAAGGCATTCGCACGATTGATTTGCGGTTGAACCAGGAATTGAATTGAGCGCAGAGGCGGATTCAGGTTTAATCGCTTTTACCGAGTTCACCGAGAATTTTTAACGCGAGTTGAATTTGAAAAGTTTTAACCCAGTTGAATTAGATCATCGGCATCAGCGCGACGGCCTGCGGCCCGGCTCGATTGCCGACGCCAACGATCAGGCGCAATTCGGCGAACTCGAAGTGCAGGGCGAACTCACCAAACGCGCGTGGGCCAAAGGCGTTCAAGTGATGAACG
>CALAYC010000106.1 GCA_937894935.1 uncultured Verrucomicrobiota bacterium
TTACGAGGGAATTCTTCAGTGTTACGAACAGGGCAATGAGTTGTTGGGCGCGGGGTATGTCGCACAACTTGTTTCGGTGCATGACCCGGATGAATATCTTGCGGCTGCAAAAACTCCCGATGAGCGCGCGAAACGCTTTGCGGACGTGCTGGACGCGTATCGTGCGTTGTTTGAATTGAAGCGCAACGGACAGGTTCGCGCGGTGGGCATCGGGGCGAAAGACTGGCGTGTGATTCGCGAGATTGCCGAACATGTGGCGTTGGACTGGGTGATGTTTGCATGCAGTCTCACGGTATATTCGCATCCGCCGGGCTTACTGGACTTCATCGGGCATCTCGAATCGCGCGGTGTGGGAATAATCAATTCAGCAGTGTTCCACGCGGGTTTTCTGACCGGTGGTGCGTGGTTTGATTATCGTATGCCGGATCTGACGCGAGACGCTGCGTTATTCACCTGGCGCGAAAAATTCCTCGCGGTCTGTCGGACCTTTGCGGTGAATCCGGCCGATGTCTGTGTGCAATTCGGTCTCGCCGTGCCGGGCGTGGTTGCGGTGGCGCTTAACACCGGCAAACCCGAACGCATCAGAGACAACGTCGCCAGCGCGATCAATGAAGTGCCGACCGAGCTGTGGCGCGCGCTCAAAGACGCGGAGTTGCTGCGACGCAATTTTCCCTTTCTCGGCTGAGCATGAAGATTGATTCGCATCATCATTTCTGGAACTACGACCCCATCGCTTACGACTGGATTGACGACGCGATGCGCGCGATTCGGCGCGATTTTCTGCCGGAACATCTGCAGGCAGAAATCGCTGCGGTCGGCGTGGATGGGGTTGTCTCCGTGCAAGCGCGACAGAGTATCGCGGAGACGGAATGGTTGTTGGGGTTTGCCGCGCAACACGATTTTATCCGCGGCGTTGTGGGTTGGGTGGAATTGGTGTCGCCTGCGGTGGAGCGCGAGTTGGAACGGTTCGCGCAGCAACCAAAATTGAAATCCGTGCGACATGTCGTGCAGGGAGAGCCGGATGAAAATTTTATTTTACGCGAAGATTTTAATCGTGGTGTTGGCGCGTTACGCCGATTTGGTCTCGCTTACGACATTTTGATTTTTGAACGACATCTGCCGCAGACGATTCAGTTTTTGGACGCGCATTCGAATCAGATTTTTGTGCTCGATCATATCGCTAAACCGCGAATCAAAGAGAACTGCATCGAGCCGTGGCGAACGCATTTGAAAGAACTGGCGCGACGACCGAATGTGTATTGCAAAGCATCGGGCATGGTGACCGAGGCCGATTATTCCGCGTGGAGTGAGGAACAGTTGCGACGGTACTTCGACGTGGCGTTGGAAGCGTTCGGGCCACAGCGATTGATGTTCGGCAGTGATTGGCCGGTGTGTCTGGTGGCGTGCGGTTATGCGCGGTGGTTTGAACTCGTGTCATCGTGGATTGCAGAACTTTCGTCGGCAGAACAAGCGCGCATGCTCGGTGGCACAGCGATCGAAGCTTACAAACTATGAAAGCGTTGGTGATTTCTGCTGTCGGCAAAACGGACTACATCGAGCGACCTACACCGCGACCTGCGCCGGGTGAAGTGTTGCTTGAGATTAAGCGCGTCGGGTTTTGCGGTACGGATTTGAACACGTTTCGTGGCGTGAATCCGCTCGTGACGTATCCACGCGTACCAGGTCATGAAATCGCGGGAGTCATTGTCGAAACCACGCCCGGCGTGCCGGCCGAATTTCGCGTCGGTATGGAAACATCCGTTCTACCGTACACCACGTGCGGCGTGTGTCCGTCGTGTCGCAGTAGTCGCGTGAATGCGTGTCGCAGCAATCAGACTCTCGGCGTGCAACGCGATGGCGCATTCACGCAATGGCTCGCCGTGCCGTGGGAAAAACTGGTGCGTTCCGAAAAACTTTCGCTGACGGAACACGCGTTGATTGAACCGTTGAGCGTGGGATTTCATGCGGTCGAACGCGGTCGGGTGAGTGCGGCGGACACCGTTCTCGTGTTCGGTTGCGGGATGATTGGGCTCGGGGCGATTTCCGGCGCGGCGTTAGGGCGCGGCGCGCGAGTTATCGCTGTGGATGTAGATGATGCAAAGTTGGCGTTGGCGAAAAAGGCGGGTGCAGCGGAAACGATCAATTCTGCCGCTGAGAATCTGCATGAAAAATTGCAGTTGCTCACGAATGGCGACGGGCCGGGCGTGGTCATCGAAGCGGTGGGATTGCCGGCGACCTTTCGCGCGGCGGTGGACGAAGTGGCGTTTGCGGGTCGCGTGGTTTACATCGGTTACGCGAAGGACGCGGTGAGTTACGAAACGAAATATTTTGTGATGAAGGAACTCGACATCTACGGTTCGCGCAATGCGACAAAACAAAATTTTGCTGAAGTGATTCGCGTGTTGGAATCCGGGCGTTATCCCGTGCGTGAAACGATTACCCGGTGTGTTCCGTTTGCGGAAGCGGGTGCGGCGTTGGCGGACTGGGCGGCCGCGCCGAGTCGCGTGACAAAAATTCACGTGGAAATGTAGAGGAAGAATCCTGGACGTGCCTGGAGCTTCTTAAATCTCCACCTGCAAGCCCAGTTCCACGACACGATTCGGCGGCAGACGAAAATAAGCATTCGCCGGTTGAGCGTTGCGTGCGAGTAATGCGAACAACCGTTTCCGCCAATGCGCCAGACCGCGACGGCCACTGGCGATGATGGTTTCGCGACTCAGGAAAAACGTGGTTTCCATCTCGCGAAATTTCAGCCCGAACGGCTTGCACAATTTGAGAATCTGCGTCACGTCAGGTTCCTCCATGAATCCATAGCGACCGATGACGCGGTAGAAATCGTGACCCAGGTCCGTTACTTCGACGCGTCGGTCTCCATCCACATACGGAACTTCTTCGATAATGATCGTCAGCAGCACGACGCGTTTGTGCAGGATTTTGTTGTGCTTGAAATTATGCGTCAGCGCGGCAGGCGTGCCATCGGGATTACCCGCAAGAAAAACGGCTGTGCCAGGAACACGCGCGGGTTGGCTGTTCGCAACGTCTTTGAGGAAATCTTCAATCGGCAACAGGCTGTTGATTAAACGTTGGCGTAACCGGTTGCGGCCGGATTTCCAGGTCGTCATGACAGCGACACCAATGGCGGCAATCAACAAGGGGAACCAACCGCCGTGCGCGACCTTGGCGAGATTCGCTCCCAGAAAAGCCAGTTCAATGCTCAAGAAAAACAGGCAGACAATCAATGCGTGCGGAAAACTCCAGTTCCAGAGTCGTTGTGCCACGATGAACAACAGCACCGTGGTAATAGACATCGTCAACACGACGGAAAGACCATAAACACCGGCCAGATTTGCGGAACTGCCGAATCCTAACACGAGTCCAATCGCCCCGACCATCAACGCCCAGTTCACCGACGGCACGTAAATTTGTCCACGCGTTGTGGACGACGTGTGTTCGATCGAAATACGAGGCAGAAAACCAAGTTGCACCGCCTGCATTGTCAGTGAGAACGCGCCGGAAATGAGCGCTTGCGATGCAATGATCGCTGCGCCACTGGCCAGTGCGATGAGCGGATACAATGCCCACGATGGCGCGAGCAGAAAGAATGGATTGCTGGCGGCGGAAGGATTGTTGAGCACCAGCGCGCCTTGACCGAGATAGTTTAATGCCAGCGCCGGTAACACCAGACTGAACCATGCCGTGCGCATCGGGCGTTTGCCGCAATGACCGATATCCGCATACAACGCTTCCGCGCCGGTGATGACGAGAAACACGCCGCCGAGTTGATGAAATCCATCCAGTCCGTTCTTGGCGAAAAAATTCCAGCCATACCATGGATTCAACGCCCGGAAGACTTCTGGCGTTTGAATAATCTGCGCCAGACCCAGCGCCGCGAGCACGGCGAACCACACCAACATCAGCCAACCGAAAATATTTCCGACGCTGCCTGTGCCGATTCGTTGCAACGCAAACAACCCAATCAGCAGAGCGATGGTGATCGGCGTGACGTAATTGTGCAGTTTGGGGGCGGCGATCTCGAGACCTTCCACGGCGCTGAGTACTGAGATGGCCGGAGTAATCAGACCCTCGCCATACAGACACGCAGCACCGCAAACCCCCAGAAGAGTCAGAAACCAGATTCGCCGTCGCGGTGAGCGATGACCTTTGATTGGAATCGCGAGCGACAGCAATGACAGGATACCGCCTTCACCGCGATTATCCGCGCGCAACACCAGCACGAGATACTTCACCGACACCATCAGGATCAGCGACCAGAAAATCAGCGATAACAATCCGAGAACATTGTCCGGCGACGGAGTCACTCCACCGTGCAGCGAGAAACAACTGCGCAAAGCGTACAGCGGACTCGTTCCGATATCGCCATACACCACGCCGAGCGCTGCGAGTGCGCCGGCGATTAAATGAGGCGGAGCGGAATGAGGTGCCGACTGAACTGTAGAGAGAGAATCAGAATCCTCGTCAGATGATTCCGGGGCGGCTGAACCTTTATCCGTTTGCATCGTTTTGGCGGGAATCCACGAATAAAATCTCGTGAACTGCCCTTTCACGCGCCGACGAGGTTAGCTGACGGGCTGGGTCTTGAAAGTGACCTGCGATTTTCGGTCGCTACGCCCCGATCCGATTTTGCCGGATGTTGGTTCCCCCGTGTCGAGCGACATGCGCCCGACTTTGGCTGCGGCGTTAAAATCGCAAAAACGCCGCAGAGTGTCAAACCGCCGGGCAACCAATGCGTAAGGCGTTACGAATCAACCGGGAAGCGATGAGAGTGGGAATGAAACGGCGACCTGCGATGCCGAAATTGGCAACACCCTTGCCACGGGAATGACTGAAGAAACGTTTCAGCCACATCTTCTTCCTGCAATGCGGGAGCAAGAGAAGGGAGCGAGTATCGTCACGACGAACGTGGCGATTTATTTGTTGAAGGTTTAAAGCCCAAGGCGGGCGGCGACGTCGCGGATGCTGACGGGGCGACGCGCGGGCTCTTTTTCAAGGCACGCAGCGACGGTTTCTTCCCACGCGAGCGGGATGACGGTGTCGGTGACGCCGAATTCAAACAATCGCTCGGTCATGGTGGGCGGGACGTTTTCATGCAGTTGCTTGAAGATGTCGCCCTCAAAAAACGGTGGTTTGCCGGTCAACAATTCATAGAGCGTTGCGCCAAGCGAATACACATCATCAGCAACTGAAGCCGGGTCACCGGTCCATTGTTGCGGACTCATGTACCAGTCTGTGCCAACAACGCGACCATTGGCAGCAACCGGTCCCGCGCTACGTCGGAGATCGTGAGATAAACCAAAATCAGTAATCTTCAGTTGGCCGCGCGAGTTGATGATGAGATTGGCCGGTTTGACGTCGCGATGAACGATGCCGGCTTCGGTATGCGCGTAATGAAGCGCGGCGCAGAGGTCGCGAATCCACGGCGCGATTTCGTCTGCAGTAAAGAGCTGGTGCGGTTTGTCCACTTTCAACGTCCAGAGCGACCAACCGTCCACGTATTCCATGGCGACTGCTGCGCCGTGTTGTGTCTGGATGAAATCGTGAATGCGAACGATGTTCGGATGCGAAAGTTTCAGACTGCGGCGGGTTTCGGCTTTCAGGCGTTCCAGCTCGTAGCGGTCTTCAAGCAGATGCGGCGCGAGAAATTTTAACGCGATGGGTTGTTCGAGGACGCGGTCGTGTGCGAGCCAAACAACGCCCATCCCGCCCTGGCCCAGCGTGCGTTTGAGGTAGTAACGCTCAAACACGCGTTGTCCCACGGTCAACGAATTGCGACTTTGATCGAGACGCGCCATCGTGAAACAACTCTATCAAACCAGACGAAGCTTGGCGCGTTGAAATTCACTTGGCCGGCCCTCGACGCGGTGGTTGCGATGCAGAATTCGTCTAAATCGTCTGACTGAGAAATCCGCCGTCCACGACGATGTCAGCGCCGGTGACGAAACTGCTCGCTCGTTGTGCGGCGAGAAAAATCGTGGCACCGATCAGCTCGTGCGATTCGCCAAAACGTTTCATCGGCGTGTGACCCCAGATCGCCTGCGTGCGAGCCGTGGGAGAACCGTCGTCGTTGAACAGCAATTTGCGATTCTGTTCCGCGGGAAAGAATCCCGGCGTGATGGAATTGACGCGCACGCCGTTCGTGGCCCATTCGCGTGCGAGGAATTTGGTCAGGTTCAGGACCGCGGCTTTGGCGGCAGAGTAGGTCACAACGCGCGATAGCGGCAGATGCGCGGAGGCGCTGGCGATGTTGATGATGCTGCCTTTGCCTCGTTTACACATGGCTGGGCCGAATTCCTGGCAGGGAAGCAACACGCCGCCCGCGAGATTGAGATCGAAATTGGCCTGCCAATCAGCGAGTTGAATGGATTCAAACGGATGTTCTGCGGTGACGGTGACCTTGGGATCATTTCCACCGGCGGCATTGACTAAAATAGTGGGCGCACCGAGAGCTGCTTCGAGTTGTTCGTGGGCTTCGGCCAGACTGCAACGCGATACCGCGTCCACCGAGAAGAACGCCGCTGTTCCGCCTTTAGCCTGAATGGCTTTGACCCGGGCCTCGCCGCGTTCGGCATTACGTCCGAGGACGGCAATCTTCGCTCCTGCTTCTGCCAATCCCTCTGCCAATGCTCCGCCTAAAACACCGGTTGCGCCAATGACGACTGCGACTTCGCCCGAAAGATCAAAAAGGTTCATGCCGCGCAGTGTGATCTAAAATCGAGTCGCGGCGAAAGAACGAAGTTGAACGGAAGTCGAAATGTCTGCAGATGGGAGTCGTTTAAGCACTTAGACTGTAAGATTTTAGAAGTTCAGCTCACGGCAGGGGCAGGCTTTACAAGTTGACGTTGCCAACCATCCTCCCCACACTAAACCGACCTCCCGGCGCATGGTGCGCTGCGGTGGGCAATCCCAGTTATGGCCGAAGGATATTGCGTAAAGTGCAAAGCGAAGAAGGAAATCGCTGACGGCATTGAAGAAACCATGAAAAACGGTCGCAAGGCGATTAAGGGTAAGTGCCCGACTTGCGGTACGGTCATGTTCAAAATCCTGGGCGGAAAACCAGCGGCGCCCGTTGCGCCGGCTACGCCCTCGACGCCGACCACTCCGCCGCCTCCGGCTAATTAATTTATGTCGCAACAGCTTGCTTACGTCATCATCACCCCATACTCCCTGCACAAGTCCCGTACCGGCGGCATTCTCAGCCGGTTGATTTCCCGGACCGGCCTGGAACTCGTCGCGGCGCGCATGTTCGCGCCGAGCGTGGAACTGGTTCAAAAATATTCCGAAGCAATTGTTTCTGCCAATGATCCGCAGGATCGCAAGGTGCAGGAGATGTTGCGTGAATACATCCTCAAGAACTTCAGCCCGGACTCCAAGACGGGACGTCGTCGTCGCGTCATGATGTTGTTGTTTCGGGGCGAGGATGCGGTGCGAAAAATTCGTTCGGTGGTCGGCAATCTTGATCCGAACCGTCGTAGCGGTGAAACAATTCGCGACACGTACGGCGATTTGATTTACGACGATAACGGAGACGTGCAGTACTTTGAACCGGCAGTTCTTGCTGCTCCAAATGTGGAAGAAGCGGAACAGAAGTTGAAGTTGTGGGTGCAGTATTCCGATTCGGACGGCGGATTGTTGGAAGACGTGAACACCTACGCGAGCGGAGAAACACCGCAACGCACGCTGGTGTTGATTAAGCCCGATAATTTCCGATTCGCAACCGGTCGTCCCGGCAACGTCATTGATTTCTTCTCGCGCACGGGACTTTACATCGTGGCGATCAAAGTGCATCGCATGAGCGTGGCGGAAGCTTCTGAATTCTATGGACCGGTGCGCGAAGTGTTGCGCACGAAACTCAAAGATGTCGTGGCGGCCAAATCTAAAGCCGCGTTGGAAAAGGAGCTCGGTTTCACTATTCCTGCTGCGACGGAAAAGCAGTTGGGCGATATCCTCGGACCGCTGCTCGGTGACAATCAGTTTGAGAACATCGTTCGGTTCATGGCCGGTCGCTCACCGTCGGAATGTCCGCCAAACGAAATGAATCTGCCCGGTTCGGAAAAGTGCATCGCGCTGATTTACGAAGGCATCGGTGCGGTTTCAAAGATTCGTGATGTGCTCGGACCGACCGATCCGTCGAAGGCGCCTCCGGGTTCGATTCGCCGCGAATTCGGCTCAAGCATCATGGTGAACGCTGCTCACGCGAGTGATTCACCCGAGAATGCTGTTCGCGAAATCGGAATCGTCAAACCGGCGGAAAATAATTTCCGTCGCGAAGCGGAACAGTTCTTTGGTGCGGCTTAAGCCGGAACGAGCAAAACACGTTTTACGCGAATTACGCTGATGACCGCGAATTCTATTCGCGAAACTTCGCGCAATTCGCGTAATTTTTTAGCCACGTTCGATTCGATGGAACGCTGTTGATTGGAAACTCTCTTGTGACGCCCATTTTTTTCGATACTCACGCGCATCTGGATTATCCGGACTTCGCGACGGATTTTGCGGAAGTTGTCACGCGCGCGCAGGCGGCAGGAATTACGCGAATGATTTCCATCGGGACGGATTTCGAAAGCAGCGCGCGCGCAATCCAACTCGCGGAACAATACGACTGTATCTACGCCGTGGTCGGTTGGCATCCATCGAGTGCGCCAGACGCACCGGAAGATGTGCGGTCGCGTTTGAGTGAAATGGCGAAACATCCCAAGGTCGTTGCAATTGGCGAAACCGGATTGGATTACTATCGGCTGCCGAGTTCGCAAGGGCAGGGAAGCGCGGCGGATGATGAGCGTTACAAACGACGGCAGGCGGAGATTTTTCAACAGCAACTGGAAGTGGCGGCAGCGAGTGGATTGAACTGTGTGATTCATCAACGCGGCGATTGTTTCGAGGATACGTTGCGATTGATGCAACCGTTCGTGGGCCGGGTGCGCGGCGTGTTTCATTGCTTTGCGAATGATGCGGCGGCGATGCGGCGCGTGCTCGAAATCAATTCCATCGTCAGCTTCACCGGCATCGTCACGTTCAAGAACGGGCAAAACGTTCGTGACACCGTTGATGCGATGCCGCTCGGGAAATTCATGCTGGAAACGGATTGTCCGTTTCTTGCGCCGATTCCGTATCGCGGTAAACGTTGCGAACCGGCCTATGTCAAAGAGATCGCCGCGACTGTCGCGCAGGTGAAAAATTGTTCGCTCGAAGAACTGAGCGAAGCGACATGTCGCACTGCGAAAGAATTTTTCCCCAAACTTTCTTAACGAAGTCCAGGAACGGATCAATCTTTCCTCTCGCTTGCTCGCGGCGGATGCTTTGCTAGTCTCGCGCGCATGAAATCTTTCTACCGGGCTTGCGGGGGCGTTGTGGTCGCACTTCTCGTTGCTGGAACAGCTCTCGGTCAGACGCAAACGGAATTCGAGCGCGAATGTGCGCGGTTGGCAAAATTGCGCGGTCGCGATTCGTTACGCTTACATCAACTCTTCGCGCTCGATTGGCAGCGGACGCTTCGCGAGAATCCGGAGTTCGCTACCGAAATCGGCACGCCGGGACACAATCATCGTTGGACGGATAATTCGCTTGAAGCTATTGCGCGTCGCAAACGGGAATTGAAAGCGCCGTTGCAGGTGATTGCTTCGATTCGACGGGAGCGACTCAGCGCGGCGGATCGTTTGAATTACGATTTGTTCAAGCGCAATTACGAGCTGGCGCTCGAAGGCACGCGGTTTCCAAACGAATATTTTCAGATTACCCAGCTCAACGGTATTCAGCAGGATATCGCGCGACTCCTGGAAGTAGCGCCGCGTAACACGATCAAAGATTACGAAGATCAAATCGCGCGCTTGCGCAGTGTTCCGACGGTGGTGGAACAAACCATGACGCTCTTGCGCAGAGGGCTTGCTGCAGGAATAACGCCGTCGCGGGTGACGTTGCGCGATGTGCCGCAGCAGGCGCGAAATCAATTGGAACGTGATCCGGCGCAAAGCGCGTTCTTGCGGGCGTTTCAGAATTTTCCTGCGACGATTCCTGCATCTGAGCAAGAGCGGTTGCGAGCTGAAGCTGCGGATGCGTTGCAGACGCGTGTGCTTCCGGCGTTTGAACAGTTCGCGACGTTTCTCGAAAAAGAATATGTGCCCGGCGCACGGGAAAGCCTGGGCATGAGCGAACTGCCGGATGGTCGTGATTGGTATGAGTTCAGTGCGCGCATTTCAACGACGACAAAACTTACGCCCGACGAAATTCACGAACTGGGTCTGGCGGAAGTGAAACGGATTCGCGGTGAGATGGACAAAATCATTTCGCAGGTTGGATTCAAAGGCAGCTTCGCGGAGTTCTGCGAGTTCTTGCGTCATGATCCGCAGTTTTATTACACGAATGCGAACGACTTGTTGGCAGGATATCGCGATATCTCCAAGCGAGCCGATCCGCAACTGGCGTTTTTGTTCGGTCGCTTGCCGCGATTGCCGTATGGCGTGAAAGCGATTCCGGCGTTCGCCGAGAAATCGCAGACCACGGCTTACTATCAACCCGGTTCGCCGGATGCGGGTCGTCCGGGCTGGTTTTATGCGAACACCTACGACATCAAGACGCGTTTGAAGTGGGAGATGGAAGCATTGACGCTGCACGAAGCTGTGCCGGGACATCATTTACAGATTGCGCTGGCGCAGGAACTGGAAGGCATCCCGGAATTTCGCAAGCATGGGAGTTACACGGCGTTCGTTGAAGGCTGGGGACTCTATGCGGAGAGCCTTGGCACGGAGATGGGATTTTATCAGGACCCGTATTCGAAGTTCGGTCAGTTGACGTACGAAATGTGGCGCGCGGTGCGGTTGGTGGTGGATACCGGAATTCACGCGAAAGGTTGGACGCGACAACAGGCGATTGATTTCTTCATGGCGAACGCGAGCAAGAGTCCGCACGACATCACCGTGGAAGTCGATCGTTACATTGCGTGGCCGGGGCAGGCGTTGGCTTACAAGATTGGCGAGTTGAAGATCAAAGAACTGCGCGCTTACGCGACCCGGGAACTGGGCGAAAATTTCAACGTACGCGAGTTTCATGATCGGGTTCTTGGCGAGGCGGCGTTGCCGTTGGACGTTTTGGAAGCGCGCATTCGCGAATGGGTTGAATCGCGTTCGGCAACGAGAGGTTGATAAAAATTGTCGGATTAAGGCGGGGGCAGATGGGCGATTGAGAAAGTGATTTGCCAGTCTCCGAGAGCTGTGTTCTACTGGGACTGCCGCATCGGCGGAGCTTCGCCGGGCCATCCATTATTTTATGTTGACTGAATCCGAACAAAATCTGGTGCTCGAGAAAACCCGGGAGTTGTGCTCTACCATTCTCGCGCAGCCGAACATGACCACCATCCGCAAGAACATTGATTCGTTTCTGGCGGACGAAAAGTCCCGCGCGCAATACGAAGCGTTGATGGCCAAAGGGCAGGAGCTGCACGAGAAGCAGCATCGCTCCATTCCTCTGACCAGCGAAGAAGTCGGTGAATTTGAGAAACAACGCGAAGCGGTGATTAACAATCCGGTGGCGCGCGGATTTCTCGACGCGCAACAGGCCTTGCACGAATTACAGGAAACCGTGCATCGTCAGATTACCAAGACGCTGGAGTTGGGACGCATTCCGACTGACGAAGATCTTAACGAAGGCAGTTGCGGTCACGGTTGCGGTTGTCACGGACACTGAAACCGTTCGTATCGTTGATTTCGATTGCGCGAGGTGGAAACGCCTCGCGCAACTTTTTTGTCCGGCCGCGGTTTCATTCTCAAACTCCGGTAAACAGTTATGAAACCGCAAAAACAATCCGCATTTACGTTGATCGAAATCATGATTGTCGTCGCCATTATCGGTCTTCTGGCGACGATTGCTGTTCCCAACTTCTGGCAAGCCATTCAGGAAGCTCGAGCGAAAGCGTGTTTGATGAATCGGAAAAATATCGACGCGGCCAAGTTCCGATGGATGTTGGCCAGTGGTCAATCCGATGAGGCGACTCCGTCGGATCAGGATCTGTTTGGTCCATCTGCCTACATCGAGCACAAACCCGAATGTCCCTCCGGAGGAAATTATGCGCTGAATCGAGTGCGAGAACGTTGTAGCTGTAGCGTTCCGAAGCATGTTGACTGAGGAATTTTCGAGTCGAGGCCCATTTTGTCGGGCATAAGAGGCGCCGCGGGTGAGCCATGCTTGACCGTGCGGACGACGGTTTGATTTCCTCCTGCGGTGCGCAATGAAGTTTTTAAAGTCGGGCTGCGCGTGCTCGTTGTGGAGGATGATCCTTTGGATGCCAAACTGATGGCGATGAGTTTGAAATCCATTTCGCCGTGTCAGATTGTGGTGGTGAATTCCCGCGAAGCATTCGAATCGGAGCTGGAACATTTGTTGCCGGATGTGATCATCGCGGATTCAAATGTGCCAAGCTTCGACGGTAAAATGGCGCGGACACTGGCGTTGCAACGTTGTCCGCAAGTGCCGTTTATTTTTTACTCCGGTGGCGATCCTGAAGTTTTAAAAAGCAACGCCTTGAGCCTGGCGGCGCAGGCCTGGGTGACAAAACAGAATCTGGACCGGCTTGATGACGTGGTGCGACGAGTCTGCGGTTGGACAGCGTCGTGAGACGTTTGATTTCGATTTAAGCGAACTTCCAAGGCTGGTGACGAAGTGACGCTTTACCTGTTGAGATAATCTGTCAGATTGGCGAGATGATGAAGTGCGGGCGGATTCTGACCGTAGTTGTCTGGGCAGTGACGAGTTGTATCGGAAAAGCAGGGGGAAGCGGGTTGAATACGTTGGTGGTGGTAAATCAAAACAGCTCGAACTCGCTCGCGTTGGGTAATTATTTCGTTGAGAAACGCGCGGTGCCACCGCAGAACGTGATTCGCATCAATTGGACGGGCGGCAACACGACATGGACATTGGCGGACTTCGAGAACGTGTTGCGTACACCGGTGACCGAGGCTCTGGCGGAACGGCAACTTACGAATCAGATCGATTTCATCGTGCTATCGATGGATATTCCGTATCGGGTGCACAATCCGTCGGGCGTGGCCAATAATTTCAACAGCACGACAGCGACGATGTTTTATGGGTTCAAGGAGAACCCGATGAATCCGATGACAAGCTGTTCGTTGCCTCCGGCCTCGACGAGTCTTTACGCCGGAAGCGAAAGTGCTTTTCGTCAGACACCGCCCATCAGTGCGATGAGCAATTCCTGGCTCACCTTTATGCTGACGGCGAGTAATCTCGCGCAGGCGAAAGCGCTCGTGGATCGCGGAGTGACGAGTGATTTTTCGCATCCGACTGCGCCAGTCGTCCTGGCGCGTGGATCGGATCGGTTGCGAAACGTTCGCCATTATCTTTTCGACAATGCCATCATTGACGCGCGCATTTTGAACGCGGCGAACATTGTTCGCACGAACGTGGAAAACCCCAATGCTCTCGGTGCGATCAGCGGTTTCCAAGGCGGCGCACAGGTGTTTTCTCCAGTGGGAAATTATGCGGCAGGCGCGTTGGCCGATAGTCTCACATCTTTCAGTGGATACCTTTTTGAGAATTCCGGTCACACGGATGCGCTGGATATTTTGAACGCCGGTGCGACAGCCAGTTATGGAACGATTGTAGAGCCGTGCAGTTACTTTGCAAAATTTCCGGTGCCGCAGTTGTACTTTTATCAATCGCGCGGATTTACGGCGGCAGAGAGTTATTTTCTCAGCGTCACGAATCCGTATCAAGGTGTGATGGTCGGGGAGCCGCTCGCCGCTCCATTCGCACAACCGGGAAACGGTGCGTGGAATAATCTGTCTGAGAACGCGGCGCTTTCCGGAATGGTAAATTTGAATCTGTCGTTTACGGCATCATCGCCCGCGCGGCCGGTGCAACAGGTAGATTTGTTTCTCGACGGACAGTTTCTGCATTCGGTGAGTAACCTGCCGCCGCGCGAGGGTAATGTTCTCACCGTCACACTTAACGGATTTACGACCAACTACACTGTTCCTGCCAATGCCACACTTCAATCAATTGCCAGTAATCTCGCGCTGCGACTGAATGCCAACAGTTTCAGCAATGCGACCAAAGTCGTCGCCTTCGCTCGTGGCGATCGGATTGAATTGCGGTCGTTGGACATCAATCGATCGGGCGCAAACACGACGCTATCAGTAAGCAGTTCGGTTGGTTCAGCGAGTGTTTTAACAACGCACGCTGTCGCGGCGCGACCGACGTTTCTGGATAAACTCGCGTGCGGGTTGCGGTCGTTTGCTGTGACCAACAGTAATGGCACGAATGTTCCGGCGGGTGCGTGGTTGTTGGCGACAGTGATCAAAACCAACGGCGTGGTGGTGAATGTGGGGGTGACGAATTCCAACCCGGAGATTCGATTGCGGCTCTTTGCGCGCGAGTTGTTTGACGCGATCAATGCGCATCCGGAATTGACGACCCCGGATGGGGTAGTGGTGGAAAACGTCAACATGCACGAGGACCCGGGATATGCGGAATTTATTTACGGCCTTACTGATTTCTCCGGCGAGTTCGACGTTTATGCGCGCGCATCCGGTTGGTCGGAATCGCAGGTGCGAGTGCGATTCGCCGCATCACCGGGAATATCTTTTTTCCCGGGTTCAACGAATCGGTTGGACGAGAATCAGGAGGACCTGCGGCCGCGTAACCATCTTTATATCGCAGCCGGATTGCCAAATTGGAATCTGACTGCGCCATTTAATACGACGACCAATGCCGATGGTTATCACGAGTTGACGGCAGTGGCGTACGAAGGCACGCACGTGCGCACGCAGACGCGCATTAGTCGTACGATCCAAATTCAGAATCATTCGTGGTCGGGAACACTCGCGGCGACGGCTGGAGTGGTGGCGGGCGAAGCGACGTTGGATGCGACGTTGCAATTTCTGGTAAATGTGACAACCGGCGGCATCACAAATATCGAGTTGTTCAGCACGGGTGGATTGCTGGCAGAAGCGAATAATGTTTCGAGCGCCGCATTTCCGGTCGCGGCAGATTATTTAGGGGCGGGAACTCATCCGTTTTATGCGGTGTTGAAACGTGATGACGGTACGCAGTTCCGCACCGACGCGGTGAAGGTTCGACTCATTGACGCCGAGTCGCCATTTACGGTTGATGTTCAGATGGAGAATGACGTGCCGACGTTGACGTGGGCGGCGATTCCGGGACGGCTGTATCAGATTCTGAGCACGACGAATTTAACGCAGAGTTTCCAGTTGCGTGCTACGGTGACTCCGCCCGACACTTTGGGCACTTGGACAGAGCCAGACAGTTCGGCGGGACAGCGGTTTTATCGGATCGTGACGCCGTAGTAGATTGAACAATATGAGTGGCGATTTCATCCAACGGAGCGTGAAAGCGATTTTATCGCGATGGATGATCGTGCTGGTGCTGCTCGGAATGCTGGGTGGCGGCGCGATTAACGCCGGTGCTG
Organism: uncultured Verrucomicrobiota bacterium; assembly: GCA_937894935.1. Lineage (GTDB taxonomy): Bacteria > Verrucomicrobiota > Verrucomicrobiia > Limisphaerales > JADLHS01 > JADLHS01. Next base: position 15,452 of record CALAYC010000106.1, read on the forward strand.
CCGCGACGAATACGCTGGTCTGGGATAAGGAAAAAGGACGAGTCACGGCAGATGTGCGGGATTGGCCATTGCTGGAATTGCTCGAAAATATTGCGGAGCAGACGGGTTGGAACATCTTCGTCGAGCCGGATGAAACATTTCGTTCGTCGGTAAAATTCAAAGACCTTGCCACGACTCAGGCATTGCGCCGGTTGTTAGGCGAAATGAACTTCGCGTTGCAGCCGCAGACCAACGGGCCGCCGCAACTTTACGTTTTTCGCACGGCGCAAGGAAATGCGACGCAGCAGGTTCGTCAGAGTCTGACCCGCAGCGCAGCGAAACCCCAACCGATTCCGAACGAGTTGATTATTCGGGTCAGACCCGGGACGGACGTCGAGGCGCTGGCGAAATCGCTTGGTGCAAAAGTCATTGGCAGCATTCCGGAACTGGATGCGTTCCGATTGGAGTTCGAGTCGGAAGAAGAAGCAGAAGCAGCGCGGGAGAAACTGCTCGCCAACGATGATGTGCTGTCCGTTGAGACAAATTATTACGTCGAACCGCCGCTGGCGCCGCAGAGTCTCGGTGGCATGGCTGCGCCGGAAGTGAAATTGAAACTCGATCCGAGTAAGCCAGATGGTTGCAATGTTATTGTCGGGTTTGTGGATACGGCGATGCAATCGCTGGATCCGAAGTTGGAGCAGTTTGTTCGCGGTCGCTATTCTCTGGATGGAAAGCCGGTCACGATGAATACGACGGCCAGTTCCGCGCCGACTCACGCGACCACAATGGCCTCAGCTTTTATTCAGGGAGTGCAGTCAACCGGAGTGAGCGAAGCGCCGATCGGCATTGCGGCGGTGGATGTGTTCGGACCAAATGCGAAGGCGGATACGTTTTCCGTCGCCAAAGGAATGTCGGTACTCGTGAATCAGGGTAAGGTGACGATGATTAACGCGAGTCTGGGCAGCCCGAGTGACAGTCCGATTTTGCGCGATATGGTGACGCGGATTTCGAAGCTGGGCATTCCTGTTTTCGCCGCGATGGGTAATGATGGCAGCACGCAACCATTTTTCCCGGCGGCTTATCCGGAGTCGGTCGCCGTTACGGCATTGGGCAGAGCAGGGCAGATTGCGCCGTATGCGAATCGTGGTTCAACGCCCGATCTGGCTGCGCCGGGAGCAGTAATCTTTTCCCACAACGGACTGGTTTACGGTTCGCAAGGAACGTCCGTGTCTTCAGCAGCAGCAGCGGGTGTGGTGGCAGGATTGGCTGGAGCGACCTGCACTCCGGTAACGCAGGTTATTCCTTCTGCGCAGAGAGTGTTAGCCGTGCCTCAATGAGAGGCGCAGCCCACGCGCGCGAACATCAATCCGTAAACGACCAATCCCGCAATCAGCAGCGCGGGTTTGCCGAACATCAAAAGTACGACGCCAGCACCCAAAACGACGGAAATCAGCAGATGAATGATCGCAGACCAAAGCAAATTCATGGCGGCAGAATAGGAAGATGATTCTCGCAAGGCAAGCCAGCGGTCAACGAGTCACGGTGGCAGTCGCCGGCACGCTCAGCAGGCCTGCGCGATTTACTGCTCGAAGTGCTACAACATCGACGTCGTCAGATTTCAACGTCAATGTGCGGGTATTTCCCGGCAGGATTTCCGTCGTCCATTGACCTTTGCTGCGATATTGGAGCAACCACTGCGTTGGTTCATCATTCGGCGCGGCTTTCCAATTGATAAGCGTAGAATTGCCGCGCGCGGCGGTGAGGATGGGTTTCTTCGGCGGCGCAGCGGCAAGCCACGGAGATGCGGGAATCAGCGCGGGCTCGTTGAATGGACCGGATTGCAAAGCCGAAGCGAGTGCCGGGTGACGCGCGAAATGTTTCATGCTGAAAAAAATCTGTCCCGCGCTGACCGGTTGCTTTTGAGCGAGGTTGACCTGCCGAATGATTTCATCCGCTTTCCAGCCTTCACTCAAACGGGAAATTGCGAGCCCGGGCCAGATGTGGCGTTGCTTCGGATTTTGTTTGTTCCACCAATCGAGCAACACCGGAAAACTTTGCGCCGGCTGATCAATGGGCCAATACAATTGCGGCGCGAAATAATCCACCCAGCCGTTCACGAGCCATTTGCGTGCATCCGCGTAGAGTTTGGCGTATTGATCGAACCCTTTAATTTGCGGCGGGTGACCGGGACGCCAGATTCCGAACGGGCTGATGCCGAATTTAACCCAGGGCTTCTCGGCTTGAATCGCCTGATGTAAGCGACGAATGAAGAGATTTGCATTCTCGCGCCGCCAATCGTCGCGCGCCAATTTTGTCGCGACCCCAAATTTCCGCCAACTGGCGTCGTCCGGAAAATCTACATCCTGACCTTGTGAATTTTTTTCCGGATATGGATAGAAATAATCGTCCAGATGCACGCCATCGATGTCATAACGTTTTACAACGTCCATGATGACGGCGAGCGAATGGTCCTGCACTTCGCGTTCGCCGGGATCGAGCCAGAGATATTTACCGTATTGGCGAACGAGACTCGGTTTGGTTTTGCTGATGTGATTGGCTGAGACCGGTCCTTTCGCCGCTGGATGCAAGGCGCGATACGGATTGAACCACGCATGCAATTCCATGCCGCGAGCGTGAGCTTCGTCGATGGCAAACTTCAGCGGATCCCAAGCCGGATTCGGAGCTTTGCCCATCTGCCCGGTGAGAAATTCCGACCACGGCTCAAGCGTTGAAGGATAGAGCGCATCGCACTGCGGTCGAACCTGGAAAATGATGGCGTTGAGCTTGAGCTGTCGCGCGCGATCCAACAGCGCAATGAGTTCCGCTTTTTGTTCGGCGGTGGATAGATCGTTGCGCGATGGCCAATCAATGTTGTCCACGGTGGCAATCCATACGCCGCGAAATTCCCGTTTGGGTTGTGGTGGGTTGACTTCAGCCGTCGGAACAGACCGCTGTGTTCCCGTTCGCTCCGCCGTCGTACAACCGCCGGAAAGCATCCCCGCGAGCCACAACGCTGTGGCCCACACCTGCGCTTTCATAAACATCCGCATACAATTAAAGACCCTAAGTTGCTCGTTCAATTCCGAATCCATAAGCCACATGAACGTGTTTCGTGCTGAGATTAAACGCTGTTCATGATTTTCCTGCCGAGTCAGAAACCCCGCAGACTCATTGCGTTTCCTCTTAATCAACCGCGGCGGCGGAGAAATGTTTCATCTCCATCGCGACATGTTTGTGTTTGGCGAAATCGCGCTGTGGAGTCGGGTTTGGCGGGTGAATCTGAGGGTGATCAAAGAAGAAGCTGGCGTGGGCGTATCTACCAACTGACTTTCCTTTCACTCACAACTGTCAACTAACATCCACGTCCACGTCAGCCACAGAAAAACTAGCACAAGCTGCGTGGCGGCTCAAATGAGCGGACGATTTTTCCGAAAATCTCACAATTGTTCGGCAGAAAGACCATTAGCGCGAGTCGCTTTCCAGCTTGATTCGGCGGCGCTTCCTCCGAATCCTCTCCCGCATGGAAAAACCGGATCAATTGCGCGAATTGTGGCGCATGCAGGACGCGTTGAATAAACGCATCGGCGTTCACACCGAAGGCATGAGCGACGAGGAAAAAACCAAATGGCTGTTGAATTATTCCCGCGCCATGACCCAGGAAATCGCGGAACTGGTGGACAGCGTGCCGTGGAAATGGTGGGCGAAGTACCAGAAATTTGACGAACAGAACGCGCGCGTTGAAGTGGTGGACCTGTTTCACTTTTTAATCAGCATGGCGCAGGTGTTGGGCATGAGTGCCGATGACGTGTTCGCCGCGTATGTGAAAAAGAACGAAGTGAATTTCAAGCGGCAGGAAAGCGGTTATCACACGAAAGACGAGCACGACTCGAAACACATCTAAACTGTGCCTCAATCCCACATCAAACTCGCCACGCGCGCCAAAGTGCCAACGCGTTGGCGAAAAGAAGTGGCCAGCGTCCTCATCACTGACCGGATGCTCGCCCGACGTATTACCGAACTTGGCCGTCAGATTGAACGTGATTTTGCCGGACGCGATATGGTCGTGGTTTCATTGCTCAACGGCACGGTCATGTTCATCGGTGATTTGATTCGCCAACTCTCGCATCCGCTGCGACTCGATTTCATTGGCGTGTCCAGTTACGGCAAAGGCACGGAGTCCGGCGAATTGGTTTTCACCAAAGAACTCCGGCTCGATGTGCGCGGTCGGCATGTGTTGCTGGTGGATGACATTCTCGATACCGGTCGGACTTTGTCGCGCGTAACCGCAAAACTGCGTGCGCTCAAACCGCGCAGTTTGAAAATCTGCGTGTTGCTGGACAAGCCGTCTCGCCGTGTGGAGAAGGTCAAAGCGGATTACGTCGGCTTCACGATTCCGGATCAGTTTGTTGTCGGCTACGGACTCGATTTTGCCGAGAAGTATCGCAATCTGCCGTTTGTGGGCGTGTTGAAGCCGGAGATATATTCGACGCCAAAGCCCAAGGCGGCGGCGAAATCTAAACGCAGTAAATAGCTTCAGCATCGCGACCATTGCGGTTTTGACGGGAGAAAATTTCGATGCAAATCCGGGTGCAATTTTATTCCTATTTCAAAGAGTTAACCGGTTGCGTTGAAACTGCGGAAACATTGCCGCCCGGTACCACACTCGGCGAATTGCACGATCGTTTGATGG
>CALAYC010000107.1 GCA_937894935.1 uncultured Verrucomicrobiota bacterium
CTCAAGAGCGTTGCGCCCGGATTTGCCGAACGGCTCTACTTCGGTTTTGCCATGCGCAATGAGCTTTTGATCTTCGCCGGGAAGACGAAGGATTCCGGTAGAAATCACTTCGGCAAACCATGTTCTTTTTCCGTCGAAGCCTACTTCTCTTACAGGCCGCTTGGTGCCGTCGCCTTTTCTTGGATCCGTGCACGTCACTCGAATTAAAGCCCACGCTCCCGCAGTACGCTGTCCAAGGTCTACGGAAAGACATGTGAACCCTTTTTTAATAACCTGCTGATTTTCCCACCAAGGAGTTTTGTTTCCTTTTTCTTTTGCAGTTCCTGGCCAATGAAGATGCAGGCTTATGTCGCGAGTGCCGTTAAACTGACCTTTCCAAAGACCTGCTTTTCCCAAACCCTCGTGTATCCACGAAGGATCAAGCGTTACAGGAAAATTCAAAAGAAAACGCAATCTGTCTCCATCTGTGGACGATTGAGCGAAATCGGGCATTAAGCTCACAGCCGAATCGAATGTTGTTGATGTGACGCTTTCAGGCATCTCTAAACCCAAAGCCTTCGTCATCGGCTGCAGCCACCGGGACTCTGCGCCACCTTGAAGTTCGTCCCGCAATAACCGTTTAGCAGAGTATAGCAACCGCACCCTTTGTTCAGTTATTGCTCCCTTCTCGTCTCGCATTGCGACGGCACATTCGACGGTGAATTTCTCCTCCGCTTTCCCGAACACAACCTTCGCAGTTTTGTCCTTAATGTCGGAAAACATGTAAAGGCGGCGTGAGTATTTTGGTTCCGCCGGGGTCAATCTGATTGGCTCCAACGCTCTTTCAAGATCGCGAAGCTTCCCGTGAAACGAGACCATTGAATCGAGAAAAGAATTTCTCGACTCTTCAGTGTCTTCTTCCTGTGCGAGCCACAATGGCCAGTACTTCCGCTCGCAGAGTTTCAGAAACAAGGGGACAGAACCGATTGAGTTTTTGCTCTTATCATCGCGCTGATGCTTTTTGACAACTTCTTCCAGTTGACCTGGATTCGGTTCGGTTTCCGACTTTGCGTAAAGGCTGTTCCACTCTTCAGCTATGTCACTGAATCCCCGTAAAGACGCAGCCGAAATCTGCCACTCTCCTTCACGGTATTGATATACAACGTCTCCAAACACTGCGGATTTTTCCTCACCTACGACGGTGTCTGCCAAATCCTGTGTCAAATCACGTTCCAGCTCCCGCGCGAGTTGAAACAGTTTTGAATCGAGCGGCTCCGGAATCGGCTCATCCTCGTTCGCATCTGTTTTACGCGGTTTCCATCCCTTGATTTCGCTGCCTAACAAGATCGCGATCTGCCCGCGAAGATTTTCCTCTTCTTCGATGCGTTCCTGCGTTTTCTGATTGAACTGGTTCAGTGATTTTAACGCCTCCTTAAAAGCGGCGATGTCGAACTCCTTCCACACCGGTTCTCCTGGTGATTTGGGATTCCATGCCGGCAGCGCGGTAAAGGCGCGAAAAACATAGCCTCTTTTACCACGAGCCAATTTGATTGGATCATCGCCACATGCTGCAAAATCCGCTGTATTTTTCTCTTTCTTCGCCGCACCCGTTGCCGGTTTCTTCACGAATAGCGACAGAACTTTCGCGGTAAGTGCACATGGGAAAAACTTGAATACAAGGCTGGCGAACGTCAGATCCTTGCTCGCCTTGCGATTCCTTGGAATCACTGGCTGGCCAGTTCTTTTTGTAAGGTCGCTTTTGAACGAATCCAATTGTGTGCTGAAATCAGGAAAAAGAGCCGCCACTTCTTTCAGCCGGGTAGAAGAAGGATTTCGCAACAAATTACGAACATGCTCGACCGCCTCAATCAATCGAGTCGTTGATTCTTCCGGATTAAAAAACTCGTCTGGCTGCAGTTTAACTGTCCACGAGAGATCCATTTCACTCGCGATGGTCGCGAGTTCGCTGTCGTCCGATTCCCCATGAAGCACCTCAGCGAGCCGGTTTTTTCCCATCCCGGCGGCCTGGGATGCAGAACTGAAATCGTAGGTTGGATTCGTTTTCGCGTCGCAAAACCGTGGAAAATAACCGCGTCCTCCTTGTTGAATGGCCGATTCGCCACCGCAACGATCTAGTAACAGTGCGAGCGCCAGTGTTCGGACCTGAGGCGAGGCGTCATTTCCATCCAGAATTGCTTCAAATGCATTCTGAGGCGAGGCGTCCTGCGAGAGGTTCAGCCAAGGGGCAATGGATTGATGCAAAGACCGGGCATCCTTACCGCCAGCACCCGGAAATTCAAACCACGCTGCGGCTATACGTTCTTGAAGGTCTTTAATCAAACGGCTGGTGGCGTATTCTGAATCAGCCAATGATGCTAAAGCCACGAGGTAATAGTTAACCGCGTCCTGAAAAATCTGGTGGTGTTGCCAGAGGGCATCCTGCCATTTCTGGCGCGCTACTTTCGGATCGGGATCGAATGGTTTCCACGGGTTGTCCTTGTTTCCCGGGGTGGGAATTTCCACGAAGCTGACTTTGCCTTGATAGATGCGGTTCATGTGCTTGGAGTGCGGTTGATTGAGGTTTGGAGAGTGGTTTCAACTTTCGAGTGCAGATCGGTCGTCTGGAGGAGCGACTATTTCGAAATTAGCGGTCGTCTGAGGCGGTGGGTTGCGGTTGATGAAAAAACCGGAGTGGTCGGCGAGGAATGCTCGCGCCGGCGGAGTGGGTAAAACCGGAAGATGAAACGCCACGGTGCCCATGCTGATTGAGCGGAATCGTAAAGCCCGAGTCAATTTAGGCAAGCCTCCAGTCGAGCCTTAATTTGGAGCGCTTTTCAGCTTCTTCGTCGGCAGTTTTATAAGCAGGAACGGTGGGTTTGAGTCCTGAGATTGGTTTGGGAGTTCGTAACTGAATCGGAGTTAAAGTGGGAGTTTCGCCGCGGATTGAATCTTAATCCGGATCAGGGCAGCGCGGCGATTCGTTTCAGCAGTCCGTTGTCTAGTGGTTGATGATGGCGTGGCGGTTGTCTCGGTGAAGAGGTGTCGGGATTGCGCGTTGTGAATGGCGTTGTGCTGTGGCGTGGAATTTGAGTGAGCGATATTAACTTTGACCCGTACCGCAACTTTTCCTAGCTTCCGGCGTTGAGTCTTGCGTAAGAACAAAAGAATACATGGCATTTAACTCGGTCAAAATCCTGTTCGCCTCTGTGTTGGGCGTGATGCCCGACCAATATGAGGAGGTGCAAAAGGCGTGGCGCGTGGCCGTGGAAAATGGTTCTCAGGATTCTTTTCTCACTTTCATGGCCCGCGAATTGGGCATGCCGGAGGACGTTTTCCTTCAACGCCTCGCCGCCGGGTTGAACTGGCCGTTTCTCGAACTCAACAAAATCACCGTCGAATCCGAAGCGCGCGGTAAAATTTCCACCAAAGTCGCGTTTCAATACAACGTGCTGCCTACCGCAATGAAAGATGGCGCGGTGCAGGTGGCGGTGAGCAATCCGTTCGATAACGCGATGTTGAATGCAGTGCGTTTCGACGCGCAAGGGCCGGTGCAGTTTGCGCTGGCGCCGCGTGCGGAAATCGAAAAAGCGCTGAAAAAGTATTACGGCGTCGGCGCGGAAACGCTCGATGAAATGGGCGAGGAAATGCCGCTCGATCTGGAGTTGTCACCGGACAAGGAGATTACCGAGGGCGATCAGGAAGCGAGCGTCATCAAGTTCGTCAATCAGGTCATCTGGGAAGCGTATAAAGATCGCGCGACGGACATTCATCTGGAGCCGCAGGAAGATGAATTGCGTATTCGCTATCGCATTGACGGTATTTTGCATCAAACGCCGATGCCGCCGCAGTTAAAGCGGTTTCAGGCGGCGATCATTTCGCGCATCAAGGTGATGAGCGGGATGAACATTTCGGAAAAGCGCTTGCCGCAGGACGGTCGCATCAACGTCCGCATCAAAGGCGAGGAAATTGACATCCGCGTTTCGACGGTGCCGACGGTTTATGGTGAGTCGGTTTCGCTGCGATTGTTGTCGCGCGGCAAAATTTTTCTCAGTCTCGACAAGCTCGGTTTCTCGCCTAACGACGAAGCGGCGATTCGCGAAATTATCGTCAAGCCGCACGGCATTCTGCTCGTCACCGGTCCGACCGGCTCCGGCAAATCCACGTCGCTGTATGCGATGCTTTCGACGATCAACTCGATTCAGAAACGTATCATCACGGTGGAAGAGCCGGTGGAATACGAGTTGAAGGGCATTAACCAGATTGCGGTGCGCCCGGAAATCGGGCTGACCTTCGCGATGGGGCTGCGCCACATTTTGCGGCAGGACCCGAACGTCATCATGGTCGGCGAAATTCGCGATTTGGAAACGGCGGAAATCGCCATTCGCGCCGCGCTCACGGGTCACCTGGTGTTCTCCACGCTGCACACGAACGATGCGCCGAGTGCGTTCACGCGTTTGATTGACATGGGCATTGAGCCGTTCCTCGTGGCGTCATCGGTGGAAGCCATCATGGCGCAACGTCTCGTGCGCACGATTTGTCCGGAATGCAAAACGGAGCAGAAAGTTGAGCCTTCCTATCTCAAGAAGATCGGTTTCCCGGAACATCTGGTGGATTCGACCAGGTTCATGCGCGGCGCGGGGTGTGAAACGTGCCGGCAGCTTGGGTACCAGGGCCGTTTGGCGATTTACGAATTGCTCGTGTTGAATGAAGCGTTGCGTCCGCTGGTGTTGAGTCGCGCGGCGTCCTCGACCATTGCACAACGGGCGATTGAACAAGGCATGCGCACGTTGCGGGATGATGGCTGGAATAAAGTTCGTAACGGGCTTACGACGATTGAAGAAGTTTTGCGCGTGACGCAGATCGAAGAACATCTCGATTCGTTGGGGAACAATGAGAAGGCGGGCATCTGGACCAAGAGCCAAGCATCATGAGTGTGATCAACCGGAGTAGTGACATGACGAATTCCTGTGGCACAGGGGCCGCGGAATGTTTCGTCGCGTTAGCTTTCCATCTTTTGATTTCCTGAAATGGCCCGCGTGCATTCCTGCAATGTCCTGCAAAGCGTCGGCGAAGAACGCCGGCTCTGGCAATTCAGCGCGCAAGGCAATTTCCCGCTGAAAGGCGAGTATGCAGCGCGCAATGGTGAGGCGCTTCCGGCGCATGTCGCGCAGAAAAGCTGGCGGCAAATCGGTCAGCCGCGATTGAACATCGCGTGGTTGCCGCCGGAAAATGTTTTCTTCCGCGTGGTGCATTTGCCGCCGGGAACGCCCGCGGAAATTCAGGCGATGGTGGAATTGCAGTTGGAAAAACTGTCGCCCTTGCCGGTCGGCCAGGTGGCCTGGACCGTTTATCCGGTGCCGCCAGCGCCAAGCGCAGCCCCCGGCGATCTACAGGCGTTTGTCGTGATTTTCGTTGAGCGCGACATCATCGAAACTTTTCTCGGCGAACTTGAGACCGCGGGGTATCTGGCGGATCGATTGGAATTGCGCGCGTTCGATCAAATCGTCGCCGTGCCGATCGAAGTAGAAGGCGCATGGATTTTTCCGGGATTGACCGGCGGGCCGGATACCGCGTTGGTGGCGTGGTGGTATGGCGGACGGCTGCAGAGCATCAATCCAATCACGATGCCGCTCAATGGCGATCCGGCGGAATCGCTGCGCGAACAGCTCGCGCAAATGGCGTGGGCGGGCGAACTCGAAGGTTGGTTGACGGCGTTGCCGCAATGGACATTGGTCGCGGATGATGAAACGGCGGCGCGTTGGGAGCCGGCGTTGAAGAAGGGGCTCGACGCATCGATCAATTTACTTGCGCCCGTGCCGCCTGCTGAACTTGCTGCGCTCACCGCGAAACGCGCCGCGCAATCTGATGGCAAAGGCAATCTTGTTCCGCCGGAATTCGCGACCCGCTATCGCAATCAGTTTTTTGATCGGCTTTGGATTCGCGGCGTGTTTACAGTCGGGCTCGTTTATTTCTTTCTCGTCGGCATTTATCTCGCCGTGGTGCAGGTGCAGGATTATCGCGTCAGCAACGTGGAAGCGTATGTCGAGGGCTTGAGCGAGGATTACACGAATGCGATGCAGTTGCGCGAACGTTTTCAGGTGTTGAAGACGCGGGAGGAATTGAAGTTCGCGGCGTTGGATTGTTGGAAGGCGACTGCGGAGTTGCTGCCGGAAAGTCTGACGCTCGATGGTTTTTCATTTTCAGAAGGCAAGCGGCTGTCGCTTAACGGCACTGCTCCGGCCGATGCTTCGACGGATGTCATTAAGTTTTACGGCGACATGCGCAAATACACGATAAACGGCCAGCCGATGTTCGATTTCAACAAAGGTCGCGATCTCAGCTCGCGCACGATGCCGAACGGGCAGTTGACGTGGAATTTTGAATTGGAACTTAAACGCACGGAGGGCCAATGAGCAGCGCCATTTCCAGATTCAGTGCCACGTTCTCCCGCCTCAGTTCGATGGAGCGATGGTTCATCATCATCGTGGGCGTCGGGGTGTTTGCCCTTGTGAACTTCATGTTCATTTTCCCGCGGTTCAATGATTGGGGTGCGTTAAAAAAACGACTGAGCAAAGCGGAGACTTTGAAGCAGGAGTATGAAGCGATGATCGAGCAGGGCGCGGTGTTTCAAAGCCAGATTCGGAAACTGGAAAGTGAAACCGCCGCTGTTCCCGCCGAAGATCAGGCCGTAAATTTTCTCAATGCCATTCAATCACAAGCTGCGCAATCGCGAGTGTCGATCGTCGCCAACAACCGTCAGCCCGAGCGCACGAATCAGTTTTTCGTCGAACGCGCGCAGGCGTTGACCACGCAATCGGGCGAAGCCGAACTGGTGGATTTTCTCTACAACCTCGGGGCGGGGAATTCGCAGATTCGGGCGCGCGCGTTGTCCATTTCTCGCGACCAGACGCAAACGCAGCTTCGCGCGAATATGACTTTGATTGCGAGCTTTCAGAAAAAAGCTCCCCGCTCGGCGCCGCGGCCTTCCGGTGTGACTGCCGCTCCCGCAGCGACCACTACGCCGGTGGCGGGTAATAATACTAATGTCTCTCGACCGTTGCCATCGGCGGTTCGCACCAATGTGCCGCCGCCGGCGGCGGGTCCAAAAATTCCAACGCCTCAATCGAAATGAACGCGAAAATTCTCTGCCTCGCTTTGTTGTTGGTTGTGACGGGTGTCGTGGCTCAAGTGCCGCCAGCCGTCACCAATCAAACACCGAACACTACGGCAACCGATGTGCCCGACTGGTCCGCGCCGAATTTGCCGCGACCGGCGCGAAGTGCGGCGTTGACCAATCGTCCACCGTTCGGTGCGCGTCCCGGGAATTTGCCTGCAAGGGTAAATCCGGCAGGGAATTCAACGCCCACGGCGGTGAATCCGCCAGCAGGTCCGGCGACGTCTCCTTCGGTTCCTGGCGCAGCAGTGCCTCCGGGACTCGATCCGAGCCAAATGACGATTCGGCCGCCGGCTACGGCTGACACGATTTCCGACCCGAATCTGATTTATCCGGCGGGGAGCATCGATTGGCCAGCAGCGACATTGGAACAGGTGTTGGAACAGTACTCGGGGTTGGTTGGGCGTAACCTGCTGCGTCCCACTTCGCTCAACATGAAGACCGAAATCGTGATTAAGCAAACCACACCGCTGACGAAGCTGGAAGTGGTGCAGATGATTGAGGCCGCATTGTATCTCAATCAGATTTCAGTCATCAACGTGGGCGAGAAATTCGTCACCGTGATGCCGACTGCCGATGCGTTCAAAATTCCCGGCGCGATCAATACCACGGACGTGGAGGACCTGCCGCAACTCGGCTCCATCATCACGCACATTGTGCAATTGAAATACGTCAAGCCGACTGAAATGGTGAATGTTCTGCAACCCTTCACCAGCGGCACGGCCCCGAACCCGATTCTGCCGGTGGACAGCAGCGGCATGTTGGTGTTGCGCGACAACGTCGCCAACGTGAAGCGCATGTTGGAGATGATTGAGAAAGTGGACGTGGTTGCGCAGTCGGAAATTATCTCGGAAGTGATTCCGATCAAATACGCGAAGGCTGAAGAAATCGCCAGCGCGCTCAGCAGCGTGGGAGGCGGGACGGCGGGCTCGATCGGTACACGCAGCAGCGGCACACGAACCAGTGCCAGCCGCATGGGGGGATTGCAACAGCAGGGCGGCCAATATGGGCAACCCGGAATGCTCAATCAAAACACTCCCGGCGCTGCAACTTCCAATCCGACACCTTCGTCCAATCAATCTTTCGGGGATCGGGTGCGGAATCTGATTTCGCGGGCGGCCGGGGCGGGTGAATTCAACATTCTGGGCGAGACGAAAATCATTGCTGACGTGCGTTCCAATTCCTTGCTGGTTTTTGCGACCAAGCAGGACATGGACATGATCAAGGACATCATCAGCAAACTGGACGTGGTGCTCGCGCAGGTGCTGATCGAGACGATCATCATGGACGTTTCGTTCGGGAATGATTGGAATCTGGGAGTGACGGCAGGACAAGCGCCGCGCACGCGATCCGATAGTGTGTTAGGCGGGTTTTACAACAACAATGGCCAGCTCGGTACGTTAAATAATTTTCTCAATAGCGCGGCGGTGACGAATGGCGGAATTTTCCCCTCAGGCGATGGCTTCAATTACTTTGGCCGCTTCAATGGCGACCTGGATATCGTAGTTTCTGCGCTCGCATCCGACTCGCGCGTCAATGTGATTCAGAAACCACGGATTCAGACGTCGCACGCGACCCCGGCGAATATCTTCGTCGGCAGTACCGTGCCCTACATCAGCGGTACGTATTACGGTGGCACTTACGGCAACAGTTCCAGCTATCAACAGTTGCGCGTCGGTATCGGTCTGACAGTCACGCCGTTCATCAATCAGGACGGACTGGTCGTGATGCAGATTGAAGAAACAATTGATGAGCGTGGTCGGGACGTGATCATTGATGGTAACCCGATTCCGGAAACCACGAGTCGCACGTTGTCGGCGGAAATCGCAGTGCGCGATCGTGAAACGATTTTGCTCGGCGGTTTTATTCGCAATTCCGATTCGCGCAGCAAGAGCGGTGTGCCGTTGTTGAAAGATATTCCGCTGTTGGGCGCGTTGTTCAGCAGTCGCGACAGCCAGAAGCGGCGGCAGGAATTGATTGTTCTGATGCGGCCTACGGTCTTGAAAACGCCCGAACTGGCGGCGTTGCATGTGGACGTGGAAAAGAAGCGGCTGCCGGGAATTCGCGAAGCGGAACGTGACTTGGATCGGATCGAACTTCAAGAGGCGAGTAAGGAAGAGAAACGCAAACGTTTCCCGTCGGTGTCTGATTCGAAATCAGATAGTGAGTTTAGTCGCGTAACTCCTTTCAGTCCCGAGGACGAAAAAATTCTTGGGCCGAATCCGTGATTGGCGACTTAATTGTGCTCGCGGCCTTTGTCTCACGTGATGGTTGAGTGCGGAGATTAAGTCGGAGTCTGAAAGGTTGAACCATGGTCACCATCGCCCTCGCTTGCAATGCGATGGCGACCCGCTTTGAGCTGGTTCTACATGGGGAGAACGAATCTTTTCTTCGCGCCGTCGGTGAAGAAGCATTGGCTGAAGTTCAGCGGATTGAAAATCAACTGAGCCTCTTTCGTCCCGGCAGTGAGATCGCGCAAGTGAATGCCCGCGCGGCGCACGAACCGGTCCAGGTCTCCCCGGAAGTTTTCGCCTTGCTGCAACATGCCAATCAACTTTCGATCGAAACAGCAGGAGCGTTTGATATCACCATTGCGCCGCTCGTGCGCTGCTGGGGATTTCTGGATAATGACGGTCGCGTGCCGTCCGACGAAGAAATCGCTGCGGCGCGCGCCGTGGTTGGAATGGACAAGGTCGGGTTGAATGCGCAGGAACGGACGGTGCGGTTTGCGCGACCGGGGGTGATGTTGGATTTGGGCGCCATCGGCAAAGGCTATGCATTAGAGCGAGGCGAAGAAATTTTGCGTTCGGCCGGTGTCGCCAGCGCGTTATTTCATGGCGGCACGAGTTCCGTTTGCGCGATTGGCCATCCACCCGAAGCAGAACACTGGCGCGTGGCGTTGCCGTCGTTGTTGAATCGTTATCAGGGCGTGGCCATTTCTGATAAAAGCCAACTTTCGCAAACGCCGACGAGTTTGTTGTTGCGTGATGAAGCGCTTTCCGTCTCGGCAATCTGGGGGCGAAGTTTCAACATCGCGGAGAAGTCATTCGGGCATGTTATTGATTCGCGATCGGGCCAGCCGGTAAATCGCGCGTTGTTAAGCGCGGTTATTCTGCGGTCCGCGACCGAAACCGATGCGCTTTCGACGGCGTTGCTGGTCGCCGGTTCTGCCGAGCACGCGCGAATCAATCAGCTCAGACCGCGAATGCGTACGCTATTGGTTGGTGCGGACGGTGTGTTAGAGATGCTGCCCGAGGAATATCGAGAAACAGAAGCGTGACTGAATTACGCTTTGGCCAGTTGCGCGACGAAATCTTGAAACACGGCAATGGCGACAGCGATATCCGCTTCACTGGCGAATTCTGCCGGATTGTGACTGATTCCATTTTTGCAGCGCACGAACAACATCGTTACCGGGGTCAAGCTCGCGAGCGCGGCGGCATCGTGTCCTGCGCCGCTTGCCAATAACGGAGCTTCTTTCTGAAAGCGCTTCACCGCATTTTCCATCAGCGTGGTGAAGCGGCGATCGCAAATGACCGCCGGATTCTGATGAACAATTTCCCAATGCAATTTTACACCGCGTTCGGCAGCGATTTCCTCGGCGCGCTTCTTCAATGCGGCAACCGCAGATTCGCGCGCGGTATCGTCAGCATGGCGCACATCGAGACTGAGTCGGGCTTCACCGGGAATGACATTGGTTGCGCCGGGAAGGGCAACGATTTCACCGACAGTGGCAACAAGGCTGCCGCGTTGTTGTGCCAAATCTTCAACCGCGAGAACGAACTCCGCCGCGGCACACAGGGCGTCACGGCGTAATTTCATCGGCACAGTGCCCGCGTGACCGGCGGTGCCATTGAAGTTCACGCGTGCCCGAGTTTGACCGGCGATGGCCGTGACGACGCCAACTGCGAGTTTCTTCTGCTCCAACACCGGACCTTGTTCGATGTGAACTTCGGCGTAACCCAGAAGTCGGCTCGCATCGTACTTTGCGCTGGCGAGGTCGTTTGGATTTCCGCCGAAATCGCGGATCGCATCGGCCATCGTAATGCCTCTCGCGTCGGTGCGATTTAAATCTTCGCTGTTGAACGTGCCGGCAATCGCGCGGCTGCCGAGATAGGTGCTTTGATAACGCACGCCTTCTTCATCGGCGAAACCGAGCACTTCAATGGCGAAAGGCAAGCGTGTTTGCGTCTGATGCAAATGTTCAACGCATGCGAGTGCGGCCAGAACGCCGAGCGGACCATCGAATTTCCCGGCATCGCGCACGGTGTCGAGATGCGAACCAAGCAGCAGGGTTTTGCCGTCGGGCGTTGTGGCGGGATAACGGCCGATGAGATTTCCGATGGCATCGGTGCGCACGCTCATTCCGGCGGCACGCATCCAATCACTGACGAGTTCGTTGGCGCGCCGCATCGTCGGTGAGGCGAATGTGCGAGTAAGACGGTGCGGTTCTTCGCTGATTTGCGCGAGCGCATCGAGACGTTGTATGACGATGCGCGCGAGTTTGGTGGCGGTGGTCATGTCAGCTTCCCCGATACGTCGAGTAGCTCCACGGTGAACAGAGCAGGGGCACGTGATAACCCGCGCCAGCGTCCGCGATGCCGAAGCGAATGGGAACTTTGTCGAGGAAACGGATTTTCGGCAGCGGCGTGGCTTTGGCGGCGAAATAGTCGCCGACAAAAAAAACGATTTCGTATTGGCCGACCGCCATTTCATCGGCAGCCAACAACGGCGCGTCGGTGCGTCCATCGGCATTGGTGCGCGCCGAGGTGACGAGCGTACGTTCTTCACCATCGAGTGCCCACAGTTCAATTTTCATTCCTTGCGCGGGGCAGCCGTGCGCGGTGTCGAGGACGTGAGTGCTGAGTTTGGCGGGCATAAACTAAAGCTGAATTAAATCGCGCAACCGCAGTTCCGCAATCTTGAAAATCTCTTCGAGCGCAGTCTGGATTTCCTGGGCGCGCGAATTTTGTAGTCGCGATTTGAAACCGTTGAGAATCGCTTCCTTTTTGTTCAATCGCGCGCAGATGATGAACGGAAAACCGAATTTTTCTCGATAAGCAGCGTTGTTGGACTGGAACTGAGCGATCTCTTCCGGAGTGAGTTGATCCAATCCGGCGCTAGCCTGTTCGCTCGTGGATTCACGGGTCAATTGTCCCGCAAGCGCAAGCCGACCGACCAGGTCCGGATGCGCGCGGATGAGTTCCAGTTGTCTGGTTTCGCTGGCGTTGCGAACGGTGTCGCATAATGCGCGATGCAGAGATTCAAGATTTGCAAATGGCCGTTGCGACCAGGTTTCTGCCGCAATCCACGGAGAGTGTTCGAACACCGGGCCGACGATGTGGATGAATTCTTCGCATGGGAAATCGTTCAGTTGCGCGATGGTCAGTTTCATTTCCACAGCGAGGAGATCAACCAGGTGATGAGCGGCGCAATGGCCAGCGCGGGCAGATAATCGGCCAGATGCACGCGGCGAATTTCGAAAATCACCACGCCGACCGAGCAGATGATTAATCCGGCGGCGGCGTTGACAGAGTTCAGGAGGTCATGCGTGCGCAGGAACGGTTCGACAAAGACATGCGTTGTCATTGTGATTGTTCCGAAGAATACAAACACCGGCAGTGCGGAAAACGTCGCGCCCCAGCCGAAGATTTTGACGAAGCCCATCATTGCGAGTCCGTCCATCACGGCTTTGACGGCGAGCGGGAAAAAATAACCCATGCTATCGGCTTCTTGTGGCAGCGCATCGGTAATCGCGCCGATTAATCCGAGCGGCGCTGCGCAAAATAAAATCATGCAAGCGTTCATGCCGTTGCTGAAGCGATGCGGATGATCCGGTCGATGTGATTCAATCAATTTGCGAGCAAATTGACCGAGACGATTGGAACGCTGTTGCAGGCGGATGGTTTTGCCCAGCAGGTTGCCGAGAGAAATGGCAACGAATGCGATGAAAATCTGCTTCACCACCTGACCGAACGACCCGCCGATGCTTAACCACGTGAGGCGCAGGCCGAAAAACATCGTGGCGGTGCCGAGGGCGACTTTGAAGAATGCCTGGCTGGAAGCGGAGAGCGGTTCGGTGCGAACAAGCCCGATGATTCCTCCCAAGATAATCGCTGCGGCATTCAATATGGCTCCGGTCACGCGCAGACTGAATCAGTTCATCGCCGCGGAGAGAAGCGAAAAATTGTTTACGCTCATCAGCCAAAAAACTTCAAACTGCTTGGAATCAAGGCTGGCTGATAACGAATTGGTTTCTTTCCTTTCCTCGCCGGGGTTGTCGTCCTACGCTGCTGGATTATTTGAGTCCAGGAATTCGTAGTCATGAGTAAAGAATTCATCCGCATCGGCGGGGCGCGGGAGCATAATCTGAAGAATCTCACGTTGGAGATTCCGCGCGACAAATTGGTGGTCATTACCGGTCTGAGCGGCAGCGGCAAGTCGTCGCTCGCGTTTGACACCATTTACGCCGAAGGACAGCGGAAATACGTGGAAAGCCTCTCCGCTTACGCGCGGCAGTTCCTCGATCAAATGCAGAAACCGGAGGTGGATTATATCGAAGGCTTGTCTCCGGCGATTGCCATTGAACAGCGCACGAGCGGGATGAATCCGCGTTCGACCGTCGCGACGACGACGGAGATTTACGATTACCTGCGATTGCTTTACGCGCATGTCGGGCAGGCGCATTGTCCGGACACGGGTGAACCCATCGTGGCGCAGACGACGAGTGATATTGTGGATCGCATTCTCGCGCTGCCGGAACGGGCGCGGGTGATGTTGCTCGCGCCGGTGGTGAGCAAGCAAAAGGGAGAGTTTCGGGATGTGATTGAGCGATTGCAGCGGGAAGGATTCGTGCGGGCGCGAGTGGACGGTGAATTGATTGAACTGACCGATCCGAACGTGCGCGTGAAATTGGATGCGAAGCAGACGCACACAATCGAAGCGGTAGTAGATCGGTTGGTGATTGAAGAAAAGGTGCGGGTGCGATTGCAGGATTCGGTGGAAACCGCCTTGCGATGGGGCAATGGCGTGATGCTGACGTTGCATCAGCTTCCGATTGATTCACGTAGCGGGGGACGTTCGTCTGGTCAAACCTCAGGAGCGAGTCAAAGACATGCATCTGTAGCCACAGAGGGAAAGTGGATCGAAACGTTACACTCCAATCGCATGTATTCGCCGGGGACGGGCAAAAGTTACGAGAAACCGACGCCGAAACATTTTTCATTCAATTCGCCCAGTGGCGCGTGTCCGGTTTGTCATGGTCTGGGGCAGAAAATGGTTTTCGATGAAGGACTCGTGGTGCCGGATCCGGACAAATCGCTGGAGCAGGGGGCGGTGTTGCCATGGCGCCGTGGTGGGAAACGGATGATCGTTTATTACAAGGCGATGTTGAAAGCGGTCGCGTCGCATTACGAACAAAGTCTCGAAGCGCCGTATAAGAATTTGTCGGAAGAATTCAAACGCGTATTGATGCGGGGCTCAGGCGATACGGAAATTACTTTTTATTTTGCTCGTGCGGGAAAGGTGAGCACAGTGAAGCGTCCCTTTGAAGGCGTGTTGCCGAATCTCGAACGGCTTTACGCCGAGAGTGAAAGTGAATTCACGCGCAATCGCCTGAAAGCTTTCATGAGCCCGCAGTTTTGCGATGCGTGTCAGGGCAAGCGATTGCGACCGGAGATTCTCGCAGTGACGCTCGGCGGCCCCGATGCGAACGCGAAGTTCGAAATCCGAAACTCGAATTTGAAAATTCCCGGTCTGTCCATCATGGACGTTTGCCTGTTGTCGGTGGCGAAGGCAGATGAATTTTTTGCGGAGCTGAAGCTGACGGAGTTTCAGCAGAAGATCGCCGGCGAAGTCATTAAAGAAATTCGTGCGCGCCTGGGATTTCTGAAAAATGTCGGGCTCGGCTATCTCACGTTGAATCGCGAAAGCGGATCGCTGTCGGGCGGTGAAGCGCAACGGATTCGATTGGCGACGCAGATTGGCGCGGGATTGGTCGGCGTGCTGTACATTCTGGACGAGCCGAGCATCGGGTTGCATCAACGCGATAATGATCGGCTGCTCGAAACGCTGAAAGGATTGCGTGACCTGGGCAATTCCGTGCTCGTGGTTGAGCATGACGCGGACACGATTCAGGCGGCGGATTACATTATTGATCTCGGTCCGGGCGCGGGTGTTCACGGCGGCGAAATCGTCGCGGCGGGCACGGTTGAACAAATCAAAGCGAATAAGCGATCGCTCACAGGACGTTATCTTACCGGTGAATTGAATATTCCTGTGCCGAAGGAACGTAAACAGCCGTCGAAAGATCGCGGTTGCATCGAGATTGTTGGCGCGAGCGAGAACAATTTGAAAAACGTCAACGCGCGGATTCCTATCGGACTGTTCACGTGCGTGACTGGTGTGAGTGGGTCCGGCAAGAGCACGTTGGTGGATGATACGTTGCGGCGCGCGTTGATGCGTAAGTTTTACGGGTCGAAAGAAAAACCCGGCGCGCATGTTGAAATCAGGAACTACGAAGGATTGGAAAAAATCGTGGTGATTGATCAAACGCCGATCGGACGCACGCCGCGTAGCAATCCGGCAACGTATACCGGGATGTTCAACGCGATTCGGGATTTGTTTGCGAAATTGCCGGCGGCGAAAGTGCGCGGTTACGAATCGGGTCGGTTCAGTTTCAACGTGAAGGGGGGGCGGTGCGAAAAATGTCAGGGTGATGGGCTCATCAAAATCGAGATGAACTTTCTGCCGCCGGTGTATGTGACGTGTGAAAACTGCAACGGCAAACGCTACAATCGCGAGACGTTGGAAATCGCCTACAAGGGATTGAATATTTCGGATGTGTTGAATCTGACGGTGGATGAAGCGGTGAATTTCTTCCGGGCCGTGCCGCAGATTTACGATCCGTGTTTGACGCTTGCAGAAGTGGGGTTGGGTTACATTCGACTCGGGCAGAGCGGCACGACGCTAAGCGGTGGTGAAGCGCAACGCATTAAACTGGCGGCGGAGCTGAGTCGCAAACAAACGGGGCGCACACTTTACATTCTGGATGAGCCGACGACGGGATTGCACTTTCACGATGTGGCGAAGTTGTTGGAGGTGTTGTTCAAATTACGCGCTTCAGGAAACACGTTGCTCGTTATCGAACATAATCTTGATGTGATTAAAACGGCGGATTGGGTCATTGATCTGGGGCCGGAAGGTGGCGATGGCGGCGGGCAAATCGTGGTGCAAGGTACGCCGGAACAGGTGGTGGCATGTCCGCAGAGTCACACGGGACGATATTTGAAAGCGGTGTTGTGAAGCGCGAAACTTAGGTCGCCAAGTTCTGGAGAAACACCGAATTTCAAAAACAACCGTTTGCGCGCGGATTCGCTTATGACCTTGGCGATAAGATTTTCTTTGCGGCTTGAGAGTTGGTCTGCGATTGCCGGGAGGTATTTCATTCTTCCGCGCGGATGGTGGCTCGGATAGAGTTTTTTGCGATGACGAAGCTGCGATTCATTCTGTTGCTCCTGTTGCTGGCGCTGGCCGGCGGACGGGTGGACGCGGCGTTGTCTGGTGCTGAAAAGAAAGCGTTCGAAGGACCTCAGGCATCGTTCCGGTTCGGCGTGTGGGATCGGGCGGAGAAAGAATTGACGGAGTTCATACGCATGTATCCGGAGTCGGAACGAATCCTGGACGCGGTGCTTTGGCTTGCACAGGCACAACATCAGCAAGGCAAATACGCTGCGGCTGAGCAGTTGTTACAGAGTCGCCTCGAGCAGGCGGGCGAGAAAGCGGATGAATTCTGGTATTGGTTGGCGCAGGCGCAATTCGCGGCGACCAATTATACGGCGGCGGTAACGAGTTTCGGCAAACTGGCGCGAGATTTTCCCGCATCGCCATTCCGGCTCGAAGCTGCGGTCAGTGAAGCCGCGGCGTTAGGGAAGCTGGGACGCTGGAATGAAGTCGTGGAAACGTTGCAACGTGAGGACGGCGCATTTCGATTGAGTCAGGTGCAAGCGGTGGCAGGGAACGAATGGTTGGCGCGAGGTTTCCTGCTGTTGGCTGAGGCGCAATTGACGCAAAAAGATTACGCGGCAGCGGAGACGGCGTTGCGATCGGTCGGGGAAAAACTTTCGCCGAATCTGGATTGGCAACGACGGCATTTGTTGAGTCGCACGTTGGCGGAGAGCGGTCGGCTGGATGAGGCCGTGCGAGAGACGGCGGAATTGATTGAAGTCGCCAAAGGCACGGACCGCTGGGAAGCGGTTTCGGACAGCGTCGTGTTTCACGCGGAGTTGCTGGAGAAAGTGGGACGCTGGGCAGATGCCATTCGCGCGTGGCAGTTGAATTTTACCAATGCACCGGTGGCGCGACAGCGGGAAGCGCTGATGAAAGCGACGGCGTTGGCGATTCAGCAGGATCGCACGGCGGAAGCGTTGACGACGCTGGAGAAATTTGTGCGTGAGTTCACCAACGCGCCGGCGGCCGATGTGGCGTGGTTGACCTTAGGCGAGTTGCGACTCAAGCAACATGTGCGCGAAGGAGCAACGAATCGCGTCGAGAACGCGAGCACCAATCGCCTGACAATGGCGATGGAGCATTTCCAACGGGTGTTGAAGAATTATCCTGGCAGCGCGTTTGTGGGGAATGCGCAATTGAATCTGGGTTGGTGTTTTTGGGTTCAGGACAAGTGGACTGAAAGCGAGGCGGCGTTTACGGCGGCGATGAATCTGTTGCCAGTGTCGAAAGACCGCGTGGTGGCGCAATTGAAATTGGCTGACGCGCAGTTTGTGCAGGCGAATTATCCGGCGGCGTTGGAGAATTATCAGGCCGTGTTACTGGCGCTTAACAACTGGCCGGATGTGAAATCGGTTTTGCGCACGCCGGCGGCGTATCAGGCTTTGCGAGCCAGTCTCGCGTTGAATAACGCCGCAGGCGCTGAGCAGGCGATGAATATCATTCTGGCAGGTGACGCGCCGAGCGATGAAGCAGTCGGGAGTATTTTGTTGGTGGCACAATCGTATCTCGATACGCAACAAGCGGCTTTGGCGCAAAAATGGTTTGATGATTTCATTGTGCGTTTTCCGAGTTCGACGTTGCGACCGGAAGTGGAAGTTCTCGTCGCGCAACTCCAGGAAGAACAAGGCGAATGGACGGCGGCAGCCGCTGCGTACGACGAGTGGCTGGAGCAATATCCGACGCATCGTCTGCGACCACAGGTGGAATTTCAACGGGCTTTGACGGCGGCGAGTCTCGGACAGGAAACCAATGCGTTGCAACGGCTGACAAATTTTGTTGCGCAGTATCGACAACATGAACTGGCGCCACGCGCGCAATGGTGGGTGGCGGAGTGGAATTTTCAACAAGGACATTTTCAGGCGGCGGAAATCGGCTTCAAGGAGTTGATCAACAATTGGCCGCAGTCTGATTTGGCGAACGAGGCGCGGCTCATGGCCGGGCGCGCAGCGCTCGGGCGTTCAGGTTATGACGATGCGATCGAGCATTTTCAGACGTTGGTAAACGACACGAATTGTCCAACGCGTTTGTGGATTCGGGCAATGACGGCGTACGGCGGCACACTGCAACGCAAACCGCCGCCCGGCACAAACAAGTTGGAGAATATTGAGCGCGCGTTGCTGATTTATCGCAACGTGGTGAATCGTCATCGTACAAACGCCTTAGTTGCGGCGGTGTGGGGGGAGATCGGAAATTGTGCGTTCACGCTTTCGGATTTTCCGGCCGCGATAGAGGCGTATCAGACGGCGGCAAATTTCACCAATGCGAATCTGGGCGTGCGTTGTCGGGCGAAAGTGGGTTGGGCGGAAGTTTTGGAGAAACAGGCGCAACAACTTCAAGGCGACGAGCGGATGAAACTATTGGCTGAAGCACGCAATCATCTGCTGGATGTTTATCTCGGCAAACTTGGCGACGTGGAGGATGTGTTCTGGAAGAAAAAGGCGGGACAGGAAGCGGCGTGGTTATCGGAAGTATTGCGGGAGTGGCCGCAAGCGGTGGAAATTTATCGCGACATGTTGCAGCAGAATCTGCTGCCACGGAGCTATCTTGAAGGCAAAATTGGTAACGCGCTCGATAATGCGCGCCGCCAACAGCAGGCCAGCGGTGGCGCGCCGGGAACAAAGATTTGACACACTCGCGGAGCAGCGTAGTGTCGAGAAGGAATTAGGATGAGCCACACCATTACAGCAGAAAATTTGATCACATTGACGCCGGATGCGGTGACGGAATTACGAACAATGCTGACTCAGCCGGAGAACGCGGGAAAATACTTTCGCGTCTATGTGGAACAAGGCGGTTGTTCCGGGATGCAGTATGGAATGGTTTTTGATGAACAACGCGACGGCGATGTAATTGGTGAGCAGGATGGCGTGACGGTATTAGTGGATAGTTTCAGCGCGAAGTATCTGCGCGGGACGCAGGTGGATTTTAGTGACGCCCTGACCGGGGGCGGGTTCAAAATTTCCAATCCCAACGCCAAACAGAGCTGCGGCTGCGGGAAATCCTTTCAGACCTGACTGGTAAAACGGTCAGGCCGAACCAACACCGCCCCGTGCGACGCGGGGCGGTTTTTCTTGAGCGGGCTTAGACGCGTAGTTTTAGACGCGTAACAAGGCGCAGTCTTCGCGGTCCGATTTTCGTTCCAACGACGTCTTGATGGCATTCAGGAGCGCGCGGGGATCGAATGGTTTCGCAAGGAAATTGACTCCCGGCGCGAGCGTGGCCGGCAAATCATCGCGCAACGTTTCTGAACCGTAACCGCTGACGTAGATGATTTGCAGATCGGGATCGCGTTCTTGCAATAGTTGTGCAAGGCGACCGCCGCTCATGCCGCTGGGCAACACCATATCCGTTACTACCACGGTAATTTTGCGGGTGGCTTCGCTCCACAATTGCAATGCTATTTGCGCGTCAGCCGCTTCATAAACGCGGAAGCCGCCGCGTTCGAGAGTGGCGCGAGCCAGTTCACGG
>CALAYC010000108.1 GCA_937894935.1 uncultured Verrucomicrobiota bacterium
CGCAGAATCGGCTCGGCATAAACCTGGTCTTGCGCGGCGTAGATGACGACGCGCTTGGGATCGGTTGAATGCAAATCCTTGGCAAGCCATACAACGATGCAGAGCGTGAAAATCGCCACGAGCCATTCGACAAGCCGCCGGCCCTTCTGACTTCTGACTTCTGACTTCTGACTCCCGCTCACACCGTCCTCCGGTGATACCACCACCATTCAAACATCAACACCGCCAGCCCGATGGCCGCGAGCGTGCGCCAAAGTTCCATGTTGGTGCGTTGGGCGGTGGTCGCTTCGACGCGCGTGTATTCTCCGAAGACCAGTTCTTCGCGCGGTCGGATGTCGCTTTCAGCAGCGTCGAGCAGGTTCACGCAAAAGGTGATTTCATTCGTGCCGGCGCGCAGGTGATAAACGCCTTGGCGTGCGGTGTCGCCAAAAACCAATTCATTCGCGCCGTCCACAGTCAATCGCCGCGTGCTGCCGTCGGGTAACTTCACGTCGGCGTTGGCGACCGGTTCGGCGAGCGTGAGGCGGAACGGATCACCGGCTTTGATGAGCAGTTGAGAATTTTTCGCGTTAGCGGGATTCAACCACTCAACCGCATTCGCGATGAAAATCGGGAACGACACGCGCAACGGCCAATTGCTTTCCAGCGGATCGAAACCGACCCACACGAGGCGTTGTCGGCCGAGTTCGCCCGCGAGAATGAGCGGCGCTTGCGGTGCTTCGAGAATGGAAGTCGCCCAGGGCGGCGGTTCGCCGTTTGCTGGCGTCAGGCTTTGCACAATCTGCACGTTGTCAAAGCCAGCATAGCGCAACAGCGGATGCGTGGATTTCCAATCCACAATCACCGGTGCTTCTACGCCGGTAACGCGCTCGACCCAATTGGAATTTGCCACTGCAAAAGCCAATACGTTTCCGCGCGGCCATTCCGTCGGAATCACGTTATCGAGCACGATGAAATCAAAATTCGCGCCCACGTCGGTGAGATCGCCGGCTACGGCCAACTGCACGTTTGCCACGGCGCGCAAGGCTTTCTCCAATAACCGATTTCCGCGTGTGACGAGCAAGATATTCACGGGCTTGGGCAGCAGACTTACAATCGATGCTTCGTTGTCTGCGGTGAGTGCGTCTTTCGTATTCAGGCGTACGGTGAACACGCCATCCTTTTCCTGTGCGGCGGTGAACACGTGCGGCGTGGCTTGTCCGGCCGGAATCGCGAGCGTGGTTGTGCTGACGATTTGATTGTCGAATAACAGCTCCAGATCGGTGGTCATCGTGTTCGAAGAAAAATTGACGACGTTGACGTAAACCGCGCGTTGTGTCGCATCTTCCAACACCGGTCGCACGTCGAGCGCTGTGATGCCGAGGTTATCCGCGTTCTGACCAAATTTATGAAAGACGAGCGGTAAACCTTTGTTCTCAAATTCGGCTAATTCGCCAACTGCGCCATCGCTGAACAAATGCACTTCGGCGTTTTTGCGATCACGTACCAACGACTCCGCCATTTTGAGCGCGGGAGAGAGTCGGGTAGGCGCGTCGGATGGTTGGCATGATTGCAATGCGCGGCGCAGCGCCGCTTTTTCGCTGGTCGCGGATTGTTTGGGCTCGGTGTTTGCGCCCGCGAGCAACACGACCATTTGATCGGTGGGCTTGAGACTGTCCACCCACTTGAGCGCTTCGGCCCGGGCGCGTTCAAAACGCGACGGCGTTTCATCGGTGGCCTGCATGGACGCTGAGCCATCGAGGATGAGAACGCGTAATTGCGCTGGCGCAGCGGTGGTGGCGAAGTAGGGTCGCGCCAAAGCCAACACGGCGAGCAGGAGCAGGAGGATTTGCAAATACAACAGCCAGTTCTTCCGCAGCTTTTGAAACGGAGCGCTGGCCTGGGTGTCGGCGAGGAACTTCTGCCAGAGCAACGTGCTGGAGACGAGTTTGACCGTGCGTTTGCGCTTCAGCAGATAAAACACAATCACCACCGGAATGCTGGCGGCGAAAGCAAAAGCAAGTGGCGCGAGAAAATTCATGCGTGGCGTGTCCGTCCAGCCTGACCCGTTCGCGCGCTTGGAATCATGCGTTCATCGTAGCGGCGACCTCGTGTCAGGCAAGTTGAGACTTGGACCGGAGCAGGCGGTTCGCATCACGAATCAAACGAATTGAATTTCCCGCAGACGAGTAAGTTTCCGGCGGATGGTGAATCCGGTCGGACAGTTTTTGTCTGCTCAACTGCAATAGGTTTGGCGTAATGCGAAAAGAACCGTTTTGCCGGACGCAGAACCGGCTATACTGAATTCCCTCCTGATTGAGGTGTGATGCAAACCAACGTGGTGCAATTGCGCGAATTGTTGCGGGAAAAATTCCCGGGCGTTCGCATGACGGCAGCAGACCCGGCGGAAAAAGCCGCAGCGGTCTGGCCCACAGGTGTTGCAACGTTGGACATGGCGCTCGGCGGTGGTTTGCCGAAAGGCGGAATTACTGAGTTGCAATGCGCGCATCGCAGTTGTGGCAGTGCGCTCGTGCTGACTAAAATTCTCGATCAAATTGCCGCGGCCAATCAAATCGCCGTGCTCATTGACGGGCAGGATTCGTTTGATCCCGCTGGTTGCGCGGAAGCGGCGTTGCGGCATTTGCTGTGGGTGCGGTGTCGCGATGCGGAACAGGCGTTCAAGGCGGCGGATGTCGTTTTGCGTGATGCGAATCTGTCGTTTGTGGTGCTCGATCTCGCGCTCAATTCGCCCGCGCAATTGCGAAAAATTCCCGCCACTACCTGGTTTCGATTTCAGCGCATTGTGGAACAAACCATGACGACGTTGCTCGTCGTGACGCCGCAAAAACTCGTCAGCGGCGCCGATGCGCGCGTAGTGCTGAAACAGCGGTTTAATTTGAATGCGCTGGATCGAACGGAAGAAGAACTTCTGCGTGCCCTGCGAGTTGAAGGGGAGGTTCCGCGTAGCGGGCAGCGCTCGGAAACAATGGCAGCGGAGGCCGGGTGATGTTTGCGGTGATTTACATTCCGGACTTCGCGTTGCAAGCGGTGCTGCGGCATGAACCGGAGTTGGCCGCCCGGCCCGTGGCGTTGTTGGACACTCCGGAGCGACAGACAGTGGTGAAGCAACTGACCCGAGCCGCCCGGCTCGCGGGGGTGACGGAAGGATTGACGCCTACGCAGGCAATGGCGCGTTGCGCGCATCTCGTGATGAAGTCGCGTTCGCTGCCGCAGGAAACCGCCGCGCGCGAGGTGTTGATTCAAATCGCTTACAATTTTTCTCCACGTCTCGAAGCCACAGCCGATGGGGTGGTCACAATGGATTTGCAAGGGCTGCCACTGAGCGCTGTCGATGAAACGCAGGATTGGGCGATGCAGATTCATGCTGCGTTCGCGCGAGTTGATCTCAATGCGCAAATCGGCGTCGCTGCGACACCGGACGTAGCATTTTATGCGGCGCGTTGTGCCGCACCGGTTCTGGTGGTGGGGCGTGCGGATGAATTTGTTCCCGCGTTGCCGGTGGAAGTTTTGGAGCCGACGCCGGAAGTGTTTGGACTGTTGCGCCGTTGGGGTATCCGTACCGTGGGCGCGTTTGTGGCGTTGGGGAAAGAACGAGTTGTGGAGCGACTCGGGCTGGATGCGTTGAAGCTGTTCAGACGCGCGGACACGGAAACAGTGCGACCACTCAAACTGGTCACGCCGCCGGAGACGTTTTCGGAGTCGATGGATTTTGCGCACGAGATTGAAACGCTCGAGCCGCTGTTGTTTGTGCTGAATCGCTTTGTGGGACAACTCGCTGCGCGTCTCGATGTGCTGGGACTGGTGGTGGCGGGACTTGATTTGCGAATCAAACTGGCATCCGGCGAGATTTACGAACGTCTGTTCGAAGTTCCGGCACCGACGAGTCAGGCGGAAACGTTGTTCCGTATGTTGCATACGCATCTCGAAAGCGTGCGCACCGATGCGCCGATTGTGGCGTTGCAATTGATCGCTCGGCCCAGCGACGCGCGCGCGTATCAGTTCGGTTTGTTTGAAGCGAAGCTGCGGAATCCGAATCAATTTCATCACACCCTCGCGCGACTCAGCGCGCTTTGCGGAGCGGGAAATATGGGAACGCCGGTGCGGGAAGATTCGTTTCGACCCGATGCGTTTCGAATGGAGACGCCGCAGTTTGAATCGCCTCATGCGACAACGACCGGTGATCGCTATTTAAACATGCTGGATGCGACGGCTGTTGGCGGAGCGTTTCCGGGGTTGCGACTGCGCCGCTTTCGACCGCCGTTTCACGCGGATGTGGAGTTGCAAAACGATGTACCGAAGTTTATCGCCTCACTGCGACTGAATGGGACGGTTGAAGCTGCGGCTGGGCCATGGCGCAGTTCAGGATATTGGTGGGAGCAGAGCAAACTGTGGCATCGCGACACCTGGGACGTGCAAGCGGGCGACGGGACGTTGTATCGAATTTTTTGCGAGCGCGGCGAATGGTTCGTGGAGGGAATCTATGATTAAGCCGCGATCTTCGAGCGCCGGTTATCTGCCAGGAGTTTTTCGCCATGAGTTACGTTGAACTCCATGCGCGCAGTGCGTTCAGTTTTTTACGCGGCGCATCGAATCCAAATCAACTCGCTGACGTGGCGGCGAAGTTGGATATGCCGGCCATGGCGATTTGTGATCGTGACGGATTTTATGGAGCGCCGCGGTTTTTTCAGGCGGCTCGGGAAAAGAAGATTCGCGCGATTGTGGGCGTGGAGTTGACGCTTGAAGACGAGATGGTGCTGCCGGTGCTGGTGGAGAATCGAGCGGGTTATCGCAATCTTTGTCGGCTGCTGACGCAAGCGCATTTGCGCAGTGAAAAAGGAAAAGCGCGCGTGGCGTGGAGCGAGTTGTCGGAATTTGCCACCGGTCTGGTGGCTTTGACCGGCGCGGAAGACGGTCCACTCGTTGCCGCAATCAGTGACCGGGGAAATGAGCGCAGAAAAACGCCGCTCGTCGTTCTGGAAAATCTCATCCGCATTTTTGGTCGGCAGAATGTGTTTGTTGAAATTCAACGGCATCATTTGCGCGAGCAACGACGGCGTAACGGAGCGTTGGTAGAGTTGGCAAACCGGTTCACGCTGCCGTTGTTGGCGACGAACGGAGTGGCCTACGCTACGCCCGCGCAGCGGCAGGTGCTCGATATGTTCACGTGCTTGCGGCATCACACGCATCTGGATGCCGCAGGGAGATTGTTGGCGCCGAACGGCGAACGATTTCTTAAAGGCGATGCAGCGATGCGCGAGCTGTTCCGCGATTTGCCGGAGGCGGTGGACAACACGTCGCGATTGGCAGAGCGATTAGAATTCACTCTTGATGATCTCGGATACGAATTCCCGAAGTATCCGGTCGGGCCGGGCGAAACGATGGAGAACGTGTTGCGCGAGCAAACGTTTGCCGGCGCGCGAAAACGTTACGCGGGTGTCGTGCCGGAAAAAGTCCGGCAGCAGATTGAGAACGAACTTCAGCTCATCAACAAACTGGGTTTTGCGGGATATTTTCTGATTGTGGCGGACATTGTGAAATTTTGTCGCGACAACGACATCATGGCGCAAGGGCGAGGCAGTGCGGCGAACAGTTCCGTCTGCTTTTGTCTGGGCATTACAGCAGTCGATCCACTGAAGTTTCACACGTTGTTCGAACGGTTTTTGAGTGAAGGTCGGAAAGGATGGCCGGACATTGATATTGATTTGCCGAGTGGCGATCGTCGGGAGCGGGTGATTCAGGAGGTGTATCGGCGTTACGGCAAACACGGCGCAGCGATGACGGCGAACGTCATCACGTATCGCGGTCGCAGTGCGGCGCGGGAGATCGGCAAAGCGCTGAATTTGTCTGCCGAAGTGCTGGACCGGTTTTCGCATCTGTTCGCCAACGGTGATTTTCCGCACACGATGGATTTGCTTGCGCAACTCGAGAAATCCGGTTTGCCGCGACAGCATCCGCGGGCGTTGGCTTTTGCGACGCTTTATCAACAGCTACGCGAGTTGCCGCGACATTTGGGGCAACATTCGGGCGGGATGATTATCTGCCAGGGCGAATTGAGTTCGATTGTGCCGTTGGAAAACGCGGCGATGCCGGGTCGAGTGGTGGCGCAATGGGATAAGGACGATTGCGAAGAACTCGGCATTATCAAAGTGGATCTGCTGGGGTTGGGGATGATGTCGGTGTTACAGGACGCGGTGGCGTTGACGCAACAGTGCGGTCGTCCGATTGATCTGGCGGCTATTCCGGAACATGACGAGGCGACGTTTGGAATGATCCGGGCGGCGGAAACGATTGGCGTGTTTCAGATTGAGAGTCGCGCGCAGATGGCGACGTTGCCGCGAATGAAGCCGGAAAATTTTTATGATTTGTGCATCGAAGTCGCGATCATCCGGCCCGGTCCGATTCAAGGCCATCTGATGCATCCGTATCTCAAGCGGCGCGCGGGTGAAGAAGAAATTTCTTATTATCATCCCGATCTCAAGCCGGTGCTGGAACGCACGTTGGGCGTGCCGCTGTTTCAGGAACAGATGTTGGAAATGGCTATGGTCATGACGGGGTTCAATGCGTCGGATGCGGAGGATTTGCGTCGCGCGCTGAGTTTCCATCGGTCGGATGAGAAGATGCGCAAAGTCGAAATGAAGTTGCGCGCCGCGATGAACCGAAAAGGGCATTCGGAAGAAACGATTGGGAAAGTCGCGACGGCGGTTTCGTCTTTCGCGCTGTATGGTTTTCCGGAATCACACGCGATCAGTTTTGCGTTGATGGCGTATGCGTCGGCGTATCTGAAAGTGCATCGAGCGCCGGAATTTTACGCCAGCCTGTTGAATAATCAGCCGCTGGGATTTTATTCGTCCGCAACGATTCTGAAGGAAGGCAAACGTCGCGGCCTGCGCTTTCGACCGGTTTGTGTCGCGACTTCCGATTGGACCTGCACGATTGAATCGGATGATTCCGTGCGATTGGGACTATGCCTCGTGCAGGGGCTGCGTTGCGAATCCATAGAACAGATCATCACGCAGCGCGCCCGACGCGGATTCGATTCGATTGATGATTTGCGACGGCGGGTCACGTTGGGCAAAGAGGAACTGCGAACGCTCGCGGAGGTCGGTGCGTTGAACTGTCTGGCGAAACATCGGCGTGATGCATTGTGGCAGGTGGAGCGCGAGTTGCGCGAAGGGGATTTGTTTGTCGATCAAGGCGAATTTATTGAGTCCGATGCGACGGAGCAGGAGGTTATGCCATTATTGCCGATGAATGCGGTGGAACGGCTGCAGGCGGATTATCGCGGTCTGGAATTGACCACCGGTCCGCATCCGATGGCGCTGGTGCGGTCGCAGCTCTCCGGAATCTGGCGGGCGAGCGATTTGCCGCAGGCTCGCGACGGCGAAACTGTGCAGATTGCAGGCAATGTCATTTGCCGCCAACGCCCCGGGACGGCGAAGGGGGTGGTGTTTATCACGCTGGAAGATGAAACGGGAATGAGCAACGCGATCGTTTCGCCGCCGCTATTCGAGAAGTTGCGACTCGTCATCACGCAAGAGGCGTTTTTGATTATTCGCGGTAAAGTGCAAAACCGGGAGAACGTGATTTTGATTCGCGCAGAAAACGTGGAGCGGTTACCGCATGAAGATCTGGTCGGAAGCGAGTCGTACGATTTTCATTGAGGAGCTCTTCCTCGTTCTCCTTAGCCCCACACTTCCGCCTTCCTCAATTGCTTCAGCAGCAGGTCTTGCAAATCCATGTTTGACGGCGCCATGAAGAAGTTGATGCCGCGCTTGGTGCAATACTCGCGCAGTCGTTGGACGAAATTCTGCACCGTCTGCTGATACGCCTTCAGCCGATACTTGCCGAACGTAACTTCCTGCATGCCGCCGCTTTCGGAATCGACAAGACGCAAATCGCCGAATGTGCTCGGCGCGATTTCGTCCGGGGCGAGAATCTGCACGCAATTCACCTGAAAACCGCGACCAATCAGCGCCGTGAGCCCCGCTTCATAACCGGCCGGATCGAGAAAATCGCTCAGCACAATCGCGAGGCCGGTGTGACGCGCTTCCAATGCACCGCGCCGCAAAGCTTCGT
Source organism: uncultured Verrucomicrobiota bacterium (assembly GCA_937894935.1). GTDB lineage: Bacteria > Verrucomicrobiota > Verrucomicrobiia > Limisphaerales > JADLHS01 > JADLHS01. The sequence goes on from CALAYC010000108.1 coordinate 8,077, forward strand.
TCAAATCCGCCGCGCCGCCGGCCGTAAGCGCATTGAGGTTTTGAAAGAATTGCATGGAGGATTTTTTGCCTCGGACGGAGCGAAGCGCGCCTTCGATGGCGGATTGTTGACTGTAATTGGCGACGGCCTCAGCATTGGCCTGAGTGGTTTGTGTGCGGCCTTGCGCGTTGGGAAACGGAATGACGCTGACGCGGTCAAAGCCGCACAGCGCCACGTAACCGATGGCCGCGGCGATTTGACGGGCGAAATCGAATTTGCGCGGTTCGCCAAAGGTCATGGACTCGCTGGTATCGAGGAAGATGCGCACGGGCAGTTCGCGTTCCTCCTCATAGAGTTTGAGGAACAGGCGATCGAGGCGGCCGAAGAGATTCCAGTCGAGGTAACGGAAATCGTCGCCCGGGACATAGCTGCGATGGTCGGCGAACTCGACGGATTGCCCGCGCGCGCGACTGCGGCGCTCGCCCTTGGACGAACTCTTGGCGCGCCGCGCCGCGAGCAATTGGAATTGCTCCAGCCGGCGGAGAAGTTCGGGGGTGAGGAGGGACATAACTTCAATAATTAAGCTGCACAGCCATGCAGTTTTGTAAATCTTTCGACCCAGCGCAAAAGTCTGCCACTCTTATTCTCACCAGCAACATACCTTCCGTCCGAAAGAACAAAACACGCACACTGGTCAGTAAGTAAGTGAAGTCGCCCATCTTGTTCGTATGCTAAGCGTTTTTCAGACAGAGAGGCCCTAATCGCTTCGGGTGTGGTGCCGTGCTCTGCGAGGTATTGAACGATCTCATTGTCATCAAGCCTAACTTCGTGATCACGGCACAACTCTCCAATCAATACAAATTCAGCCAATGTCAAAGTTGCAGGCTCCCACTCAGCCGAATCTTTGCATGTGTTTAGTTCTTGCTGAGTCGCTTCGACGACACGGTAACCCCAACCTTGCTCAAGCCATTTCGCTTCCAATAGGAAATTGACGCCTTCACATGTAAGGTCTTCGCCGAAGATTTCAGGATCAAGAGCGTAACGGTAAGCCAAACGCGTCCATAGCAATTCTAAAAAAATGTGAATGGGACTCTTGCTGCGCGACGCATAGAACGGCCACCAGCCATCGTCTGGCAACATTGTACTGAAAGGCATGCCGTCCAGTTTGATGAGGCTCGCTTTCCCGCAAATGATTTGGTTTGGAAAAGAGTTGATCCCAAAGCCTTCGATTCTTTGCGGGGCGTTTATTGGTGCAAGCTGGCGTTCCAAGAAATGCAGAAGGCCTTTCCGGAGTTGTAATTCCGATTTGTACCCAAAGTATCCGAGAACAATCCGAAGGGGTCGGTAAACTTCTTTCAGAAGAACGCAGTAATATGCCTGTGCTGCTCCGGGGAGTTTCTTCAATTCCTCCCGCTCAGGAAGATTGCGACATAGCAATGAGCGCCAAGCATCACGCAGCAATCCATACGCATGTTTCTGCGGCCCTGTCTTGTCATCTTTCAGTTCTCGCAAGTGAAAGAATGAGTCCGAAAGTTTGGTTCCGTGGAGTGTTTTCTTGCTTTCAATTACGGCGATCACTTTTTCGAAAGGGTAAATGTGGTGGTCGGTATAAGGCAGACGGTGTCCGTTACCCTCGACGATCATGCAGTCCATGTGGTTGCTGAGGTTTCCATCACTGTCTTTGATTTTTCCTTCCACGACCCGGAGATCCAAACCTTTGAAAACCGCCTTCTCAGCTAGGCTTCTCGTTAATCCTTCAAACATGTCGCCCAACATTGGCCCATGGTTGAGTTCTGGTTGTTTTGCCAAAACGAGTTTCTCTCGCTCAACCAAGGCATCAAGCAAGTCTGCGACCGTTGTAATCATTTCCTTTTCCCCATACGGAAACTTGGAATCATGGTGTGCGCTTCACGCATTCACCGCCTCCGCCGTCACGGGCACGTCGCGGAGGATTTGGGCGATGATGTGGTCGGTGGTGATGCCTTCGGCTTCGGCTTCGAAATTCGGAATCAGGCGATGGCGCAAGGCGGGGAGCGCGGCGGCCTGAATGTCCTCGAAGCTGACGTTAAAGCGGCCTTGCGCGAGGGCGCGGACTTTGCCGGCGAGAATGAGTGTTTGCGCGCCGCGCGGACTGCTGCCGAAGCGGAGATATTGATTTGTAATTGGGGCGGCGGTTTCGGTCTTGGGATGCGTGGCGAGCACGAGGCGCACGGCGTAATCTTTCACGTGCGATGCGACGGGAACTTCGCGCACCAGCTTCATGAGTTCCATGAGCGTGTCGCGGTCGAGGACTTTGTTGACCTCGGTTTTCGTGCCGGTGGTGGTGCGGTTGATGACCTCGTTCAATTCGTCCGCGCTCGGATAGCCGACGATAATCTTGAAGAAGAAGCGATCCAGTTGCGCTTCGGGCAGTGGATACGTGCCTTCCTGGTCAATCGGGTTTTGCGTTGCCATGACGAAGAACGGTTCGGTGAGCTTGCGGAGTTCGCCGCCCGCAGTGACCTGTTTTTCCTGCATGGCTTCGAGCATGGCGGATTGGGTCTTGGGCGTGGCGCGATTGATTTCGTCGGCGAGGACCAGATGTGCGAAGATCGGGCCGCGCTGGAATTGAAATTCGCGTCGGCCGGTATCGCTTTCCATGACGAGATTCGTGCCGAGGATGTCGGCGGGCATGAGGTCGGGCGTGAACTGAATGCGACTGAACGGCATGTCGAGCACTTCGCCGAGCGTGCGGATGAGGAGCGTTTTGCCAAGGCCGGGCACGCCTTCGAGCAAAACGTGTCCGCCGCCGAACAGCGCGATGAGAGTGTTTTCAACGATGTCGGTGTGGCCGACGATGACCTTGGCGATTTCTGCGCGGAGCGATTCGTAGGTGGTGCGGAAGCTTTCAATATGTTGCTCAGTGTTCATAGGAATTAAGCCTAAACTCAGAAACTCAGAAAAATGGTTTGTGATTTATGGGTTTCTGAGTTTTGGCTGAGTTCGGTTTGTTCAAGGTGATCAGATTTGCTTCGGTAACGAAATGTGTCGTCCGGGCCGCCCCGTTTGATCGTCAGCGGCATGGCGGCGAAATTCAATAACAAGGCATCATGTTTGCCAACAGCTTTAAGATAGGAGCGGACGATAACAAAGAAAATGGGATCGAGGTCGGAAACCACTTTGTTTTCGATAATCAGACAATCTTCAACCAACATATCGAGCCGGTGTTCGCCAACTTTTCTGTCGTGATAGAGGATGGGAATGAGCTTCTGTTTTTCGTATCAAATCCTCTGACGCTCGAATTCTACCGCCAATGCTTCCTCGTAAACTGACTCAAGAAAGCCCGGGCCGAGTTTTCGATGGACATTGATTGCCGCCCCAATCACTTTCCGAATCAATTCTTCGAGATCCATGGTCACCCTTTAATTAAGCCAAAACTCAAAAACTCATAAAACAGATTCAGGCAGCGATTGTTTTTGAGTTTCTGAGTTTCAGCTTCCAGTTATTTTTTAAAATCGTCGAAATAGTCTTTCACTGCGCTCTGATAAGCACGCGGGACTTTATCCTGGCTGAGAGCGCTTTGGGCGTCGGCCTGAGCGGCGGCGGTGGCCTCTTCGTATTGAACCTTGCTCGTGCCTTTGATGCTGACGCCTTTCAACGTGATGCTGGGCATCGGGCCGCCGGGATTGAATTGGCCTTTCACTTTGGTGGGTGAGAGGCGATCGGCAAGATCACTCGGGTCGCGGTCGGTGAGTCCGCGACCTTCCTGATCGCGATCATTCAAGGCGGACCGGTCAATGTTCCCCGTGCCATCATCAAAACTATCCATCCACTCGCCACCTTCTTCGCCCCACGTACCAACGCCAGCGCCCGGACCTTTGCCGAACGGATTATAACCGGGTTTACGTCCGGGATATTGTCCCCAGCCCTGGCAATTGCCGATGCACATGGATGCCTTTTCCAGATTGGCGAGGGCGTTCATGAGAGATTCGGCATCGGCCATCTGTTGCATTAAATCTTTCAACTCATTGGCGGCGGCAGCGAGAGATTGCGATGCACCGGGTTTGTCGCCGTTTTTCATTTGTTGCGCGGCTTGTTTCAGGAAATCGGCGACCTTGCCGTATTCTTCGGCTTCCGGCAGTGCCTGAGAAACTTCTTCGAGAATTTTTTGCAATTGCTCCGGAGTGAGATTGGCGGAAGCGAGTTGCTGCGCAAGTTTTTCGAGTCGGTCAGCAGCGGCTTCAGCCTGACCGTGCTTAAGCTGTTCGGCGAGGTCTTTACCGAGTTTTTGCGCCTGGGCCTGCATCGCTTCGAGCTTTTGTTTCATGTCGCGCAGCTTATCAAGGTCGTTGAGCGCGGCGTCGATTTCTTTCATGAATCGGTCGATGTTGGCAGCGGCGAGAGCGGCGATGGCTTCGTCAATTTGTGGTAAATCCACTCCGGCTGCTCCGGCTTCCTGATTCAACGCATTGAGCGCGGCGGAAAGTTGTTGGCGCGCGGTGTCGGCTTCCTGACCGGTCTTGCTCGCCAGTGCCTGGGCGGCGTCCCGGACTTTCTCCATTTCTTTCTCCAATTTTTCGAGCGCTTCGGGATGGTTGGCTTTGGAAGTCAGTTCCTTTTGCAACGCATCGATTTTCTTTTGCAATCCGGCGGCGGTTTCAGCGTTGCGACCGCTCGGGCTGCGGGCGGCCTGTTCCATGCGGCGCAGCGCTGGATCTTTGGCGAGGTCTTTGAGTTCGTCCTTCAACTTCTCGGATACGTTCGCGAGATCTTTTAACGCTTCGCTGCGGGTGAGGGACATTTTTTCCAGTCGCTCGCCGAGTTCAGAAACGGCTTCGAGCGATTTCTGAGTTTGTTCCAATGCCGGTGGGCGTTGAGCGAGTTCGCGTTTGGTGAGTTCGGCCACCTGTTTGCCGACTTCTTTAATGACCTTTTCATCCGCCTGTTTTTGTGCGTGCGCTTTGCTCCGGTATTCCGGAACGAAACCAAGTCCGACGGCGCAGGCCAAAATGGCGATGGCCCAACGTGCGGGTTTGGTCATGGTGAACGGAACGAGTTGCTTCGGCTGAATCTCCTGCACGTGGCTGGCGGCGTCATGCATGACCAGGTCGCGCCAAGTGCTGGACGATTCGGTTTGTGCCACTTCGAGCGCGGTGCTCAGGCGTTCGCGAAGATTTTGTTTCACGTCCACCCATCGGGCGGTTTCCACCAGCGATGGCTTTCGCCAGAAGCCGATGAGAAAACCCAACAGAGGAGCAGTTGTGGCGATGATTCCGCATCCGAGCAGAACGTTTTTGGGAATGGGCGCGAGTTTGAAAAAGGCCAGTGCCAGCAGCCAGATGATTGCGCCGATCAGCAGTCCGAGGAAGAAACCGCGCCAACCGCGACCGAGCCGGCGACGACGCGCAGCGCGTTCGAGCGTTTCCTGAATGGTCTGCAGTTCGCTCATGGCTAAGAAGAAGTTGAACCTAACGGCAAAAGTTGGCCAGCGAATAAACGGCTGATTTATCCCGGTCCATGATAAATTTTATTATCGTGTTTAATTGAAAGCTTTGAACAAAGGTTAGACCGGGCGAAAAGAGAAGTGTTTTGTGGCAGATTGACCGGGGTGTTCATACCACGACAGTGATCGCGTGCATCACATGAATATGTTGATGCCGGTGGTTGCTATGTTAGAAATGCCGTCGTTACGTCTAGATGTTCCTAATCCGAGTTTCGCGCTCCGTGTTTTGATTCAGTTCGGCACGACGGCTGCGGAGGCAGTTGGCGGAGTAGTTATTGAAATCGGAAGTTCACTGCTACCGGGAGTGCAACCGTGAATGCCGGTTGTCTCTGAGCGAAAAGGGTGAACTCGCCCTTGAACGGGGGAGTGGATTCACTGATTCTGTGATTATGATTTGCCAGAAACCGGGTGAGAGATGCAGTTTTAGCTGCAAAAGTAGTAAACCGACTGACTGAACCAATTAGTAAAACAACTCCTATGAAAACCCCCATTCGCCATGCGCTTGCTCTGGCGTTGATTGCCAGTTTGAGCGCAGCCACCAGTACTCGCGGCATTCCGTTTGCCTCGGGTATTAAAAATGAATCCGGAACAATTTCATTCGTTTTGAATGAAGATGCCGACAACGTGAAAGTGATTTTTGACGGCGGTGGCGTGGGTAACACGAACGACCTTGGCAGCCTGTCCGTCGGCACTCATCAATTCTCGCTCGGCTCCCATACGAGCTACGAAATTCACGTCAGCAAGGCCACTGCGGTGGGATGGACCAAAATCAGCACCAATGGCAATCCCAAATACAACGTCTATTGGTCGCCCGGTGGCATTGCCATTAATAACAATTCGGCAGACCTGGAACGCTTTGGACGAATCTATGTCCTTGAGAATCAAGGCGGCGATCCTGCTGGTGGAGGGAATGTGCGGGGATTTATTGATCAAGGTATCTATATCTTGAATGCGGATTTTTCCGATGCTTTGGGGCGAGATGATACAGCCAGCACTGGAGGGATTGAGTTTGAAACTGGAGGCGCCAATGACGGAGTGCGTAGTCCAAACAAAATCGAAATTGGCGAAGACGGATACATTTATGTGGCGGATTGGTCCGTCACACGAGGTACGGTGTACCGATTTGATCCGGAAATCACGACCGGAGAAGTGGTATTGGGTGAACCCGGCCAAGCCACGCCGAGCGTTCACACGACGATCAACGGTTCGGCGATTGTCAAAGGCTCGCTCGCTGGCGGTGATTTGACGGTGTGGGCGGTTGACGGGCTGGGGATAGGAGGAAGCGCGCCTTACAATCAACTCCGCCGCTGGGACATCAATGCCGGTCCGTTGCCTTTCAACGGCACGCCGACAGGACTCGCTACAAATGGTGTAGCCGATGTCGCGGATATTCAATCGGACTTAGACATTGCTCCTGATGGAAAAATTTTCCTGACACAGAATCGCGCTGTGACCGCTGGTGGTTATACCAATCGCGCCAGTGTGAACCTTCGCGTTTTCGATACCGATGGTGTAACGGAACTTTGGAATTCTCATCAGGAAAGCACCAACGCCTTGGGCAACGCCACGGCGGGCGATATTTTCGCACTTGCTCGTGCTGTCAAAGTTTCGCCTGACAACAAGAAAGTGGCTCTGATTGTTAACAGCACGCACGTCTGGATTATGGATTTGACCAATGGCATTCCGGACATCAGCACGCGCGTTGATTTAAATGCGTTTGCGTTGACTTCCACTTCTACAGCGCACCGTCGTGAAGTTGCGTGGGATGCGGCTGGAAACCTCTATGCCGGTAATAACAGCTCTGAACTCATCGTTGTCTGGTCGCCGGGCGGCTCGCATACGGCAATCACCAGTTCCGGCGGCGCCTTTCAACTCGTTCAGCCTGAAACCGTCGTCACTGTTACCAATCTGGTGACCAGCATTACTGAAGGCAGTACTGAAGTTGCGTTCCGAATCGAGCGGAGTGGCGATATCGGTCAAAGTCTGCTTGTGACGTACACTATGGGAGGCAGTGCTTCCAGCGGAACAGACTATATGGCTTTGCCGGGTTCACTGCTCTTCGCTCCCGGTCAAACGGTCACCAATATTTCGTTGTCCGTCCTTGCTGATGCTGAGACTGAGGCGACGGAAACAATCACTCTCGTCCTGGCCGGTGCCGGCGCGTATAGCATCGGTACTCCTGCCAATGCGACCGTTTCCGTTCTCGATGCAAATACGCCGGAGATCTCCATCAGTGGAACATCGGACGGTACGAAAACCAACCTCCTCGAAGCGTTCGCGGATGCGCGCGCCATCTTCAGCATCACGCGCATTGGCTCTTTGGCGGCTGCAACCACAGTGAACTTGACCTACGGAGGCAGCGCCGTTCACGGAGTTGATTTCAACGGGCCGGCATCGATTACGCTTCTCCCCGGGGCGACCTCCACAAATCTGATTCTCACGCCCATCAATGATTCGCTGGTTGAGGCGCCGGAAACATTCACTGTCACCATTGCGGCTGGAAGCTACCAGATTGGGGCTACAAATTCAGCTTCGGGTGTTATCTACAGCGAAGACGTAACTCCCGGTACGGTGCTTTTTGCAGACGCGTTCGATAGCGATACTTCTGCCAACTGGATTGTCCACCATACTGCCGACGAAGATTCCGAAGCAGTGTTCGGTTACGACTACAGCCAGATGGGTATTCCAGAAGCGCCCAATTCTTCCGGTTCGTCCGCGGCGCAAAAGGGACTGCGCCTTCGCGCGCACCTGACGACGGATGCGACTGTTACTCCGGGAATCAGCGTTTCACCATTGAACGGTGACTTTGGAGAAGACTATCGACTGCGATTCGATATGTGGATGAATCATAACGGACCGCTCGCTGCTGGCGGCGCCGGTTCGACCCAGAATTCCAGTTACGGTGTCGGTACTACTGCACAAAGCGTTACATCAGCTACCTCAACCGCAGAGGGCATCTGGTTTACCGCCACGGGTGATGGCGGGGTTGCGGATACTTCGGTTAGTCAAGCTGATTTCGGTATCATGGTCGCCAATTCGCTCATACCGGTCGCATTAGGATATTATGCGGCGGGAACGGATTCCAATGCTCGCGGAAATGGTCATCCTTATTACACCGTCTTCGGAGGATCGGCTGCGCCCGTCGCGCAGCTTAATAATTTCCCCAGCCAGACCGGCGCTGTGAACACCGGAGGACTGGGAATGGCGTGGCATGCGGTCACCCTGACCAAGTCCGGTGACATCGTTACGTGGGAAGTTGACGGTTATCTCCTGGCGACGGTGCCGATTTCGGAGACTTACGGTCAATTGCCGGGAAATAACATCTTCCTTGGCTTTTTCGATTGGTTTGCCAGCGCCAACGGAGCTCCTGATCTCCAGTTCGTCATTTATGACAACGTCCGGATCGAATCGTTTGCCACGCCCTTGCAGATTACTGCCATTGAGCTGATCGATGGCGGCACGCAAGTGCGGATCGCCTTCTCGGCGAGCAACACCGCAACTCCCGAGCAATTCCAACTGCACACCGCTGCGGAAGCGGATGGCAGCTATCAAAACGATCCCGCCGCGATCATCAGCGGTGCGGGCGGTGTTTTTGAAGCCATCACGCCGGTTTCCGGCGAACGCCGATTCTATCGTATTTATCAACCGTAACCGTCCAGCGCCGGCAAGCGCTTCTGCTTGCCGGCGCTACCTTTATCTGTAATGAACCTGACGCGTCGTCATAGCCTGCTTGCCGGATTCACATTGATCGAACTTCTGGTGGTGATCGCCATTATCGCGATTCTCGCCGCCATGTTGCTGCCTGCGTTGTCGCGAGCGAAAATGAAAGCCCAACGCATCAGTTGTCTGAACAACAGCAAGCAAATGGGTTTAGGCAGCCAATTCTATGCGGAGGATGATGAGAAAAAAGCCCTGACCGGCGTGGCTAATTTTGGCGACGATGATATGAACTGGCTCTATCCACATTACATTCCGACTATTAAAAGCTTTGTCTGTCCCAGTACGCGGAATTCCGTGCCGACGTCACCTGCCAATCCCATTATTGCCGGCGTGCAGCCACCGGGAATTTCATTTGTGGTCACTGGTGTGCCCACTGAATTTCGTGAACGTGTCCATGACAAATCGACCTATCTCTATTACCTGTTGAATAATGCCGAAGGAAAGGATGGGGCCAATGGTCATAGCTACGAGGTTGCCGGCTTTTTCCGTGGTCAAAACAACGCGAGTACAGCCAACGGGGTCAACACTCGAAAGACTCAGAATACCATCGCTTCATACACATACAAGCAAGCTCAATCAGGCACCAAATATAATTTTTTAGGTCAACGGGCGAGCCCTACCGACGTTTGGCTGATTTATGACGCTGACGATCCCGGTGGGGTTGATCGTCCCAATCAGGATTATCCGGATCCCGGCGACAATCATGGAAAGGACGGCGCTAATGTCGTCTTTGCGGATGGCCATGCCGAGTGGGTAAAGCAGGTAAACTATATACGTAGTTTCATTCTGGGGACAGACGAGTCTCATCCTTTAGCTGCCTCGCGTTAGAACGACCTCTTTTAAAATTATCAGGTTCATTCCGAAGCGGTGATTTCATACGTTTCCGGCAATTCCCTGTTGCTGCGCCAGCATGCGACCGTCGATCTCCGCCGGATCGAAGCTCCAGCGCTGGGCGAGTAGCGGCACTTTTTCTACGTTGGCGATGAGGTGATCGGCGACGCTCCAATCATCGCCACCGGCGGTTTCGCCGTAGTTGAAGCAGTTCATACCCAGCGCGATTTCGGCTTTGGTCTTCACGCCTTGATTCCACAAGGTTGTTCCGGCCCAGGCATAGGCGCGAATAACGCGACCGGATTCCAATTGCGCCCACGTGTGATGTTGCAGGATCGAATCCGCCTGAAAAAATTGCACGTGCCCCAGCTTGCGACTTAGCTCGCGCAGGAATCGGTAAAAGACATCCACATCCTCGTCAGGAATTGGCAGTCCTGCGCCAAACACAAATGTCCAACCATGCACGGGCGGGGCGATGAAAAGTTTTTGTGACGCGAACAGGCCTTCCGTCCAGGAACAGGGACGCGGGTTATTGAGACCGAGGGCCAGTTGAACTGCGTGCATGTCCCGCGTGCGAATAGCCAACCAACGCGACGGGCGACGCGCTTGAATCGGGTGATAGGGAAGAAAAGTGACGCGTGAAAATTGTCGGGCGATTGCTTCCTGCTCCGCGTAAGTCTGCTCGGTAATGCCGCGCAATCGGAGATGCCGGCGGATGAACAGGAACATCGCGAACGCGCCGCCAAAGACGAGGCCGATCACCACCAGCAATGCGACCGCGAATAAGTCTTCCGGAGTCACGCCAACATTCTTACCAGAGAATCGGCGGAGCGCGAAAAATATTTTCGGCGGCGAACCCAGCCACTGTCAGATGCAGTTGGCCGCCAGCCAATCCAGATATTTTTTTGTGCCGCCAGCGAGGTTTAGTACGACGAACTCCGGCGTGTCGTAGGGATGATTGGCGCACACCAGTTTTTCCAATGCCTTCAATCGCGCGCCGGTCGTTTTCAGCACGAGTAGCACTTCAGCGCTGCGCTCCAGTTTGCCTTGCCAGCGATAATGAGATTCCACTTTCGGCAACAGATTCGCACATGCAATCAGGCGCGCGTTCAACGCTGCGGTGGCGAGGTGGCGCGCTACTTTGAGATTCGGCGCCGTCACCAGGACGATTTTGTAGCTTGCTTTTGCCATGCGTCCACTTTGCCTGAAATGACGTTTTCCGTCACGAACCGCTGTGACAATTCGTGACGGATGGTTTAATCGCAAGCGTTTGATGCGCTCACGCTAAAACTGTCCCGGCGCTATGATTCGGAAGAAGCGCGTTTCACTGATCGGTTGATTGATGGATATGACGCGATTCGTCGGAGCGGCAGAAATGTTCGCGACAGGGAACCAGATTTCTGCGTCCACAGTACTCGCGGCCAAAAGGCTATACGTGCGATCGGCCATCGCCGTGAATTGCAGAGTCACCTCACCGTTGCTGGTGGTAATGGCGTCGAACTTCAATCCACTGGTCGCATTGTGCGGATCAGTGCCAGCGAGCCATTCTTGATAATTCGTCATTCCATCCTGATCTGCGTCGAGATCGCCATCGGTGACAAATGGATTGAGAAGGTTATGCACTTCCCACAAATCCGGAATGCCGTCGCCATCGGTGTCGTGATTTAACGTCTGAGCGTCCAGAGTTCCTGGGGTAGCGGCGGCGACGAACCAGTTCGCCGGTTCGTTGCCGTAGGCGAGCAGAGATTTGCGCTGCAAGGATTGTCCGGTCGCGTTTGCGCCTGTAGGCCATGGTAATTGCGTGCGATACGCGATGTGTTCGACGGTTACGTAGGGCACGGTGCCATCGAGCGGTTGGGGACGATCGGGTTGTCGCAGTTCAATGCTCTCGCCGCTGTTATCCAGACGTCCGATCCACGGGCCAAAAAGTGGAACGTCTTCGGGAACGCCGTACGTTTGTCGAAACGCTGCGGTTCGCGTGGTGTTGGTGGTGGGATTGAATCCCACAATCAACAGTCGTCCGCCTACGGGTAGAACGACGCCCGGCGGAAAATCGAAATCCACGCCAAGACGCATGCGCCAGGCGTTGGTGGGATAAGCGAGCGCGTAAAGCGGCACGTTGGTCGCCGCAATGTTTTGCAATTCGACGAACTCATCTTCGTAGTTTTCGTTTCCGCCGATGCGCGGAGGCTGGAACATAATTTCAGAAATTACCACCGGACCGATGACAGGTTGGGCGTTAGTCGCACCGAGTGTGCGCTCAGTCATTGCCACGAATTGATATTCGCCGAGACTGTTCACATAACGCCCCAATGAGACTCCGTTGAACGTGGCTTCGAAGACCGCACCATCAACGTAACTGGTCAGATCGCCCTGCGCATTGGCGGCGAAGAGATAAATTTCGTCGCCAAGACTGCTGAGAGCGAATGCATTTGGGCCGACGTTGAAATGGCTTTCGTTGAAAACGAGGAAACCGTGTGCGGGAATCGTGACACCGGTCGGAATGCGATATTTTTTCGGAACAGCAGCATCGTCACTCAGATACCAACCACCGATGTTAACCGGACTGCCAGTGGGATTGAACAGTTCGACTGAGTCGCTTAAGGGCGGATCAGTGTGTGCCAGAATTTCGTTAATCTGGATCGGCGGCGTGGTGCTGGGCGGATCATCGGCGCGCGGCGAACCGCCGATCATTGTGCTCGGGCGATAAGTGCCTGCGACGGCATCGTCCAGAACCAGCGACCAACCCAATCCATCCGCCGTTACGGGCCACGGTGGAGCTTCGTCATAGGTCACCTCAAGAATCGTTTCGCCGCCGGGCGTGCTTAATCGCAGCGTTTCACCGGCGTTGTTCAGATTGCCGGAATAGAGTCCGTTGACGACGAGGCCCGGGTATTTTGTTTGCAGCGCGATAAGATTGCGGCCGAGAAGAAAATGTTCTCCGGGCGCCAGCGTCGTGCCGTTCGGGAAAGTGAAAGTAATGCCGGCGGTAAAAGTCAGTCCGCTCAAATCCAGGGTGACGGCTCCGATGTTTTTGAGTTCGAGAAACTCCAGATCGTTTCCGCTGTAAATTCCGAAGGCGGGCGGGTTATACATGATTTCGGTGATGCGCAAACCGGCGCGCAGTTGGGCAGTGACATCGGCGGCGGTGGCAATGAATTCGATCGGATCGGACCATTTGCTCCAGCGCCCGCTGTTGTCCTGATGGCGAACGCGAGCGCGATACATTTTGCCTGCCTGCACATAAACGCCCGGAATGGTGATGCGGTTGGTCCAGTAAGTGAGCGTGCCGGAAGTCCAGATGGCATCCCATTCCAACGGCGGAATGACGCGCGGATCAGCGGGCGGCTGATTGGGATTTCGCACCTCCGCCAAACGCCATTGCATCGCGCCGAAAGTATGGATGCCTTGCGGATCGGCAAACGGCAGACATTCAAACGTCAGCGCGTTGATGGGGAAGTTAGTCGCGCCGACGTAATAAATTGTCGGCTTGGTGGGAATCGCGGGATCAGCGGCGATGGTGTCCAAACGCGTAATCCAACCACCGGCGCCGACGAAAGAGCGGTCGTTCCACCAGGAGTTATTGCCGCCTACGAACATGAAATTTTTCATGTCCTGCACGTAACCGGCGAGCCCGCCGCTCAGGCCCGGGCCAGGATTTTCCATATTGCTGTATGCTGAGCCGAACGGCGTGCTGTTGGCCCAGCGAGTGATGTCAGCCGGTGCAATGGCGGCGGCGCGAGCGGCCACGGCATCAATCACGGCGTTGATTTGATCCGGCTGAAAGAGCAGGTCGCGCATTTCGCGTACTGTGTTGCGATAATCACGTTGCATGTCTGGATGCAAACCGGCGGTCGAACCGAAAATGCCATTCCACGCGAGGTCGTGACCTTCGTTCCACGTCGGCCCCCACGTATCGGTTGTGTCCCACGGCAACGTCCAGAAGCGGCCCATGAAATCGTTGGTGGCGTTGTAATCGGTGTCGAAAAACCAGGCCGCATTTTTTCCGGCGCTCGGCCAGGTGTCATAATTACGCACCGCTTCGCAAACAGCGTGGTACGCGTACCAGTTGGTGTAATTCACATTGGCCAACAACCACGCGTCGGTTTGCGATGGATTCGGATTCAGCAACGCATTTTGAATGCGCACCGCGTCGGCGCCGTTGGTCACGGCAAACGCACCCTGGTAACGGCGTTGTTCAACCATATCGATGTATGGATCGTGTGAGCGCGGGGCATTAATCAGTTTGTAGAGATTGCCTTTGGGCAGGTTGTGAGCTTCGAGGAAATTCGCGTCATAATCCTCCTGCACCCACGACAGCCCGTAGAAATCACCGTCATATTGATTCGGTTGTTCCAGAGTCGAACGCACGACGCGCCAATGAAAGTAATGAGAGTTCGGTGACGGTACCCCGACTTTGTTCAGCAACCAATAATTCAAATACTCGTTGAGCGAATAGGTCAGCGTGCCGCGGTTGCTCTGACCTTTGGCGGTGCTCATTGAAGCCCACTTGCGCGGATACGGATTGCCGAATTCATCTTTGGCCAGGAAGTTTCGTCCATCGTTGAACTTGATGCGAAAGTTGCGTTTGCCGCGTTGATAACGCCCGTTCGCACCGCGCAAGCGATAGCGGATGTGATCATACACTTCGCCGTCGTAAACAAACGCACCGCTCCAGTTGAAAACATAACGGGCTTCGTTGGCGAGCGAGCCGTTGAATTGCGGAATCTGATTGGCGCCGGAATAGGCGGTGCAGGTGTCGAAATCCTCCGCCCGCGTGAGTAGAAAATAAACGGGCAGCGTTTGCAGATTGCTCGACGTAACACTCGCATAACTCGGAATACCATCGTAAACGAAGTAAGCAAAATTGAGCGACGGATCATCGGCAAACGGCGCGCGGCGCGATGCACCCAACGCATCGGTGCTGGTGATGCGATAACGCACCAGCGTGCGATTCGGTTGCACGGGCAGCAGCACGGAATAAATGTCATCACCCGCAACTGCGTCACCGTTCATACCATCGTCATGCATCGTGACGGTAATCCAGTTCGTGCTCGCTTCAAACGCCGGATTGGGCTGCGGCGGCGCAAATGGATTAGCGTTCAGTTGAGCGACGGTGTAAGGCAGGATTGATGGAAGATATTTCCCGGGAGCAACGACCTGATAATGCAACACCACGGAAGCGACACCCTGCGGATCGGTCACTTTGGCAGTGACTAAAACCTGATTGGTCGAGGACGGTTGTTTAGGAGTGTGCGCGACCTGACGAATATTTGGTGCGGGGTTAGTTGCAAATACCTGATTTTGTGCGCCCGGCGACGGCACCGCGGGATTTAACGGACTGGCCCATGAACTGCCGAGATCATTGTCGAGCGCGGGGTTTATCAATTCCATCGAAGGACCGTTGCCATCCGCAGCGATCGGCCAGGGAAATTCCACGTTGTAAGTGACTTCATCCACAATATTGTCGGACGGATCGCGCAACGTAATCCGTTCGCCATCGCTACTCAGATTGCCCGACCACGGGCCGAGCGCTGTAACGCCGTAACGCGATTGGATGGTGGCGGGATCAGAAGCGATGACGAGGTAACCTCCGGCGGGAATCGTCGTGCCGTTGGGAAAGACGTAATCCACGGCGTCGCGCAAGCGCCACAACGAAAGATTCACCGGCGCATTGCTCGGGTTGTACAACTCGATGAACTCTTCGCGGATCGGATTGTGGTCAGGATTGTAGTGAATCTCGTTGATGACCACGTTGCGATTGGGCGCTTTGGTTTTCAGCGTGAAAATCTGTTCGGCGAACAAACCAACTGAATCAGTCGCGCGCACGCGGATGTAGAGTGTTTGATTTGCTGCGGTGGGAAAGCCTGGTCCGGCAAGTAATTGATTGCCCTGAATCGTGAACTTCGAGTTGTCCGTTGCGCCCTCGCCCGCAACCAGCGTGAAGGTGAACGATTCAAAGCGATTGGTATCCACGGCGCGCAGCATCGCGAGAAACGTTCCGGGTGTCGCCGTCGCGTCAAT
>CALAYC010000109.1 GCA_937894935.1 uncultured Verrucomicrobiota bacterium
TTGGTGTCCGTTTTTAAATGCATGAAAACTGTTTTACCCTGGCTTTTGTTTCTGGCGTCGGCGGTCGCTGCCGGCTTCTTTTACAACGCTAATCGCACCAAAGCGACCGAACTGGAACAGCTTCGCACCCAAGTGCGCGAGTTGGAGTCGCTCCCGGCGGAGATTGAGCAGTTGAAACAGAATCAGGTCGCGCCCGAAGAACTGGCGCGCCTTAAATCCGGTCAGGAAGAACTGTTGCGACTGCGCAATCAGGTGCGGCAGTTGACGGCGGAAAAAACGCAGCTCACGCAACAGGCGCAGGCCGCGCAATCTCAGGCGCGGCAGGCCCAGGCTCAGGTGCAACAGGCGCAAGCCCAAGTCCAGGAGGCTCAGGCACAGGCGGTCGCGCAAGCGCAACAACAATCTCAGGCGGCAACGGCACCGACTTGCATTGCGCAATTGCGGCAACTGGCTGAAGCGAAAATTCAGTGGGCGGTGGAAAATCAGCGACCGGCTAACTCCACTCCCACGCAGGCGGATCTTGCAGCTTATTTTCCCAACAACGCGATTCCACCGTGTCCCGGTGGCGGCCAATACACGTTGGGCAACGTGAGCGCTTTGCCGACGTGTTCCGTTGCTGATCACGTTTTGGCGGCGCAGTAAGAAAGTCCGTTGCGGTTCTGGAGTCGGTAAAATCTTCAAAATCTTCGGAGCGGTCATTTTGCCGCTGTATTCAGCGTATCCGGCGCGATTTCATAAAGTATTCTAGAAGAGGGTTCAGAAAAATTATTTGACCGACCGGTCAAGCTCATCCAGCGTGCGGTCATTAAGTGCGGGGACTAACGCGAGTCTCCGTGGCAGTTCAGAAAAATAAACAGTAATGGGGCGCACGAGTCATGTCAGAGAGAAGTTGCTGGAGGTTGCCTTCCAGATGATCTGGGACCACAGCTATGGCGGGGTCAGCGTGGATCAAATCTGCGCACGCGCGGACGTCAACAAAGGCAGTTTTTATCATTACTTCGGCAGCAAAGCGGAATTGGTGGTGGCTGCTTATGAAGAACATTGGAATCAACGCCGGCCGGAACTGGATCGGTTGTTTTCCGCTCAAGTGCCACCGCTCGAACGGTTGACGAAGTGGTGTGAAAGCACCTACGAGCGACAGAAAGAAAAAGCCCGTAAATACGGCCATGTCTGCGGATGTCCTTACGGGAGTATCGGTGGCGAAATTGCAACGCAAGATGACCGGATTCGCGCGAAGGCGGAAGAACTGATTGCGCGCGGAATGAAGTACGTTGAGACGGCGATTGCCGAGGCGCAACGAGACCGTTCGCTGCCATCTGGCGACGCAAAACGATTGGCAGAGCAGGTGTACTCCTACGTGTTGGGAGCGATGCTTCGGGCGAGAATCGAAAACGATGTCGAAGTGCTGCGAAACCTTGCACCGACGGTGATGGCAATCATCGGCGCGCGCAACCCGGCGGTTGCGACGGCGTAACGGGTATTCAGAGCGATACATTAGGCGCTTGGGATTTTCCGGCAAAATAATTGACCGAATGGACAAATAGCGCCGCCGGAATGAACCCAGGATTGAATCGGCACGGAATTTTTTAAACTAGATGAAAAAACTATCAGAGCGATCGCTCCTCCTGCTGTTAGCGGCGGTGCAATTCACGCACATCATGGATTTCATGATCATGATGCCGTTAGGACCGCAATTGATGCGGGAGATGAATATTGGTCCGGGACCGTTTTCGGCATTTGTGGCGGCTTACACGATCAGTTCCGGAGCGATTGGATTGTTGGCGGCACCGTTTATCGATCGGTTTGACCGGCGGCGGCTGTTGTTGATGACGTATGCGGGGTTCATCGTGGGAACGTTGATGTGTGCGTTGGCGCAAAATGCGACGACGTTGCTGGTGGCGCGGGCGGTCAGTGGGGCGTTCGGAGGTTTGGCGGTTTCACTGGTGATGGCGATTGTGGGTGACGTTATTCCGGCGGAACGACGGGCTGCGGGCGTGGGGATTATTATGACAGCGTTCTCGGCGGCGGCAGCGCTCGGAGTGCCGTTTGGATTGCAACTGGCGCAGATGTTTCGTTGGGAAACGCCGTTCTTCCTACTCGTGGGAATCGCCAGCGTGATGTGGATTGTGGCGTATCGCAGGTTGCCGTCGCTTCGAGGTCATTTGGAGCATAGCCGTTCCAAGGGAGCATTTTTTGAGTTGTTGCGCGATGCGAATGCCGGTCGGGCGCTGTTATTCATGGTGGCGGCGGTGCTGGGACATTTCACAATCATTCCATTGCTTTCACCGTACCTCGTGAACAATGTCGGGTTGCCCGAGCACGATTTGTTTCTCGTTTATCTGACTGGAGGTGCGCTGACGGTCTTTACGGCGCCGCGCATTGGTCGGTTGGCTGATCGGTGGGGACGGCGGCGCACGTTTGCCATCCTCGTGGTCATCGCGAGTCTGGTTATTTTGTTCATTGCCAATTCCGGGCCGTTACCGGTGTGGGCCGTGTTGGTTTCAAGCGGTGCTTTTTTTGTATTCGCGAGCGGTCGCTTTGTGCCGGGGCAGGCGATTATGACGCTGGCAGTTCCCGCGTGGCGACGGGGCGCGTTCATGAGTCTGAGCGGATGCGCTCGGGATTTTGCAATGGGTTTGGCTTCCGGGCTGGCGGGTTGGGTGGTTACTACCGCGCCTTCCGGGCGCCTGGTGAATTTTCACTGGCTCGGCTGGTTTTCTGTGGCAGCGGGAGGACTCAGCATCTGGCTCGGCAGTCGTGTGCGGGTTCATGAATCCGACACCGAACTGTCTGCGACGGATGGCGTGAAAGCGATCGGTCCGGCGGCGAACGTGCCGTTCAATCCCGCACCTTCCGTTGAAAACTGAAGCGACAAAGAAACACTACTATGACAACGAAACTGACTGAATCTGCAAAAACTCAGCCGCACACGGCTGCGCCAACGTTGTTTGATCCGATTCGCATCGGCCCATGGGAACTGAGGAATCGAATCATCATGGCGCCATTAACGCGCGCTCGGGCGGGTGACGAACGAATTCCCAATACGCTCATGGCCGAATATTACCGGCAACGCGCTTCCGCCGGTTTGATTCTTTCCGAAGCGACATCTGTGACGCCGATGGGCGTGGGCTATGCCCGAACGCCGGGTATCTGGTCGGAGCAACAGGTGGCCGGTTGGAAGCTCGTGACTGACGCTGTTCACGAAGCCGGTGGAATAATTCTGCTACAACTCTGGCACGTGGGACGAATTTCGGATCCGATGTTTCTGAACGGGGAAACGCCGGTGGCTCCGAGTGCCATTCGGCCAGCCGGACATGTGAGTCTGGTTCGACCGGAGAAACCTTTTGTTACTCCACGTGCGTTGCGACGCGATGAACTTCCGGGAATTGTCGCCGCTTATCGGACTGCCGCGGAGAACGCTCAACGCGCGGGCTTTGACGGCGTGGAGATTCATGGCGCGAACGGATATCTGCTCGATCAATTTCTGCAGGACAAAACCAACAAACGCACGGATGACTATGGCGGTCCGGTGGAAAATCGTGCGCGATTGATGTTGGAGGTGACCGATGCCGTGGTTTCCGTCTGGGGCGCGGATCGGGTGGGAATGCATCTCGCGCCGCGAGGCGATGCTCATGACATGGGCGATTCTCAGCCGTTACAGACCTTCAGCTATGTGGCGCGGGAATTGGGCCGGCGCAAAATTGCATTCCTGGCGGTGCGCGAATCGTTGGGAGAAAATCGAATCGGTCCACAACTGAAAGCCGCTTTCGGCAGGACTTATATTGCTAACGAGAAGTTCACGCTGGAAACCGCCAATCAGGTTCTTGCTGCTGGTGAAGCGGACGCGGTTGCTTTCGGAGTGCCGTTTATTGCCAATCCGGATTTGCCGGAACGATTCCGACGCAACGCGCCTTTGAATTCACCGGATCCATCAACCTTCTACGCGCCCGGACCGGAGGGATACACGGATTATCCGTTTTTGCCGGGAGAACCAAAACAGCATTGAGTCCAATAACTGAGAAAGCCGTGACGTTTTTGTCACGGCTTTCTCGAAACTGAATTTGGAAAACGCAGATGTTGGCGAAATCGAATTGGCGATTTACGCCTGAGGTTCGGCGGGCGCGGTGGGTTCGGCAGGAACTTCCCGTGTGGGCGGAATGTAGGCTTCGATTTTTTCGATGCGATGACGATGCTTCGCGCCGTCCACTTCAGCTTCCACTTCATCACCGACTTTGCGGTTGAGTAAAGCCTGTCCGATTGGCGTGAGATAGCTGATGATGCCTTTTTCCGCGTCGAAATCCCACGCGCCGAGCACGGTGAACACTTCAGATTTTTGCGTATTCAAATCGGTGGCGTGAACCACCGTGCCGATGCTGACGACGTCCGTGCGCGGATTGCTGAAATCCGTGCCACGCGCGCGACTGAGCTGGGCTTCCAGTTCTTCTTTGCGCCGCATGAGCACTTTCTGCATTTCCTTGGCGGACTTGTATTCGTGGTTCTCGCGCAAGTCGCCGTAGCTGCGGGCAATCGCAATTTCCTTCGAGTTCGCGGGAATTTTCTTCTGCACCAGCTCCGTGTATTCGGCTTTGCGGCGTTCGAGACTTTCCCAGGAAACGTAGATAGCGGAATCCTGCTTGCTGCTCTGGTCGCCGGTGATGAGCGATTGCACGGACGGATGACGTTTGACGATTCGCGCGAGGAGCGAGCGTTTGTCCATGTCCTCGAACACGGGAGAGAATTGCAACGCCCGCGTGAGGTCTTTGACGACTTCGATGTCCGCCGAGCCGGTAAGGTCGGCAATCAATTCGTGGTCTGCGAGCATGAAATCGCGCAGGCGATTCGAACGCTTTTCATTGAACTGATCGCGCTCCATCGCCGTAAGCATCGCGCGAAAGACTTCAGGGCCGAGGATGTCGGCGAAATCATCGCTGCGTTCTTTGCCGAGCCAGAGGAGCAATTCGCTGCTGGCGGCGTGTTGGCTGATGAGGCGGGCGAGTGTTTCCTTGAGTTCGTCGAGCTTGCCGTTGTGTGCCAAAATGCTCGCAAATTCTTTGCACAGTTTCGCGGGAACCATGTTCAGCGCTGTGCGCAAGGTTTCGCTCCAGCGCTCCGGCTCAGCTTCCTTGAAGGATTCGAGCGTGCGGCGATGCTTCGCGGCGGGAATTGCTTCCATAACTGCGCCGAATTTCACGCCGTCCTGTTTCCAAAGCTGAGCTGCGGTAATTTCGTCCGGAGCGGGAGTCAGATTTGCAATCGCCGCAACGTCGTCACGCGCGAAAATCGCTTCGAGCGCAACGGCAGTTTGCGTGCGCACGTGCGACGGAATATCGGCGTTGAGGCTGGCGACGACTTCTTTCGCAGCGGCTTCTTTGTCCGTGAGATCGGCGGCGCTTTTGACGATTTCGGACGCAATGGCGACTTTGGCTTTCAGGCCTTTGGCCGCGCGAAAATCCGCCAAGAGCCGATTCTGTAAAGAGGTTTCCTGCGCCTGATAAACGATCGGTTCGGACTTCTTCGTCGGTACGACGAAGTGACCGTCCTTCTTCATTTCCTGCTTGGCAGTTTCCCACCATTTTTTCCAATCGTCCCGAATCACGTCCGGCACGAGCACCTGCTGGATTTGATCCAGCGTCGCTTTGCCGTCGTAGCTATTGAGGACAATTTTGATGAGATCGAGATGATGCAGCGCAGCGATTTTCTGCAATCCTTCGAGATCAACGAACTTACGCGCGAGAATGTGGTCCTTCGGAATCGGCTTGAGGGAATCCGCCGCGAAGGAAAGATCCATGGTGTGACCGGGTTTACCGGTGAAGTCTATGGTGAAGCGCGCGAAAACCGTGTCCACCGTCTTGATGCGGCCGAAGCCCCAACTGCGATGCGAACAAAAACCGCTGTCGGTCAAGTGAACCAGGGCGTCCACCTGACGCCCTTCAATTTTTCCCGCTGCCGCCAGCTTCTCAAATTCTTCTCTCATATTAAAACGTTCTTCCTCGCTTCAGCATTTTCCACTTGCCACCATTAAACGAAGTGAACGGTCAAAATCCAAGAGAAATTGCGGCGCGCGTCCTCGGGCGACGCCGTGACAGCGAAGAGTTTACGGAAACCTTGCTGGAACGCTCGTTAACGCCCGCTCAGTTGTCGCCAGCGGATCGCGGGCTCGCGCAGGAACTCGTTTTCGGCGTGGTTCGGTGGGAGATGACGCTCGATTGGTTGATTGATCGCAAAACGCAGGGCCGCAAACAAAAAGGCGGATTGCAGGATTTATTGCGCCTTGGCCTGTATCAGATTTTCTGGCTCGACCGCATTCCCGATCACGCGGCGGTGCATGAGACCGTCGAGCAAACGAAACGCGCGGGTTACGGCGCGCAAGCTGGCTTCATCAATGCCGTGTTGCGCGGTTACATTCGCGAGAAAGACGAAACGCGCCGCCAACTCGCAGAAATTAAGTCCTCGAATCCGGCGCTCGGCTTTTCGCATCCGGAATGGCTGGTAACGCGATGGCAACAGCAGTTCGGCGCGGACGCCGCACGGCAACTTCTGGAGTTGAACAACACTCCGCCCAAGACTTTTGCGCGGGTCAACGCGCTGAACTTTGGCCAACCCGCGGCGAAGCCGGACGAACGCCGGGTGCGGCGCGGCGTCCCGGAACGGATTCAGGAGATCGGCGATCTGCTCACGTTTTGGCGCGATGAAGGGGTGGAATACGATTTCTTCAGTCGCGACTGGACCGGCGAAGGATTGGTCTTCCACCTGAAGTCGCATCCTTCCCTCGCAACGCTCGAAAGCTTTCAAAAAGGTTGGTTCTATGTCCAAGACCCCAGCACGCTGCTGGCGGTGCGCGAGCTGGACCCGCAGCCGGGCGAAGCCGTGCTCGATCTCTGCGCTGCACCGGGCGGGAAGACAACTTACATCGCGCAGAGGATGAACAACAGCGGCCGCATCGTCGCGCATGACAACGTGCCCGAGCGGTTGAAAATGGTGGTCGAAAACTGCCAGCGCCTGCGCGTAACGGGAGTGGAAAGCACCGCCATTCTTGGCTCGCGACCGGCGGCGTTTGATCGCGTTCTGGTGGACGCGCCCTGTTCCAACACCGGCGTGTTGCGGCGACGCGTGGATTTGCGCTGGCGGATTCAGCCGGAGGAAATTACGCGTTTGCGCGAAACGCAGCTCGAGTTGTTGTACGATGCGGCGGCGCGACTGAAACCCGGCGGCGTGTTGGTTTACAGC
>CALAYC010000110.1 GCA_937894935.1 uncultured Verrucomicrobiota bacterium
TCCGGCTTGAATCTGTTTCGGTCCATGGGCTTCTGGCTCGTGAATCCGAGCGACATGGGATTCATTCTCACTCTGGCCACTCCGGAAGGCGAATGCGCGAACCTACAACGCCTCGTGGATGAGCAGATTAAAAACGGTCGCTTCGCGTTGGCATTGCGCCGTGGGAATCCGGTGATGTTCGGATCGGGAACAAGCGAGGGCGAGCCGGGTTTGTTGCACGGTTTGTCGCTTTCCAATCAGGCGGTCGGAATGTTTTGCGGCACGTTGCATCGCGAACCCGCGCCAGCGCAGGAAGTCGCGTTCAGCCTGTTGTCGCTTCTGTTGGGTGGTTGCGCGGATGCCTTGGCAACATTGCGCAAAACCAAACAACTCAGCAATCAGGTGGAGACGTTGTCCGGACTACTGCCGCTCTGCGCGTGGTGCAAGAAAGTGCGCAACGACGAAGGGTACTGGGAGCAGATTGATAAATACATCACCACGCATTCGCAGGCGTCGCTCACGCACGGCGTTTGTCCCGAGTGCAAAAAAAGTTTTCTTGCCGGGACCGCAGCTCGCGGTGGAGTTTGAGCCATGATGAAATACTGGCTTTTAATCGCGTGCCTGATTGACGGAGTCGGATTGGTTCAGGCGAATTCCGAAACGACCACGCCGGATTATCAACAGGTGCGTGAGATTCTGCGGACGAATTTGCCCGGCATCACTGACGCGGAACTGGATCGCCATGCGCTGGATGGTTTGCTCCAGGGATTACGCGACCGCGCTTGGTTTGCGAGCGACCGTACGAACGCTGCCGGTTCGGGCATTGCCAAAAGCCTGTTGCTCGAAGGAAATGTCGCTTATGTGCGAGCTGAGCGCGTAGCCGGAAAACTGGCGGAAGAAGTGCGCATCTTCTGTGAAACGCTTGATGCCACGAATCAGTTGCACGGGTTGGTGTTGGATTTGCGATTCGCTAACGGAGACGATTATGCGGCGGCTGCGGCGGTAGCAGATTTGTTTATCGCTTCTGAACGCGGTTTGCTCGATTGGGGCGAAGGCGTCGTAAAATCGTCGCTGAAAACTGATGCGTTCAATTGGCCTGTGGTGGTGGTGGTGAACGGTGAAACCATGGGCGCGGCGGAGGCGCTGGCAGAGGTGATGCGTGCGGCTGGTAGTGCGTTGATCCTCGGAAACGCCACCCGCGGCGCAGCGGTAATGGCCAAAGAATTTCCGCTGACGTCTGGTCAACGCTTGCGCGTGGCGGCGACGCCGGTGCGCGTTGTCGGTTCGGAAGAAACGAAACCCATCGGCGTCGTGCGACCGGATATTCAGGTGAACGTTTCGTTAGCGGATGAACGCGCCTATCTGCGCGATCCGTATGTGGTGATCAGTAACGGTACAAATAACGTCGCTGCGACAAATCAAGTCGCGCGTCGTTCGCGTCCGAGTGAAGCAGATTTGGTCCGTGCTCATCGCAGCGGCGTTCCGTTCGATGCGGGGAATCTTCCGCCGATAGACATTGAATCACAGAAACCGTTGTTGCGCGATCCGGCGCTCGCGCGAGCGGTGGATTTGTTGAAAGGTCTCGCGGTCGTGCGACGAACGCGCTGAGTTACTTTTTCCCTGCGCCTTCTTTCAGGAACTCGCGAATCACGCGTAATTCTTCTTCACCAGCAATCGTGTGCGGTTTAATGAATTCATGCCACGCGATGTTCAGTCCAGCGGCTCGAGCGGCTTGAATCTGTCTCTTGGTCGCCTCGAACGGCACGATGGGGTCATGCGTTCCATGTGTGACGAGAAAGCGTTGTTGCTTTGCCAGCGGCGTCAGATTGCGAAGAACATTTTCGGCATCGCAAATCCAGCCGCTGATTCCAATCAAGCCGGCGAAACGATGCGGATAATGTAATCCCGCATCGAGCGTCATCAGACAGCCCTGCGAAAATCCGCCGAGAGTGGTTTGTTCCGTGGGAAAGCCGTGTGCGCGTTGCGCGTCGAGTAATTCGAAGAGCTGTTGGCGACTGCGTTTGACGGTGCCGACGATGTCGCCATCAATATCGAACCACGAAAAACCGCCGTAATATTCATCCGGCGCGTTCACGAGCAGGTAATTGAGCCACGGCAGGCGCAACGCCTCGGGCAGCCAACGATAGCCTTCGATGCTATCGCCCAGACCGTGCAACATGATGAGCAGATGTTTGGAATTCGTCTCCTCAGCGGGAATCAATTCGCTATGCAGCATACGCGCGGCAGAAAATAAGCAGAAGCCGTTCGGCGAACAATCAATTCGCGTTCCGGGCGGCCGGGGCGATGCCGCGCGTGGTTTGAATCGCCGCTAACACTTCGGTTGGCGGATTGAGATGGTTGAGCGTGGTTTGATCAGTGGGCGACCCGGAGTTGAGCCACCAGATGACGATGGTCATTTCGGCTTCGGTGAGTTGCGGTTTACCGGCGGGCGGCATGTGGTCGTCATCATCCTCCGGCAAGCGCAGGCGATTGCCCAATAAACTTTGTTCCGCAACCGGCGGATCAAAAAGCGACCCGGAATCGCCGCCTTTGCGTAAATGCTCGACAGTGTCCATGCGCAATCCACCTTTAGACTTCGTCTCGCCATGACAACTGACGCAGTATTCCGTGAAGATGGGTTGAATCACCGTTTCATAAACCGGGTGATCGCCAATCGCGACGGTTGTTCCGGCGATCGGTGTTTTGGTGCGCGTTTTCGGCCACGCGAGGAAATCACTGCCGTGTGTAAGAGTTCCGCCGAAATGGCTGGCTACCATCAGCAAAATCAGCGTGAGAACCAAACTGCGGCGATAGACGGTCATCCAGCCGCGTTGCCGAACGATCCATAAAGCAATCACCGCGACGGCGATGGCCGTGCCGAGCCAGCGATGCCAGAACAGTGTTTGAGCATCGTAACCGCCGCTCGCGGCGAGCAACCAGCCGCAGATGACGCTGGCGATCGTAACGGGGATGAGAAGCAGGAGGATGAAGCGGTTCGCCGCGGCTAATTCTTTCCCGCCGGGGCGCAAGGCCATCCATTCAAGCGCAGCCAATAGCAACAGAAAACCGATAGGCAGGTGTAGGAGCAGCAGATGAAATTTACCGAAAAGTTCAGTCATGATTGATAATCTTGCGACGAATCGGGTCTCAGAGTTAACGAATTCAGCGGCGCGGCTCAACCGCAATAAGTGAGAGACCTGGATGGAAAAATGGTTCCGTGTCGTGTTGGGCGGGGGGTCGCAAGCGCAGCAGCTAATGAGCTACTCGCAAGAATGGAACAATGTAATGCAAGGGACAGCTTGCTGTAATCACTTAAAAAAAGTAGAAGATGAAGATGACTTTTAATCGTCGTCTGGTGGGAAGCTCCGGAGTGCGGCTCGGTGCCGTGACTGCGTTGGTCGTTTGCCTTACCGCTGGCGCGACTGAGAAAATTAAAGTGTATCACGTTCCCAAGGAGCGGCCCCAGTTGAACTTACCCTCAGGCCACTCGGCGGATGACGGTCATGATCACGGACCGGGCGACGGTCACGCCCACGCGCATGGCGAGAATCCGCATCGGATGCGCGCGACCCCCAAAGTGAGTTACACCACGCCGGAAGGTTGGCGCGAAGCCGGAGCAGGCGATATGCGCGTGGCGGGTTTCATGATTACCGGCGCGAATGAGCAGACGGCACACGTTGCCATCACGCCGTTGCCCGGGATGGCGGGCCGCGAGGCTCTCATCGTCAATATGTGGCGGCAGCAGGTTGGTTTGAGCGAACTGGCCGACGGCGATGCAGAGAAAGAACTTACTGCGGTGGACATCGGGGGTGAACCCGGAAAAATGTTTGAAATCGCCGGTCCGTCTCCAGCGGGAAAGACAATCCGGATTGTGACGGCGATGGCGCATCTCGGCGACACGAGCTGGTTTTACAAATTGCAAGGCGACGACGAACTCGTGACGGCGCAGAAGCCGAAGTTTGTTGAATTCCTGAAGACCGTAAAAATAGAGGCAGCTCCCGCGACCGAATTGCCCGCAGGCCATCCGCCGATTGCGCGTGGAGCAATGCCCGGTGCTTCCATGCCGGGCGCGGTCACGACGCAACGTCCCCCGCGACCGCGTGAAGGCGGTCCGACCTGGACTGTGCCGAGCGGCTGGAAAGAAATTGATGGCGGACAATTTCTGTTCGCGAAGTTTTTCATCGAAGGCGAGAACAAGCAGCAGGCGACCGTGAACGTGAGTATGTCGGCAGGCGACGGTGGTGGATTGTTGCCGAATATCAATCGGTGGCGCGCGCAGTTGGGACACGGTTCATGGAGCGAGGCGGACTTGAGGAAGAACATTCAGGAAATTGATGTCGCGGGCGGTACAGCGATTTACATCGAACTGAGTGGTACGGACACCGCGACGGAGCAGGCGGCGACGACGTTAGGCGCGCAGGTGGTGCGCGACGGACGCACGTGGTATTACAAAATGATGGGTGACCCGGAACTGGTCGCCGCGCACAAAGAGAATTTCGTCACGTTCGTCAAGGGAGTGAAATACTGACATGCTCACACGCCTCTATTATTTCTTTTCGTCCGTCAAACTGGCGGTGGTGCTTCTGGCGTTGGGCCTGATTCTGGTGTTCTGGGGAACCCTGGCGCAGGTGAAGTTGGGGTTGTATCAGGCGCAGGATCAGTTTTTCCGCAGTTGGTTCATTTATGCGAATCTGCCCGGCACGGAACTTCGCGTGCCGATTTTTCCCGGGGCGTACTTTGTCGGCGGGTTGTTGCTGATCAATTTATTCGCTGCGCATCTGCGTTATTACCGCAAAGGCTGGAAATATTTCGGCATCGTGTTGATTCACCTGGGCGTGGTGCTGTTGTTGGCGGGGCAGTTCGCCACGGATGTGTTTTCGGTGGAAAGTTACATGCGAATTCGTGAGGGCACGGCGAAGAATTATTCGGAATCAAACGGGCGCTGGGAACTGGCCATTGTGGACACGACCGATGCGGATTCAGATAAAGTCGTCGCGATACCGGCGGCGCTGCTGAAAGATGGAGCGACGTTGGAAGAACCTGAGTTGCCGTTCAAAGTTCGAGTGCTGGAGTATCATTTGAATTCCATGCTCGCGACGAAGGCGGGCGACGGATTCAAGCTGGTTGAAGCAGAGAATGCCGTGGGCGTGCCGATCTGGTGGCGCAGTTTGCCGAAGGAAACGCGGATGAACTTTCGTGATATTCCGTCGGTGCTGGTCGAGTTGGTGCAACCGCAGGGGACAACGCAGAAAATTTTATTGTCCGGTCATCTGGCGCGACCGCAAACACTCACGGTCGCGGGGCGCCATCTGACTTTGGATTTACGGCCTGAGCGGTACTACAAACCGTTCTATTTGCATCTGGAGGATTTTCGGTTTGATCGTTATCCGGGGACGGAGATTGCCAAAAATTATTCCAGCCGCGTGCGCATTATTCGTCCGGACACAGGCGAAGATCGCGAAGTGACGATTCGTATGAACGAACCGTTGCGTTATGAAGGGAAAACATTTTTCCAATCCAACTTCGACCAGGAGGACGAGAAGGGGACAGTTCTGCAGGTGGTGGATAATCCGAGTTGGTTGACGCCGTATTTCGCCTGCGTGATTGTGGCGTTCGGCATGAGTTGGCAGTTCCTGGTGCATTTGGTGCGATTTGCAACGAGCCGGAAAAAATCATGAAACGCTTTTTAAAAATTCTTCCCTGGTTGTTTCTCGCGCTGTTTCTCACGGAAATGTTTTTCGTGCTGAAGCCGAAGGCGGACGGCGAAATGCGCACCGCGGAGTTCGGTCGGTTTCCGGCATTGCTGGAAGGCCGGGTGCAACCGCTGGATTCAGTAGCGCGGAATTCCTTGCTGCAGATTCGCAGCACGGGCGATTTGCCGCTCGAAATGGTGCCGGGCTGGCAATTCTGGCGACATCCGAAGAAGCTGCGTTCGACCGAATGGCTGTTGGAAGTTTGCTTTAAACCGGAAGTGGCCGATACGCGGAATGCCTTTCTGATTCATCATCCGGACCTCATCAGCGAACTCAAGCTGGGCGAGAAAGGAATCGAAAAATCCGGGTTGCGTTATTACACCTACAATGACCTGCGCCCGTTGGTGGAAGAAATTTTTACGCAGGCAAGCACGGCGTCGCAGATCGAATCCGCGCAACGCACGCCGTATCAGCAACAGGTGATCAAGCTTGCCAATGCCATCAACATTTATCAGCGGCTCAAGAACAGTATTCAGCCGGAAGGCACGACGAATTTTGTGCAATTGCTGGCGGATTATCAGGCGACGTTGCCGGCGGGCGTTGCGGCGATGCGCGCGCAACGGACCGGTGGCGAGGCTGATCGCGAGGCGTTGGATAAATTCATGGCGATTGCGCAGAAGATTGAAACAGCGGCGAATCGTTCGTATCCACGCATCGTGCCGCCGCCGCATCCCGAGCAGGATCGGGATGCGTGGTCGAATGTCGGCGCGAGTTTGCTGGCGGCGATTCGTGATCAGCAGATTCCTCCGGCAGTGACGTTTTATGCGCGAATGGCCAAAGCGTATGTGGAAAATGACGCGGCGGAATTCAACAGTGCCGTGGTCGGATACAAAAATTGGTTGGCGAAAGATTTTTCGAAAGAAGCGGGGAAAGGTCGCGCCGAATTTTACTTCAATCGTGTGAAACTGTTTTTGCATGCGACGATCATCTATGTCTTTGCGTTTGTATTGGCGGGAGGAGCGTTGCTGACGATCGGCTCGTGGCTTGCGGTTTCAGAATCGTTGCGACGTTCGGCGTTTTATCTGATCGCGTTGGCTTTTGTCGTTCATACGGCTGGATTGATTTTCCGCATGGCGTTGGAAGGTCGTCCGCCGGTGACGAATCTTTATTCGTCGGCAATTTTCATCGGCTGGGGCACCTGCGTGTTGGGATTGATTTTGGAACGGATTTACAAGGTCGGCCTCGGTAGTGCGATGGCGGGTCTGGCGGGATTTATCACGTTGTTGATTGCGCATAATCTGGCGTTAGGCGGGGACACGATGCGGATGATGCAAGCGGTGTTGGACACCAATTTCTGGCTCGCGACGCATGTGGTCGTGGTGACGCTCGGGTATTCGGCGACGTTTGTCGCCGGTGTGTTGGCGATGGCGTATGTGATTCTGGGCGTGTTCACGCCGGTGCTGACCGCGCGGAAAGATTTCAACCTGGGCAGCGCGCTGACGAAGATGGTTTACGCCATCATTTGCTTTGCGACGTTATTCAGTTTCACCGGCACAGTGCTCGGCGGTATCTGGGCGGATCAATCGTGGGGACGCTTCTGGGGTTGGGATCCGAAAGAAAACGGCGCGTTGCTGATTGTGATCTGGTGCGCGCTCATTTTGCATGCGCGCTGGGGCGGTCTGGTGAAAGAGCGCGGGCTGATGAACCTCGCGATTTTTGGCAACGTCATCACCGCATGGTCGTGGTTCGGCACGAACATGCTGGGCATCGGATTGCATGCGTATGGTTTCATGGATTCCGGTTTCAAATGGCTCATGCTGTTTGTCGGCAGTCAGGTGGCGCTCATCGTTCTCGGTTCGCTGCCGTTGAACATGTGGAAGAGTTTCCAATCTCACGAACCGCCGCCGACACCGCCTGCTGCGCCGGACCATAAAGCTGCTCCTGCATCCGCCTGACGGGATTTTATCCGCACATTCATTTCAGCATCATCGCATTCAGCGACTTTTCGTCGTTCGGTCCGTTTCGTGGCCAGTACAAAAATTGTCGGACTTTTTTGTCCGCTTTTGTCCGGTGGCGGGTCTTTACTGGTGTTAAATGATGACTGAAAGCCAACAATTGCTCGCGGACTATGTCGCCTCCGGATCGGAAACGGCTTTTCGCGAACTCGTCGGTCGCTACGTCAATCTCGTGTATTCCGCGGCGGTTCGATTGGTCAACGGCGATTCCCATCTCGCGGAAGACGTGACGCAAACGGTGTTTGCCGATCTCGCGCGACTGGCGCGGACGTTGCGCGGCGAAGTGTTGCTGGGCGGATGGCTGCATCGGCACACGTGTTTTGTCGCCAGCAAAGCCCTGCGTACCGAACGACGGCGGTTGGCGCGAGAAAGGCAGGCGGTGGCAATGAGCGAACTTCAAGATCATTCCGAAGCGAACCTCGCGGCGCTGACGCCGGTGCTCGACGAAGCGGTAAACGAACTCAGTCCGGAAGATCGCGCGGCGATATTGCTGCGGTATTTCGAACAACAGGATTTCCGGTCGGTCGGCGCGGCGTTGGGCAGTAACGAAGAAGCAGCGCGCAAACGCGTGGACCGCGCATTGGATAAGTTACACGCGCTGCTGAAAGTGCGCGGCGTCACACTTTCGGGCGCAGCGTTGGCGACGGTTTTATCGGCGAATGCAGTGGTGGCGGCGCCGGTCGGACTCGCGGTGACGGCATCATCATTTGCGCTGGCCAGTGCGGCAGCGGGAGCGGGAACAACCTTAACTCTGTTAGAAATTATGAGCATGGCAAAACTGAAATTCAGCGTCATCGCCGCGGTCGTGGTGGCGGGTGTTGCGATTCCTTGTGTGATGTTGAAACGCACGCAAACCAGATTGGAAGAAGTAACGGTAGCGCTGCAGAAGCAAACAACCGAGAACGAAAATCTGGTCGCCGAAAACGAGCGTTTGGCCAGTCTGGCGGCTAAACCTGCGCCCGCGCCGGTGGTGGATAATTCACCATCGCTGGAATTGCTGCGCTTGCGCGGTGAAGTTGCGCGATTACGCGCTGATCTGGCGAATGAAGTTGCGCGCACCAATGGCCCGAGTGCGTTGAGTGGGATTAAAGCTGATCCGGCCATGTGGCAGATGATTCGCGATCAACAGAAGATGGGCATGGGGCAGATTTATAAAGATCTTACGAAGAAGTTGAATTTATCAGACGAACAGCGCGAGGAGTTCAATCAATTACTCGCGGATAATGTGATGGATAATATTGATCACGTCACGGCGGCGTTGCGCGACAATCTGACGTTGGCGCAGATGGAGCCGATTTTTGCCGGCCAGGAAGCGGCGATGTTGGAGAAGGTGCAGGCGTTGCTCGGACCGGAAGGGTTGGAGCAATATCAGGAATACACGCGCCGCCTCGCGAGCAACTTTACTGCGGAACAGTTCAAGGGAATGTTGACGGGCGAAGCTGCGGACATAGACGCCAAGGCGCGTCAGATTTATGACGCGATGTTGGCGGAAACGCAACAGACGTTGGCGAATGCCGGATTGCCGCAAGATTATCAAACGCTGGCGATTCTGAACTTTCGCAATATCGCGTCCGAGGCTGCTGCCGAGAGAAATCTTCAATTGCTGGATGGCATTTACGAACGTGTCGCGAATCAATCGAGCGCGTATCTCTCGCCGGAGGAAGTTAAAAAGTTTGCTGAGTTTCGAACGAAAGCCATGAATACCCAACGGATGGCGCTCAAGATGAATCGCACGATGATGTCGCCGAGTTCCAAGTGAGGCCATTGCTGAAGAGTGAGGGGGCCAGTTTCGATTCAGTGGTGAAGAAAATGTACGACCTGACTTGCGCTCGCCATCGGTGTCCGGTTTGACTAGCGTTTCCTCAATCATCAAATGAACGGCTCTTCGCAAATCGCCGCACCGCTGGAACTGTGTCAGGTCACCAAGCGCTTTGGGGACTTTCGCGCGGTGGAGGACGTGAGTTTCACGCTGCCGCAAGGTTCCATCTACGGTTTTCTCGGGCCGAATGGTGCGGGGAAAACCACGACGATTCGGATGATTCTCGAAATCATCAAACCCACGAGCGGAAGCATCAGGGTGTTGGGCGAATCGTCGGCGCTGAAAGTGCGACATCGCATCGGTTATCTGCCGGAAGAAAAGGGGCTCTACAAAAAAATGAAATGCTGGGCGGTGATCGCCTACTTCGCGACGTTGAAAGGGATGAGTCGCAGGGTGGCGAAACGACGCGCGTTCGAGCTGCTGGAGCGTTATGGATTGAAAGATTTTGCCAATAGTCCGACTGAAGCACTTTCCAAAGGGATGGGACAAAAAGTTCAAGTGCTCGCAGCGATTGCACACGATCCGGAGTTTGTCATTCTCGACGAACCGTTTTCCGGGCTCGATCCGGTGAATCAGCAGGTGATGGAGGATATCATCCGTGATATGGCGAAACGCGGGCGCACGGTGCTGTTTTCCACTCACGTCATGCAACACGCAGAACGGTTGTGCAATCGCATTCTGTTGTTGGCGCGGGGTCGAAAGATTTTTGACGGAACGATTGCGGATGCGAAGCGAACGATTCCGCGCCGCGTGCGCATTGAAACCGAAGATGACATCGCGCCGTTGCAGGAGTTGAACGATGTCGTGGCGGTCAGTGAATCGCCCGCCAGTAACGGTCACGCAACGACGAGCGCGAGCAAACATTGGGAACTGGAGTTGCGCGAGAATGCCGATCCGCAGGAGATTTTGCAGGTCTGTTTTTCGCGCGGCATACGGTTGCGGAGTTTCAATCAAACCGATCCGACATTGCATGAAGTCTTCGTGCGCCTGGTCGGACCGGAGGCGAAGGAGGCGTCATTCCGATGAAATACGCATTTCTCGTTGCGTGGCGCGAATACGTCGAGAACGCCAAAACCAAAGGTTTCTGGCTCGGCATGTTGGTCGTGCCAATGATTATTTTTGCGACGATTCAAGTGCCGATCTGGTTGCAGAAGAAAGGCACGCCGACGCGTTATTACGTCTTGGTGGACCAATCGAAATCGCTCGGTACGGTCATCGAAAACAAAATCGAATCCGGCTATCAACGCCGGCTGTATAACGAACTGCAGGATTATGCGCGGCGGAATTCCACGGCGGCCGGTGACGTCGGAAAATTCACGCCGCCTTCGTTCGATGAGTTTAAAGAAATGGGTGAAGCGGGTTTTCTCGAAAAGTTGCGACTACATTTGCGCTCTGGTTCACCGCCATTCAAAGTGCCGCGCCGGGATTTTCTGCAAGCGACATTGCCGTCCAACGTGAATATCGAAGCGCCGTTGGAAACGATTGCTGAACAATTGCGACCGTATCTACGCGGCGAGAAACGTGTGAAGGTGGACGGGCAATCCGTGTCGCTAACGGCGGCGATTCTGATTCCGGCAGACATTGACAAGCAGGTGGTGCGACCGGGCGCGAAACGTAGTGGTTCCGCCAATGGCATCGAGTATTGGTCCGGAAATCTCGCGGATACGCAGTTGCGGGAGGAAGTTGAGCTGGCGGTCAATGCAGAGATTCGGCAACGCGAGTATGCGGCGCGCGGACTCGATGCGCGGGTGATTCGTGAGGTGGAGCAGACTTACGCGCCGATTGCGAGTTTGAACCCGAAAAAAGAAGCCGGGCAGGAAGCGGTCCAAAGCGTGGACGTCATCAGACAATGGGCGCCGAGTGCGTTTGTTTATCTGCTATGGATTTCCATTTTCGCCATCGCGCAGATGTTGCTTACGAACATCATTGAGGAAAAATCCAATCGCATTATCGAAGTCTTGTTGTCGTCGGTGACGCCGGGTGAATTAATGATGGGGAAATTATTCGGTATCGCGGCGGTGGGGTTAACGATGGTGAGTTCGTGGATTGTGGCGATGGTGGTGATACTCACGTGGAAAGCGGGGACGACGTCAGCGGTGCCTGGCCAGTTACTGCAGGTGGTGCAGTCGTCGAATCTTATCCCGATGTTCGTGATTTATTTTATCTTCGGATTTTTTATTTACGCCGCTTCAATTCTTGCGCTGGGCAGTGTTTGCAACACGTTGAAGGAATCGCAGAGCTACATGGCGGTTATCAGCATGGTGATGATCGTGCCGTTGATGACGATGACGTTCATTCCGAAAGATCCAAATGGTCTGGTCGCGCGCACGCTCTCGTGGATTCCGTTCTACACGCCGTTTATCATGATGAATCGCGTGATGGCCGATCCGCCGTGGGTGGACATCATCGGTACGACCGTATTGCTGATTGCGACGGCGGGATTCACGTTATGGATGGCGGGAAAAGTTTTTCGCATCGGAATTCTCCGCACGGGGCAACCGCCCAAACTATTGGAAGTGCTGCGATGGCTACGGCGCAAGTCGTAAAGTTTTTCTGACGAAAACCTCGGGAAAATCGGTCTCGAGTGTAAGCGACGCATGATACTGCTGTGAATCGCCAGAATTTGCGCTTTTGCCGGGACGCAAAAAACTTATCTTCACGGCAATGAATCCAGTTGCTCTGATCACCGGTGCGTCGCGTGGCATCGGCCGAGGTATCGCATTGGAATTGGCCAAGCTCGGCTATGATCTGGTGATCAATTACGCCGGGAATGAAACTGCCGCACGGCAGACGGCGGCGGATTGTGTGGTGGTGGCAAAGTCGGACGGAAAAGTGATCAATGCTGAAATCTGTCAGGCGGACATTTCGCTGGGGGCGGATCGACAGAAATTGATTTCGTTCACGCGAGAAAAATTCGCTCGGTTGGATTTGTTGGTGAATAACGCAGGCGTTGCGCCGAACGTGCGGGCAGACATTCTGGAGGCGAATGAGGAGAGTTTCGATAGGCTTATTTCGATCAATGTCAAAGGACCGTATTTTCTGACGCAACTCGCCGCGAAGTGGATGATTGAGCAACGTAGCCGCCGAGGTGACGAGGCGGAATCGAAGTCCCGCGCAAATCCACCTCCTCACGTCGGTGGCTACGCTCCCAAGATTATCACCGTTTCATCCATTTCCGCTTATACTGCTTCAGTAAATCGTGGCGATTATTGCGTGAGCAAAGCAGCGCTTTCGATGCTGACGCCGTTGTTTGCAGCGCGACTCGCGGAGTTCGGCATCAACGTTTATGAAATCCGGCCAGGCATCATCGCTACTGACATGACCGGTGCGGTGAAAGAAAGGTATGACAAACTCATCGCAGAAGGACTGACGCCGATTCAACGTTGGGGCACGCCGGAAGACATCGGTCGCGCCGTAGCTGCCATCGCAAGCGACGCGTTTCCATTCAGTACCGGGGAAGTGATTAACGTAGATGGTGGATTTCATCTGCGAAGGCTTTGAAGGGTGAAGGGTGAAGGGTGAAGGGTTATGAGCACGGAAGTCGCACGATCATTTCGGGATTTGCGAGTTTACAGAGAGGCGCGAGAAGCGGCGCAGGTGATTTATCAGCGCAGTCAGTTGTTTCCTCGGGAGGAGAGATATGCGTAGACGGATCAAATCCGGCGTTCGTCACGAGCGGTTAAAGCCAGGTTGGCGGAAGCCGAGGCGCGCCGCCGGTATAAACTGTCTTTTATTCACAAAATTGACGAAACGATGGAACACAATCCTGGTTGGATGAGGCGCTGGACTGTAGTTATCTCAACGCAGCCGAACATTATGAACTTGATGCACAATGGCAGGCGATCGGAGGTCGGTTGGCACGAATGATTGATCGAGCTGACGACTTTTGTAAGAACGCTCCAGCCACTGATTATCGAATATTGTGTAAACGCTGATTCTATTCACCATTCACACATCACAATTACATGCCCATTCGCATTGATTCCAAACTCACCCCGCAAAAACTTGTTCCGCAGATCGAACGCGTGTTCGAATTGTCGGCGCAGAAAATTCTGAGCATTGAGAAAACCTGGAAGCCGGACCAGGGGACGCCGGTGTTCACCGTGAAAGGAAAATACACGTCGCGCGGTTGGACCGAATGGACGCAGGGCTTTCAGTATGGTTCGGCGCTGTTGCAATTCGATGCGATGGGCGACGAGCGATTTCTGGAAATCGGGAAGCGCGGCACGGTGAAATTCATGGCGTCGCACGTGTCGCACGTCGGCGTGCATGATCACGGGTTCAACAACGTTTCTACTTACGGCAATCTGCTGCGCCTGATGCGCGAAGGGAAAATTCCGCAGAACGACGAGGAGCAAAACTTTTACGAGATTGCGCTCAAGGTGAGCGGCGCAGTGCAGGCGTCGCGCTGGACGAAACTCGCGGACGGTACGGGCTTCATTCACAGCTTCAACGGGCCGCACTCGCTGTTCGTGGATACGATTCGGTCGTGTCGCGCGCTCGCGGTGGCGCATCAACTCGGTCACGTTCTCATGGGTGAACAGGATGCGAAGATTTCGCTGCTGCAACGCGTCGTCGAACACGCGCTGAACACGGCGCGCTACAACATTTATTACGGTGAAGGACGCGATGCGTATGATGTGCGCGGTCGCACGGCGCACGAGGCGGTGTTCAATACGGCAAGCGGCGTATTTCGGTGTCCTAACTCGCAGCAGGGCTATTCGCCCTTCAGCAC
>CALAYC010000111.1 GCA_937894935.1 uncultured Verrucomicrobiota bacterium
CGCCTCGGCCAAATCCAGCACTCGTCGCGTCACCGTGCTGCGCCCCACGCGGGTCACACCGGCAGGCAATTGTGCCGCCGTTGCCACACTGAGCGCCTGACCCAACACCCGATTCGCCGCCATCAACAACTCCGGCGGTAATGAATTCACCTGCGACGGCATCGCAATCGTATCCGGTGACAACACCACACCGCGTTCATCCACACCGATGCTCAGGCGGAATCGTCCCACCACGCTGTCATCGCTCGTCGTAAGATTCGAAAAACTCACCGCCCCCGTTCGGAGCGATCGCAATTTGTAAGTCGCCGTCGCTGTCTGTCCCGGAAGAATCGTTCCCAACTCAACCGTCTGTTGCGTCTCATCCTCCAACCGCGCGCCGCTGATGGAATTTCGATTCAACGTCACCTGCACCAGATTCGCCGGAGTAATGCCGGTATTGAGAATGGTCACACTCGCTTCATAAACCTCGCCGACGCGCACTGTGCGCGGATGCGAAAACGCCATGGAGAACCGCGGATTGCGCACCAGCACCGAACCCGCTGCTTTGCCTTTCACCTTCACCGGCCCGGCCGCCAATCCGTCCATGTCAGCCTCAAGATCGAGGTCCATTACGTGCAAGCCTTCCTGCAGGCCTTCGACCAGAAATTCCGCGCGCCCCGATTGACCCGGCTGCAAGCGCGGATTGTCATCCGCCGTTCCCAGTTCGCCGTCCGGCCCGGGCTGCACAATCGCCTGCACCGGTTGAATGAGTTTATCTGGACCAATTCGCGCCAACCGCAACGGATCGTCGCCGGGATTCGCATAATCCGTCGCCGGAACCCGATCCGGCCCGGGCGGCAATTTCAATCGCGCGGAAATATTGTAAACACTCAGCCCGGAACCACGCGGGGCACCATTCTCCGTGAAAATCTGCACGCTGAAAAACTGATTCAGATAACCGATGTTTCCAGGGATCACCATCAGCGCCGGAATTGGTGGCACCCGCAATCCGAGCGACTCCTCTTCTTCCGGATCCACCACCTGAAAATTGATGCCTTGAATCTCGATGTTGAGTTGCGCCGTTTCAAACTCCGGTGGCAGATCCACCGTCGCGCCAATCTGCTGATTGAGTATCGTCGCCTGCGCCAGTTTTTCTTCCAGCTCCGCCGCCGGAATCAACTCAATGGACTCCTTGAACTTCGGCGACACGACAGGAAACCGCACCGGAATCGTCTGTCCATCCAGCACAAACGCCGCTTCAAATTCCACAACGCGGAAGTTGGATTCATCAATGTAAATCCCTTTCTCTACGATCTCGTCATACGTCAACGGTCGCGACGTCACGCGCGACACCAACACTTCATCGAACACCCGCACCGGCACAATATTCGGCGATCCTTCCATC
This sequence comes from uncultured Verrucomicrobiota bacterium, assembly GCA_937894935.1. GTDB lineage: Bacteria > Verrucomicrobiota > Verrucomicrobiia > Limisphaerales > JADLHS01 > JADLHS01. The sequence continues at coordinate 1,385 of CALAYC010000111.1, forward strand.
CGCGTTGCTCCCGTTGTCGCATCCACCAATCGGATTGAATCCAATTGATAATCGCCCACGAGATTCAGCGGCGGAAACAGCAACGCCTGATTCACCGGCCCGACCAAGCGTCGCGGCTCCGGAAAACTCGGTCCACGCAAGAACGCTTCCACATACGCGCCCTGCGCCAATTCCTGCGTCGCTTCACCGCCCGTCAGCGTAATCATGACCGACCCGGCAATCCCCTTCGGCACCGCCACCGCCGCCGGCGTGACCTGCAAGCCCGTGCCATTGACGCGGTATTCGAGGGTGGTGAGAGCCGCGTCTAACTGGCAGGAGAAAGCGAATGACACCAAGATGGTCCAAGTCCGAATGAGAAATCGTTTCATGTGTTCTCGGCTGGCTGGTGGTTAATCTCCAAAGTCCGGCGTCTCGACGAAACGTCGGTTATAGTCTTCGATATCCTGCCTCAATTGCTTGAGGTTCTCCTGATACTGAGGGCTCGCATAATAAGCTTTCCACCGGGCGGCTTGTTTTTCCGGATCATAGAGTTCATCTATTTCCCGATCACTCAATCCCAACAGGGGTCTGAAGTCATAACGCGGCGTGTCCCTTTGGCCACTTACCCTTCGCCACGTCCAGTCAATCCATGTTTCTTTCCCTTCAAGCGCCTTGTTGATGGAATCGTTTGCCAAAGTAATCGACAATCCGGCGACGATCGCTACACCCGAAGCCGCCCAAGAACCAGCGGCGGCCCAGCCATTCCCCGCCCACGAAGCACTTGTCAAACCGCCGTAGGCATTAGCCGCTCCGAGTCCGAAGGTAACTGTATTGGCAGTTAAATCATTCACACCCTTTCCTACATTCCCCCTATTGATATCCGCAAATCCCTCCAGCATGCCTTTCCCCGCAAAATATAAACCTGCGCCTGTTGCCACGTTCCCGAACGTCTTTCCAAGTGCGGACAGCGGCCTGGCAAAAATTCCCGGACTCAATGCCTTCGCAACCGTTGGGTGCAAGCCTCCCATTCGCGTGCTTGCGGCGGTTATGAATCCACCAACACCTTTCGCAAAATTCGAATCCGTGAAGAGATTCTTCCCGTAGCTCCAAGCATCCGAGTTCACCGCCGCATTATCGTTAGCCAAATTCCAAGCTGCCCCTGGCGATTGCTTAAGCGCCGTCCACCCCGCAACCCCGTCGATCGAGATTGCACTCGCTACCTTCTCGCGCCAACTTTCCCCCTTTTCTTTCAAATCTTCCCATACATTCAATCCCGTGGGATCCCGCCTGCTTGTTGGGTTATTCGCCAAACCCGCATACAAATTAACACTGTCCTCATACCCCAACGGATCCGGCTGCAAGAACATCGCCGAATAGGGATCGTAGAAACGTGCCCGCAGATAAATCAGGCCGGTCTCATAGTCGAAGTATTGCCCGTGGAACAGGAACGGCGATCCCACGGTGCTACGCGCCACCGTGCCGCCGTCGGTATTCAGATTTCCCGGAGCCGTGTAATAGACCGTGCCCGCGACAACGCTCGTCGTATTCAGACTCACCGTCTGTTCCAACACATGATTATCCCAATCATCCGTCAACCGGCCCGGCGACAACGTCACATCAATCGCATTGGTCACCGGTGCTTCCGGCGTGAACACACTGACCGTGTGCGGCGCAAAGCCCGGCACAACTTCCGGCAACTCGGACTGCCCCGCCGGTTGCGTGACCAATCCGTTGAACGATTGTGTCAACCGCCGAATCCCCGCCTGGATACCGAGGTCGAACACAATCGCGCTCACCGGTTCGGACATCTCGATCAACAATGTGCCGCCTTCGCCGCCAATAACGCGTTTAATCACTGGCGCGACCGTGTCGCGCGGTTCAATCACCGGTTGACCGAACGGATCGTACCAAACCCGTTCTTCTACCACGCCGAATCGGTCCGCCACGGCAACGATCGACTTCTGGTTATCACGCACGAAGTAATGCCGGTGCAGCGTGCCGGTGTTGTCTGGAAAATCCGCTGCCACCGGCGCATCCGAATCCATGTAGAAATAACGCCCCACCAACTGCGGTTCAGCATCGGTGCGATCAAACTCCTCCAACAACCGGCCCGCGTCGTCGTAAACAAAATGCCGATAATCCACGACGCCACCGCTCTGCGTCACCTTGCGCGCATAACGTAATCCGTCTGGCTGATAAAAGTTTTCAATCGTCACGCCGTCTGCGCGCTCGACCTTCACCAATTGCCCAAGCCCGTTATGTTGCAGTGTCGCATTTACTGGCACTGGTGCTGCGCTGCCAACTGGTCGCACCCATAACTGTGCCTGTGCCACGCGTCCCATTAAATCGGCTTGCCGCGCAGTGCCTCCAACCGTTGTTGGCAACAGGAAGCCATCATGCCCGGACCAGGACGCCGCAAACACCGGCAAATCTCCACCCACGCTCACTAACGGCGCGTTCAACAGATAATCCCGACCGGTCGCGTGATAATTGTAAGTACGTTGATACAGAAACCGGCTTACATCGCTTTGATTTGCGAACGGAATTCCTCCGACCTGCGCGCGCGACAGGCGTTCACCGTTGTCATACGAGAAATTGTCCGTCTTACCGGCGCGATGAAGGAATTGCCGCATCTCGACATTATTCACGCCGTCGTACTGATACCGCATCTCCGCCTGCAACGCGTTGCCCGGTGTGCGCATATAACGCGATGCAGTAACGCGCCCACGCTGATCGAACATATTGTTGAGCCGCAACACCCCGCCGAAGTTCACCTGTTTGGGTTGCCGATTGCCCTGCCATTCGTCCACGGTCACGATGCTTTCAATCGTGCCGGAAATCCCCGTCAATCGCCCGGCGTTATCACGCAGCAGGTTCACCACGTAACCGGACGGATAGGTCACGCGATCGCGAAGTTGATCATTGCGATAGTTGTAGGCCACGGAGAACGACACGCCGTCTTCGGAAAACTCCGCTCCACGCAACGGTCCGGCTTTGTCGTAGGCATAGCGCGCTGTGTTCTCCGCGCTTGCTGTTTGTTCATACGTCACCACGCGCACGCGATCCAACGCATCGTAATCCGTCGTCGTCTCATACGTCGTGCCGCTGAACTCGACGCGGCTGGTCTTCACGCGCGTCTGCAAATCGGACGTCATCGTCATCGCGCCGCCCGGCAACGTGATTTGCGTCGGTTGATTACGCGGATCGAAAGCGTCGGTTGTAATTTCGGCCCCGTTTCGCAACGTGCGTTGCGTCTGGCGGAACAGGTTGTCGTAATCGTAATTGAAACCGCGGTCTGCATCGCCCGTGTAGGTCAACTGGCGTTGCTCGTCATGACGGAAGCGGAATTCCATACCGTCATTGCGTCTTCGCAGCAACACTTCACCCAAAGCACTGTGATCCATCGTCGTGATGTTGTTACGCGCATTTTTGATTTGCTGATTTCGGCCATCGGCTCGTGGCGTGAACTCCGCAATCAAACCGAAGCTGTCTGACATGCTGTCGCGATGATCGAGAGGGTCGTAGGTGAATTTATCTTCATACGTCGCGCCGTCTTCCGCACGCACCACTCGCTCAATGTTGCCGTTGCCGTCCGTCGTAATCGTGGCATTGACGATCGCATCCGCATATCGCGATGGATAACCGGCACTCGTCCATTCTTCCGTCACTGTCTGTCGCGGTCCGGTCATCGTCCGTTGCCGCACGCCGTGCACGGTTACATCAGTGCGACTCGGCACAACATCACCATGCCTGGTCACCCTCAACGCTCGACCCAATGCATCAATCTCATTAACCACCTGTTCTCCCAGGATGCCATAAACGGGGTCGGTGATTTTCAGCGATTTCAATTGTCCACCGGCGAAATACGTCCGTTCTGTCAGATAATCGCTCGTCCCGGTCTTGATGGTTTCGAGTTTTGGTCGGTCGAGACCGTCGTAGTCGCGCGTGCTCACAATCTCTCCGCCTTTTTTCACCGAGAGCATATTACCGTGGCGATCCGCTACGTATTCCTCCAGATAACCTTCCAGCTCCATCGTGCGCGCATTCCCGAGTGCGTCGTAAGTAAACTTCTGCACGCTCCCACCCGGATGATGTACTTCCTTAACGCGAAACACTTCGTCCGGTTGGTATTCGAAACTCAATGTCGTTTCCGCACCGTTGACTTCGATGCCGTTCACTTCGCGTTTCTCCACGAACCCGAGTTCGTTAATCGTCAAACGCGTTTCGCGCTTCTTCCCATCGCCCAATTCCTCCACGTGCAACGTGCGACGTCCTTGTCCGTCGTACGCCATCCGTTGCACGCTCCCACCACGAGTGAGGTTCACCGGTTGCAGATTCGCGTTATACGCAATCGTCGTCGCCGCACCGCGCGGAGGCGTCACCAGTGCCGCCTGCCCCAGGCGTCCGGCCACACCGCTGTATCCGTAACCGGTTGTGTGATTGCCGCGCTTCGATGTATCGAGATAACCGGTGGCGGCGTTGAAACTGAAACTCTGCTCGATGCCGTTGACGTCCGTGCGCTGAGTCAATTGCCCGTTTGCGTTATGCGCCATCGTCTCCGTTCCGGCGGCGTCATGCTCAATGCGTTCCACCGCGCGTTTATCCGCGCGCAACATGTATTGATGCACAAAACCATTTGCATCACGTTGCGGGCCTTCCGGCAGATTGTAGAACGGACTGTAAGAATACGTTTCAGTGTAGTCTTCGCCACCGCGCGGTCCGGCTTCCACCGTCAGCGAAAGTAAATTACCGCGTGACCGGAAAATCGGATTCGTTGAATCATATTCCATCCGATGCACCCGGCCTTCGGGATACTGAATCACCAACGGTTGACCGTGCTCGTTGAATTCCTGCGCCACCACCGCCGGCGTAATGCCCGGCCCGGTAATTCGTGTCGTCGTCGGATGACCGAATTTATTGAACGTGAATTCCGTCACCCGTCCATCCGCTTGCGACATTTGCGTCCTCAGATTCTCCAACGTGCGGGCAAGATTATTCGCCGGAATATCCGTGCCGGTGCTCCCGCCAACTCCATTGACTCCAGTCGAAACCGGAGCGCCAGTCAGCCCCGGCTGCGTCGCCACTGCCATCAACGGCACTTTGTTCGGTCCAACTGACACACCGACAAATCGGCAATCCCGATATTCGTAATGCGTCTGATTGCGTCCCGCAAAGCCACCGTTCTCACCATCCACTTTCACACCTTCGCGGCGAATCAACAGCCCTTGCTCGTCGTAGAAATACAACACATCGCGCCCGGTGAAGTCGCGCAAACGACAGATCTTTCCGATGAGATGCGGATTCTCACTTCGTTCATCGAGTCCGGCCACAAAGTCGGCATCGGTTGCACGCCGGTAATATCCGAACTCCACATACCGATCATCCGTAACCGACCGATCGTCAATCCGCCGCAACCAACCGTGAAATTCGTATTCGAGTTCATGCCGATTTGCCGGGAAGCGATCGATGATAGTCTCCAATCGCCCATTCGCCGCGTAGCGATAACGCATCCCATCCGGTGTCAACCGTTCGTATTTCCCGTCTTTAAACTTCACCAACAAATCGAACACGCCCGGCTCCGGCAGGAAATAATCCGCCACCACATCTTCATAATTCAACTCCTGCACCAACGGATCGGCGGAATATTCTGACGGCATCGTGTTGCCTTTCCATTGGAACAACACCATGCGTCCGGCCCCCGTGTGAAAAAGCAAATCCTTGCTGTTACCCACCACGCTGTCAGTCAACGTGCCACGCGCCACCAGTGGCATCTTGAAGCCCTGTGGAAATAATTCCGGCCGCAGCTCGGTAATACGCTGATTGTAATTGAAGTCCCAACCCAATCCGTATGGCCCGTCGTAATTATCCTGTCCGCCAATCGTGCGCTCGATGGAAATACCCATTCGCGGACTCGGCAACGTCAGGTCCGACGCTTCCGTGCGAATTTCGCCGCTATGCGCGCTGACCGATCCAAACGTGCCCGGCGCCCGCACATCGCCACCGGGCGGCGGCGGGTTCGGGCCCATGATGTAGGAAACATCCAACGTATTCGCAACGACACCACCCATCGGGAAAATAACTCCACGCGGCATATCCACTCGCGCCGCAAACGCACCGATGGCCGGATTGTTCTGCTCTGTCGGCTCGATAAACGCCCGCATCCGGGCGCTGCTCCACATCACCTCGCGATCCGCCGTCAGTTGTAACAAAGCCAACTCTGCCTGACTCACGCTTTCATAAATCACCACGAACGGTCGCGACAGATAGCGATTGTAATTCGGGCTGCGTGGATCGTTACTCAACCGATACGCCGTCAATGGTCGCACCGCCGCATCACACTCAGAACGCGGTTGAATCCCCAACGCTTCCAACGTCCGCGCATCCACTGCGCGCACTGGCGCAAAACCCACTCCTTGGTTCGGCAGCGGCCAACCCGCAGGCGACAACGATTCCATTCCTAGTTGAATCTTCTCTCCCGCTCCACCCGGAGCTTCCACCAGAACGTAATAATGCAGTTCCGATTTCGGCGGGGTCAGGTCCGATGTGTGCCCGAGGTGATCGGTCCGCACGCGCGCCGGCACGAGATGTTCCGCGCGTTGCATCTGTGCGAACAACGCGTTTATTTCCGTTTCATTCTGCAGCCAATCACGCGGGTCAACGATCTGGCTCTGCAGCGGAAAATTGACAAAGCTCAACGTTGGCGCGAACTGAACGACTTCATTGCGACCGCCCTCCGCGAGACCATGCAATCCTGCCGGTGAACTCGCCACACTGCGCATCCGACCGCCGCCATCCGGCAACGCGCCGACGATGGCCGGATGCAATTGTCCGACCGGTGCGTTCGTCCGTGAAAGCAATCGGGAATCCAGATAGAAAACCGAGCTCGACGTCTTGAGTTCCAGCAGTCCATTCTCCGCCAGATGCAGCGAACGTAATCCCGTTCCAATGATTTCCTCCGGGAACGTAATGTCGCCAATCAACGCCGGCGATTCCGGCAACGAAATATCCAGCACCACCAACCGATGTCGCCCCAATCGGTCCGGCGAAAGCGACACCAACGCCGCAAGCGGCGTGTAGAGCTGCCCCTCGTGTTCCACCGGCAATCCATCAATAATCGTGACGCGGCCCGGATAATCTCCCGAAGCGAAATCCACCGCGCCTGCGCCAATATCGATGCCGTTAAACGCCATCGTGCGATACTGCGGAAATACGGGATTGCCGGTGTTAACGCCGCCGCCCTGAGTTCGACCGTAGCCACCGGTCAACGTGACGCCGAGCGTTCCGCCACTGACCGAGAAATCCAGAATCTTCTGCGTCGAACCCGAGATAATGTAGCTCTGTCTCTTGCCGTAGAATTCCGCCGGACGCCGCTGCGGGAGCGGATATGAATCACCGGGACTTGTGTAATCGCCATTCCCGTCAGCATCAGTGCCTTCATGACCGTCAGCCGGAAACGCGTCGCGTTCTCCGGGTAACGCATGCCAGCCGATGAGCAGTTCCTGCAAATTCACATAAACGATCTGCTGCATGTCCTGCCCGTATTCCTGATAAACCAGATAGGGCGGATTCCAACGCACCTTCGGCACAACCGATGACACGCGATAGGTCAGGATAGGCGACGCGATCTCAACCGGATTACGCGGGTCAGCCATTTCGAACACGCGCAGGTATTGGCCTTTCACAATCACGCTGTCCAGGTCGTCAATAATCGCATCGAGATCCCCGCCCACCACAGCAACGAGATCGTTCGTCCGCGCCGGCTGATGAAGATTCAATTTGTAGCGATAATCCGGCAACACGACGAGGTCGCGCGGCGTGCCACCCACACGCACACTGCTCAACAACACCGGGCGGCTCGGATTGGAAATGTCATACGTGCGCAACATCGGCGGCGTCGTATGATCCAATGCATACAACCGCGCCCCGTGAATCGCCGAGCCCACGCCATTCACCATTCCCGGCAGTTCATATCGCGTCAGTGGCGGCGTCCGGAAATTCATCGTGAACGCATCAGGCTCAGTTGTGCTCGGTCGTTGATCCAACGGGTTACCGTTCAAATCCATCACCGACGCGCCGAGGAGCGTGAGTGAATATTCCGTGTCCGGCTTCAAGCCCGAGTATTGAATCGTCAACACTGTTTGGTCCGCACTCAACCGCACCGCCGGCAACACGCCCGCCGCCGCCGGATTCAAAATGATTCCCGACACATCCGATTCCACGCGACGATCAATCGGCTCGTTAAAGGTCAAAACGATTTTGCCGCCCGCATCCACCACTCCGCCGTCCACCGGAAAACTCGCGGTTACTGACGGCCCTCTCGTTTCCGTCGGGTCGGAAGGTGGAATCACACCGTCATCAGTCCGCGTCGGCGCACCGGTAAAACTGATGGGATAATGCATCACCTTCGGCTCGCCACTCGTCCCGATTACCGACACCCGCAACATCGCGCGGCGAATCGTGTTAGTCGCTTGAATCTGTCCGCTCCAGCGCGTGCGATTACCTTCCGACGTGACGACCACGTTGGAAATCGTGACTCCGCTCAACGCTTCGTCTGCCGGGAAAACCTGTTCCACGAACACATTGACCGTCGGATTTCCCTGGAAGCCTTGCGAAGCATTCACCTGCAATTCCACCGGTTCACCGGCGGCCGGATAAGGCGGCGCATGAGCCACGTTCACCGTCGGCGGTACTTGCACTGGTAACGGCTCGCGAAATACGAAATTCTTGAACGCCACACCCGCGATGCTCATGTCCTGCAACGCAAACAGCGTTTCGCTCAGCTTCTCGCGGAAGCGCGGATGCGTCGCCATCACGAGATAAAAATCGTTCGGCTGCAATTCCAACCACGGCGTTGTCGGCGCCACCATCAGGAAATTTCCTTCGTGGTCCGATGTGGCATAAACCATCCCGGGGCGAAGATGACCGGCCACAGCGGGAGCCAGATAATTCTGAAGCGAAATAAACGCGCCGCTCAGTGGTCGGCCTTCGAGCAGGTCGGTAAGATAATTGTTGATATTATTCACGGCGTCCACTCCCTGACCTGCCAGTTCCAACGGTTTGAACGCCGAACCGAGTTGCTCAAATTTGAAGCCTCGCAACAACGGATCGTTCACGCGAAACGGATTATTGAGCTGCGGAAATTCGAGCGACTGAATCGCGCGTCCCTTGACCACAATCGGATTTCCGCCCACCAGAATCGGCATCAACGCGTATCGGAAAACATTGTTCGCAATGCCCGCCTGCGGCACCAGACCGATGACCGAATTCGCAACCCCATAATACAACTGCTCGCCGCTGTTCATCTTCACCGGGCCGCTGCGTTTCAGTGGCGCGGCTTCGTCGGTGCTCGGCGTGAACTGCAATTGATCCAGCACTTCGAACGCTTTGATTCCATCCGTCTCCGTGACCTGCACCAGCGCAATCGCCGCTTCGAGCGGATTCGCGTTCGTCGGATAACCTGCCGCAGCCAGATCCACCGTAAAGCTCGCACGAATCGGCCCCTGCATCGGTTGCGTTTCCCCTTCGAAAATCAACGGTTTGGCGAGCATCGCCGCGCTCTCCGGCACAGTGTCGCCCAACAACTGCGCCAATTCCGCAGCCGTCGGAACCTTGATGCGCACTTTGGCTTTGGTCGTAATTGCGTGCGGCTCGATGTAAATCTTCACCGGCCCGCCATCGCTCTCTGCTTCGAGAATTCCGCCTTGCGGATACAAGCCGACGAATCCGTTATCAAACTCCTGTCGGCTCACCGGCACATAAACGCGCGTGCCGTTCAGATTGACAAATGTCGCGCTGACGAAATGTTCTTCCGTCCCGCTGATGACACTCGCAAAACTGCCGTCCGGACGACTTAACACCGTGGCTGTTTCGCCGGTGCTTTCGTTCACCAGAATCACCGGCACTTCGGGGTCCGCTGTTCCGGGCGTGCCGCGAACCACAATCGCAAACGGATCTTCGCCCGGTTCATAAGCAGGAATCTGCGCAAGAACTTCCGCCGGCACATTGGTCGCGCCCGGTTCGTAAATGATCAATTGCGCCGCCGGATCACGTACGCTCAACGGCACGGTCGTAAACGAAAACTGATTTTGCCCTTCCAACGGCAAACCGGTCGGATCCGTAATGGGAGATGCGAGTCGAACGTAATACGTCGTATTGGGATCGAGTTCCGTTGTCGGACTGAGCGTCACAATCGTGTTTCGCAGATTCAATGTCACCGCCGCCGGAACAACCGTTTCATTGGTGCGCAACAACTGAACTGTATTTCCGCTGATGGTTCCCGGGTGGACTGCTTCGTTAAACTCGATAACCACGCTGCCAACTCGCGGAACGCGTTCGGCTTTGTGTGACGGAGTGATCTTAACAACGCGCGGTCCGCTGGGAACGGCTTCAAGATTCTGAACCAGTCCGGTTGTGACATTCGTGAGTTGAATCTCTGCGAATCCCGTATCACCGGTCGCCGGATCAGTCACCCCGAGATCCCAATTCCCCACCGGACTGACGAGTTGAAACTGCCCCTTCTCATCCGTCAACGTGAGCCACGGCAAACCTGTCAGACGCACCGGCAATCCCGCGCGCGTCGCACCGTGACCATCTCGCGCCACGCCGCTGATCAATCCTTGCGGACTCGCAACTTCGACTAACACGAATTGTCCTGAACCGCGTAAGCCTGGCAACCGTTCACCACTGGCTGGCTCAAGACTCTGCAAGTTTCCGCCAGCATCGCTTTGCAGACGTTCAATCGGTTGCAACCCATAAAAACCGGTGTCACTCAAAATGCGAGCAAGGACGAAGAGCCGATTAGTCGGCGCGCCGGTCAATTGCGTGGCCAGCCCGGCGTCAACCGTCGAACGATCCACCGTTAAATCAAATGCCGCGATGACGCTGTGACCAACACCAACGAGATTCGCAAACACCGTCGCGTCCAATCGTCGCAATCGCAGCGCGCTCGGCGCATTCAAGCGACCCGCGCCAGCGAGAACGCGCACTCCGCTGCTCGCAATTTGACCGCCCGTTTCATCGAGCACCTGTCCTTCAAAGGGAGTTTCCGGAAGAACATCAACCCGCACTGTCGCGGAATCCAATTGCTCCGGACCGAACAGCAACACGGGGCGCATCGGAAAACTTGCGTGCAGCGTAAATGGATTCTGATCGCCGGGCCGCTGATACCCCACAATGAAATGTTCGTATTGCGGCGTGAGCCGCAGGCTGCCGTCAGAGAGCAGATAGGTTTCCGTGACTTCACCGCGCAACAGATAACCGCTCGGCAATCGCTGCGTTCCATGTTGCAATACCACATTGGCCCCGCCGGTCACCAACTCAGGCACCGTGCTCGCCGGACTCGCCGGCGGCGTCACCGTTCCGGTCGCAGTAAGACCATCGAGTGAAATTGCCCCGACACTGCTGCCGGGCAACGGCTCTCCGACTTGCGGCGCAGGCGGAGCAGTTTCGCCGGCGTCGCCGACCACCAATGCGTAAGCGCCCGTCGTAGCGAGCGTGACGTTGAGCGCATTCGTGCCAGCTCCGAGAACGGTTTGCACTACCAACCAATCCAAACTGCCTTCGTCCCATCGCACTAATGCTGCCGTCTCGTTATTCGCGATTGAAGCTAACGGACGTAAGGCGGCGGAAATCGGTTGTTGTAATGGCGCTGATGTTTCCAGCCAGAATGCCCGCAGCGGACTCCAGCCTAACGGCAAAAACGCCGGTAAATCCTGCCCGGTCAACGGCGTCAATGTCAGCGGCGCATTCTGGCCGACTGCGCCCGCAGGAACGGAAAGTTGAATGCTGCCGGTCGCATTGCTGACAACCGCAGTTTGCAAAGGAGTCAACGACGCGGATTCGCTGGCGCGTTTCACCAGACGCGGATTCGGGACAATTGCCGTTTGTTGCAGCGAAAGATTCTGTTTCCGCCACACCGGCAGATAACCGGCGCGGTTGAACTTGATCGTGTGCATCCCCGGTGCTTGACCGAATGAAGCGACGCCAGAATCCGGATCGGTCTGTCGCGCAGTTGTTCCGGTCGGGCCGACAATTTCCATTTCCACCGCCGGCAACGGTCGTCCCGCTTCATCCAGCGTCCGCGTCAATGCCAAGGCTGCTTCCGCCACCGGCGCTGCCGCATAAACACGAGTCGCCAACACCGGCGTGCCTGTTCCAAAACCTAACGTCAACGTCCGCGTCGATGTTATTTGCCCCGGTGCAAAACTGTTTCCGGACAAAGTTCCACTGACATCAACGAACCTCTTGCTGTCGTGCGTTGTTCCATCTTGCCCCTGAAGTCCTGTCGTTCCCGTGAAGCCATCCACCAACAGAACGATTGGTCCGGTGATGACCCGCTGTGACTTGTTGCTGATGGCGACTTCCACATTCCAGACGTTCAACGCGCGATTCAAACGCATGGACGTAAAATAAACCGCCGTGTCAGCGGTAACGTCGGCAAGTTCGAGCGTGACATCATTCCACGTGAAGGACCGCGTTTGCGCGGGGCACGTCAAAAGATTTCCCTGTAGAAAAATTCCCAGAATAACGAAGCGGACACTACGGGCGAACCAACTCATGACGTCGTTTCCTTCTGATTGCGATTAACAACAAACCGGACAAAAACAGCGCCGCACTGCCCGGCTCAGGGACATTGTCGAGACGAGGATTGCGATACCAGGCCAATGACGATTGCGCATTTTGATTGTCGAACAGATCGAAGAAGATCGTGATGGAAGGTCCTGTAAATTGAGTCGGCACAGGCAACTGAACCGAGAAGGCAATCCCGCGTTCCAGAATCGGCGTCATGGACGGCGGAATCAGCGGCGACCGCGCCACATCTCCCGCGTTGAGCAGCACCGCACCGGGCGTAAACGGCGACCAGATCGTTCCGCCCGCGTCCACCGTCAGCAATACCGCCGTAGTCAACGACGCGTCCTGAATCGTCACCGTGAACGCATCGAGAAATTCTTCAGGAACAACATCCTCTTCGGTAAAGAAACCGAAATCAAAATACAGCATCGGCGAAACGGGGCCGTTGAGTTGCAGATTTTCCTGCGCTGAAATCAATGGCTGACCGCCGCCGGTTTGAAGCACCACAGGGTTCAACGAACCTTGTGCCGACGCGCCAGCGAGAGAAGTCAGATAGACCGCAATCCCGAACGCCAACGTTCGCCACGGAGCAGACAACAGCCCAAAACCCGGATTGCCCCTGACCTTTCCGGTACAAAAAAACATAAAATGTGTGTTAAAGGAAATGCGCGGCCCTATTTCTGAGATTTAAACCAACTGGGAATTCGGAACTGCGTCGGCACTATAAACCGATAATCCGAATTATTTGTCCAGTTAATTATGGCCGAAGACTATAAGCACTGATTTCCAATCCGCAATGGGTACTAAAACGGAGTCGCTGTAGTAACCAACCAAGACGCACGATGGCGTTGACGCGACGAAACCGCGCGGCCATCGCGTAGAATTATAAAGCTTCGATGCAGCCTATTTAACGCGCCACTCGAGGATGCCGCCGGAGTAATTGGGCTGGAGTTCCACCTCGATGCGTAACCCGGAAGTGTCCACAGGTTGAAATTTCAAAACGTTCCACTCGTCTTTCGTCGGCGCACCGGTCGTTGCACCCGGAACGGGCTTCCATTCCGCTGCGGTGCGATACAGCACGCGCCAGCTTTTCGGAATCCGACATTGTCCGACACCCGTATCGTCGAACCAGAAAACTTCCACGGCCGAAACTTCGCGCGCGGTCGGAAAATCATACTGCACCCACTCGCGTGTGCCGCGATGATCCCACCAGGTAAATCGCGGAATGCTATGATCATTCGACGTTTTGGCCACTAATCCGTCGCTCAACGCAACGACGGTATCGCCGCTGAAACAGTGCGACGCGCTGGCGTTGTATTTCGCCGGCGCCGGCTTGTTGGAGGGACTCCACCGATTCGCGTTCGGCCCATCTCCGATGACTGGAAATGCCGAGATGCGCAATCGCGCCGCGCCCATTGGAATCAGCGAAACGGTCTTCACCGGCTCATCCGAGAGCACCGGACTGTCCTGCAACACGCCGCAAAGGCCGTGTTGATCCAGCGTCCATTCCGGAATCTGTTTCGCTTTCACCTCGATCGAAATCGGCGCAGTATCAACCGTGAATGGGAAATTGTCCTTCGGCCATTTGCCAAACTTTACCTTGAACGATTTCACCGGATCCTTTTTGTTCAACGCCAGGCCGTAATTCCACGCGGTGACCGGATGAATTTCCCACGATGGCCACTTGGACGGATCTGCGCCGGGTTGCCAGCTCGAATCCCCAATCGCCGTCCTGGTGCTGTCGTGGCGATCGTAACGCTCTTCAATCTTCAACGAATACGTCAACGGCCCGTAGCTCACGCTGACGCTGTCATGATTGTTCGTCCATTGCGTCACGGCAAGTGTCATGGGCAACTGCAACTTCACCGTGTCGCCATTTTTCCATTCGCGTTCGATGCGAATGAATTTGCCAGCACCCGTCAGTTTCGCGGTTTTGCCATTGATTGAAACTTTCGGCGCTGCGCACCACGCCGGAACGCGCAGATAAAGCGGGAAACTCACTTTCTTATCCACGCCAACTTTGAACTCAATCGTGTCCGCGAACGGATAACGCGTCTCAGTGGCGATACGAACCTCGGTTCCATCGCCGACTTTTGCGCGCACTTCGCTCGCACTGTAAATCGCGGCGCAAAGACCATTATCAGGCGTCGCCATCCAGAGATGTTTGTTGAAATACGGCCAGCCGAACGAGTGATTGTGCTGGCAACACCGCGAGCTGAACGGATTCATCATCAGGAACGGCCCGCTGTTATCGATTCCCGGCGCGTGATTTTTGCTATCGCTGACCACCATGTTCGGCGCGGTGAGATAGCGTAGCGCTTTGAAATCCGGCATCACCGCCGCCGGATACATGTTGAACGCGACCTCCTCGCAATGATCCGACCAGAACGGATCGCCGCTGATTTGGAACATAATGGCATCGGAAAACATCTGCTCAACAAAGCCACAGGTTTCCGTCGCTTGGCGCGGATCATCGAAACCGGGTCGGCTATTTTCATCGCCTCCAAACATTCCGCCCGGCACCTGACCGTAACGTTTGCGGATTTCAAAGTGATTAGCGTACGCCGCCTGCAAATCCGTTGGATCATGCGTCAGTTGATAATACTGTGCCGGTTCCCTGAAACATTCGGCAATGTTCACATTATGCCAGTTGGGCAGGTCATCTTTCTTTTTCCAATCCGCTGTGCAGCGATGAATCTTCTCCGCGACTTTGAGCAACTCCGGATTACCCGTGCGATTGTAGAGCCAGTAGATGCTGTAGAGATTGTCGCCCCCGCGCATTTTCTGCCAATAATGCGTAAGCATCTTTTCATCCGGCACGCTGAATTGATATTTGAAATACTTTTCCATCAACTCCAACACCCGCGGATCGTTCGTGTGGTCGTAATAAGACTGGAGACAATACAGCATGACCATGTTCGCCCAGTAATCTCGCGAACCATCATCGCCAAAACGTTGATCCGGCCCAAAGTCTCCGTCCGACCGCTGGCTCGCGAGCACGCCCTCAATCCAGACGTTTGCTTCCGCAATCATCTTTGGATCATTGAAAATGTACGCGAGATCAATGTAGCCCCGCAGCCAGTAAGGAACTTCTTCCCAACCGTATTTACCTTTGCCATTTCTCGCCAACCACGCGTTATCCTCCTTTTGCAGCCACGCGCTGATTTCACCCAGATGACCGGTCAGCCCGTCGCGTTGCCGCTGCAACATCTCACGCAACCAACCGCGTGGTTCAACCGAACCCACCGGCAGCGGCAAAAACATCGCCGGCTTCAACGGTGCACGATTCCCGACGTAATGTGGATTGGTCCGCGTAACGTCAGGACGCTCGACGAATTTCACTTCGTCCGCCCAAATATTGGTGACCATCAGCGTCACGACGAGACCGGCGACGAGACACTGGCGAGGAATTGCGTTTCGCATTCGGGTAGAAGTGAAAGTTGTTTTCATGCGATGGCCTTAAACATCGCTAATTTAACAGCATTCGTCTTGTGGCACAAAATGGCCACGCACGCGGAAATGCTTCGCATTACCGCAACTGACAAACCGCATTCGCGCTAACCCTATCGCTGAAGTGGAAACCTGCACCAACGCTCAGCCGATCTCCTGCATTAATCGTTTCTCGGCTTCTTCATTGCTGAGGCCATGGCGATATCGCATCACGCTCACGCCCACAACTGGCGGATATGCCTGATCCGCTTTCATGCGCGGCTCGACGTATTCGAATACTTCGAATAACAGCCGGTTCGCCGCAGCGTATTCGAGCCCGGTCAGCTTCTGAATGTAACGCGTTGCACGATCAATCAGCTTCAGGTTACTCGGCACGACCCAGATCATGTAATTACCCATCACGCGTCCGAGCCGAACCATCGTGCAGGTCGAAAGCGTATTCAGCAGCATCTTTAAACCGACGCGCATGACGCCATTGAGCAGAAAATTGTTCGCGGGCGCGGGCAAAAATACCGCGGCGCAATTCGGATTCCATTGCGCGACGAATTCTTTCATCTCGCGACAACCGGTTTCGCTCCCGACGTAAATCAATCCCGTTTTCGCGCCAGCTTTAACCGCGGATTCCAACTGCACACGATGAAATCCATCCGGCTCCAGCAACGATTCTTTTTCCACCTCCGTCACCAATCCCACTGCGCTGTCACCCGGACCGAGCGGCCGGTTCTTGATGCCATCCAACCCGATGCGAAACCGCATCAATTCCGCGTAACCGATCTTGCCGATGATTTCCACCGTGCGCGCGTATTTGTCATCCGGCACGAGTCCGCGCACCTCTTCCGGCTTCCACTCGACGCAACGCGGGCGACGTTTGCATACACGTTCCCACGCTTCATCCGAATTTTTATACGGTACATAAAGAAACGCCCACGATTCCGAAGCCGTCGTGTCATCGAATTTTCGAAATGGCGGCGTGCAATACGTCGGTGACCGCTCGGTCGTATCAGTGAGCATGTCGATGCCGACGCGATCCGCGAAATAATTGTTCTTCCGCCCGACGCGATAAACCGCTTCCTCCATCGCCGTCAACTTCGCGAGTTGCGTCAGCAATTCTGAAGACCTCAGCGTCGCGTGCAATTCTGTCAGTTGGGCAAGAAACTCCTGCGAAACTGTTGCCGCATCGCCTTTACCGGTCAGTTCGCGCAGCACCATTTCGAGAACCGTCACCATCACCGCCAGTTGAATACTCGTCGCCTGCATCCGCGTTGACCCGGTAATGCCCATCGGACCGGTCGTGAGATTGATTTTCTCGATGCGCGCGTCCTGAATCACTTCGCGACTCCGCTGCACATGTTCGCACAACACGTCATCGGGATTGTTATAAACGAAGTAAACTTTCGCGCCGACATCAACGCCTTTCCACGCCGTGCCGATAACGAACGACGTCTCGCCACCTTCCGTAATTGCAAACACGACATCCTTGCGGTTCACACCCAAATCAGCGATCTGTTTTTTTCCGAACGCCGTAAAATCCTCGAAACCTTCCACTGCTTTAATCAGCGCGAAATCGCCACCGGCCATTACGGGAAACACGCGATCTTCAAATTCTTTTGCCGCCGGCAGACCACTGCGTTGCCAGAAATCCCGCCAGATGGACGCGAGTTGAATGCTCAAGCGCCCCGTCGAACCACACCCCGTGAAATAAAGATTCCCGCCATTCCGAAGCGCTGCCACCACCGTGGCCGCAATTTGTCCCGCGCAACCCGACGCCGCAAACTCGCGATACTTACGCACCACGTCGTCGTCCACGTCAAACAGCAGCTTCAATCCAGCGGCAATATCCTGTTTCGCCACCTCGCTGAGATTAGCAGTGATCGGATGCGACGATTCGGTCGTCAACGCGCCAAGTTTGAACTGATCGGCAATCTTGAGAAAATCAGCAGAACGGAGATCGGAAGTTTGGCTCATGGTCTGGTTGCAATTATCGGACGCAAACAGTGAATCGCTTTCGCGCTCGCGAGCAAGTCTGTTCGCACCCCGGCGCGCACATGATTGTGTGACTGGCGCTCAAGCGAGCGGCAATCGCGCCAGTTCCTCGTAAATGGAGCCAACCGATGTTAATTGGCTTCGTAGTAACAAAATCTCACGCACCGGCCATTCACCAAAACTGCGCTGCGCCGCTTCGTCCACGAAACTCATTAACCGCTTTGTTTCGAATCGGGAAATCTGTTTTACCCGCGCCAACGTCACGTGACCGGTAAATCGCGCTTCATCCGGCTTCTCCGCAGAATCTCGCACCGCATCGCGCACTGTTCGCTGCAACGTTGTCAATCGATCGCGCCCATCGGCCACGCCTGCCCAGATAACTCGCGGCCGTTGCACATTCGGAAAACAGCCGATGGATCGACAAACGAGATTCAGTTCACCCCAACTCGCCACAGCCGTTCGTAATCGACTGGTCAGCTCGGAAATTTGCTCCGTCGCTACATTTCCCAGAAACCGCAGCGTCAAATGCAGGTTTTCTGCTTTCGTCCAACTGATCATCGCCGCCGGAATTATCGCTTTCAGCTCCCGTTGGGCCGCCAACAACCGAGTCCGAATTTCTTCCGGCACTTCAATTGCCACAAACGCGCGAAGCGCTTTTTCCTCCGAATTCACGACAAACCTCTCTTAGGGCAATGGCTCACCACGCGCCGCTATCAACAGCCGATACCATTCTTCGCGCGTCAGTTCGATCTCGGTCGCTTTAACCGCTTCACGGATGCGTTGCGGATTCGTCGTTCCCACAATCGGCATGATTCTACTCGGATGTTTCAACAACCACGCGTAAGCGACGATCGTTCGCGTTATGCCGCGTGCAGCCGCCACTTCGTCCAACGCTTTGACGATCGCGTCCGTGCGATAACTTTGTTGCGCCGGCAACAAGCGTCGCGCGCCATCACCGAGCGATCCCGCACCGAGCGGACTCCACGCCATCGGCGTCATGTTTTTCTCCAGACATTGATCGAGCGTGCCGTCCTCAAACGCCGCTCGCTGCGCGAGACTGATTTCCACCTGATTGACAATCAGCGGAAACGGAACAGCGGCTTGCAACGCGTTCACAAGCGACGGTCGAAAATTACTTACGCCGAAATAACGCACTTTGCCCGCGTCGTAGAGTTGCGCAAATGCACCGGCAATTTCATGCGGATCACCGAGATAGTCCGGGCGATGCAGCATATAGAGATCAATCGTCTCAACGCCGAGTCGCTTCAGCGAACCTTCGCACGAAGCGACAATGTGTTCGGCGGAAAAATCCCAGCGCTGCGGCGAATCCGGATTCGGCGTTCCCGCGTGACGCACACCGCATTTGCTCGTGATAACAACGCGTTCTCGCATTCCGGAAACTTCGCGCAACGTGCGTCCTAAAATCTCCTCCGCCCGACCACTGCCATAAATATCCGCGCCATCAAACAACGTGTAACCCGCTTCATACGCTGCAATCAGCGCCGCCCGACCGACCGCATCCGCGTCGGCCTCCGTTTTGAATTGCTCGCGCGTACCCGCAATGCGCCAACAGCCGTAACAGAGCTGAGTTGCGCTCAGTGAACTTTTCCCGAGTTTAATGGTTTTCATTTTGCAAAGCTTCTCCGGCACTCGTTGCGTCTTGCGTCGGCCACTTGAATTCAATAATCACCGGCGCCCAGGCGATATGTTGAACGATTCGTCGGGTGGCTGGAATCGCATCCGGTGATTGCACGCGCGCCAGATTATTAATCTCCACTTCAACATCGCCTCGCTCACGCCGGAACTGCGCGACTACCGCTTCATAACGCCGATAGTAATCGAATTGCGTCAACAACAATGCTGCCGGGCGAAGCCGTTCGATGGCTGTTTTCTCAGGATCAACTCCATCGGGCTGAGCGGGCCAATCGGAGTGAATCGAATTCACATTCGTCCGCCGCGCCGATTCATAAAGATACGCTGCGGAAACGAACACCGTGTCGCCCGGCGAAACCAAATCGAGCGCTCTGTTCACTTCACGCAACGCTTCAGTTCGCGACACATCGCGTGCGCAAAGAATTCCCCAAGTGGACATTCCTACTGCGCGAACCGACACGAGTAACAGCGCACCGAGAACAACTCCGCCAACAGCAACACGCGGCACGAACGATAATGAAGACGATTTAACAAACGCCGCGAGAAAACAGCCGACGACCACCGGTTGCAAATAACCGGCAATGTGAATCGTGTTCGGCGTCAGAACAAACAGACAACCGCCAATCAACGCCAGCGCCGCCAGCGCTCCCGCCAAGCCTACCGCCAATTCTGGATTCTGTTTGAGACGAGTTCGTAAATCCGATTTTGCCACAAGCCAGATAAATCCAACAATCGCCAGCCCAATTCCTGGCGCCGTGCGAATCAACTTCAGCAAGTCATCTGCTCGCGGCATTCGCAGTCCAGTAAACGATGGCGTGACTTGCACGTGCTCAAGAAAACCCGCCCAGAACAGCGGATGTTTGAATTTCACCAGTGCGACCAATGCGGCGATCGTCAAAACGAACGCGCTTATCGCCGCCCACGGAAATTTCAGTCGTCCCATCCAAACGCCCAATCCGATCAAACCGCTCGTCCAGAGGAAATAAATTCCGCCAATCTGCAAGCTGGTGCAAAACGTGAGCAGCAACAACGCCGCTCCCGACCACATTAGACCACGCACCACCGCCAGCACCGTCAATGCTCCTAAAACATGCGCGAGCGTATCGGGTCGATCGTGAAATGTGATTCCAAAGAGAAATAGCGCTGCACAATTGCTGACGAGCGGCGGCAGATTCAACGTGCGGAAAATCTTCAGCATCGTCAGAGCAAAGATTGCCAGCAGAACGAGATGAAACCACATCGCCGCGAGTTCACTTATGCCGAAACATTTCATCCAGCCGAGCAACACCGCTTGATAAAACGGCGGATAAGCTGAGA
Source organism: uncultured Verrucomicrobiota bacterium (assembly GCA_937894935.1). Lineage (GTDB taxonomy): Bacteria > Verrucomicrobiota > Verrucomicrobiia > Limisphaerales > JADLHS01 > JADLHS01. The sequence continues at coordinate 22,337 of CALAYC010000111.1, forward strand.
AAACTTGCGTGCCGGAGATTGGCAACACTTGCACCAGCGACGGATTGCAATACTCGCCGTGCAACACATAGTTCACCACCGGACCGTCGTAGAAAAACGAGTCGTTGGAAGGAATCGGCTGGGAAGTCAACAACAGCAGCGCCACTTTCCACCCAAAGAAAATTGCCACAGTGATTCCGGGAATGCTCAACAAACGACGCATGCTCGCGCGCAGCTTTCCAAATCGCCATCGCTTGTCAACGCCGGTCAATAAAGCACGCACCGTTCAACGATTGGCGAAATCTTATTGATGTTCGGCCAAACCGATTGCCGCAAACCGGCGGTTTTATGTGAACGCCGGATGCACAATTTCCAAGGTAGGATGCAGAAGGTGTGAATTGTTGTCTCTTAATGGTCATGATAAACAAGTTGCATCAACCCCGATTCGGAAATGACCAACCAATCCGCAATCATTGCATGAAAATCAACCTCCCCTACTCCACCAAACTCCTCGCACCAGCGCTGGCTGGACTTCTTGTGGCTGGCGTCAGTCCCTTCGCGTCAGCCCAGTTGTATGTTTATGAACCGTTCGACTACGCGCCCGGAAGCGACATTCTCGGCCAAAACGGCGGTGTCGGTTTCACCAGCGCCTGGACTATCCAATCCGGAGCTGGAGCACCCAGCGCACAGGCTTTCACTGCAGTCGCTGGCAGTTTAGCCGTACCAGTAGGTCTCACGACCTCAGGTGGCCACGCCATTTTAACCGGCGAATTCGGCACACTGCAGGCCGCCCGCTCGTTTAACAATATTGTGGGCACAGACGGAACGACGACCTGGTTCAGTTTTATCGCGCAACGACAAGGTGCAACCGGCGGAGATTTTCCAAACAATCCTTATCCACGAGGCGTCAATGTCGGGCTGTTCGACACGGAAGCCACGGCAACACAGGGCGGCACCCTGCGCCCTGAACGCGTTGGCGTGGGAAACTCTTCCAATGCTCCCGATGACGAATGGTCCATCATTCCGGAAGGCAGTGGCGCCCTGCGCGTTGGATCCGGCGAATCATTTGCTGACCTTTATTGGGCCGTCTTACGCATTGATCATCACGGCGATCACACCGTAGCTGACGACGTGTATCTGTTTCTCAATCCAGATCCGCTCGTCGAGCCGGACCCGAGCAGCGCTGTGGCCGCGATCCTCGGGTTGCGTGATTACTCGAATTTGGATTTTGTCCGTCCCTTCGTCGGCAATCCCAGTGGCAACAGTCCGTTTGGCGTTCTAATCATGGATGAACTTCGGATCGGTGGCGATTACGCCTCGATGTCAGCTACGGTTGTTCCAGAGCCCACAGCGATGGCGCTGCTGGGATTCGGCGGCTTGGCGCTGATGTTCCGCCGCCGCTCGTAATGTGATTTATCCAGTCCCCGTTCTCGCAATCGGCAGAGACTTACGTCTCTGCCGATTTTTTTGAAAAACAAAAAATATTTCCCACCGGCCATTCACTGCGCCGGCCATTTCACTTTAGCGAAATAGATGCTCGTTTTTCCCTCGTGCGAAGAATAGTAGCTGACCCATAACAACCCATCGTGCCAGAACAGCCCCGGATAACTGCAATCGCCACCGCTGGGAAGCGTAAGCGTTGGCTCAAGATTCTCGCGCGTCATCCGGAAGAGAGAAAATTTAACTTCGCCTCGCGCGTGATCGCGGCTTCCGGCGACAAATGAGCCATCAGGCAGTTCAACAAAATCCGGGCCGCCGAGACGGACTTTTGTGGGCGTAAAATTCCAATCGGTAAACGGCAACTTACTCGAGCCGATCCATCCACCTTGATCCTCCGATTCACGGCGAATCAACATAATCGCTTCGCCAGTGCGCGAGAAACGAATGGTCGTTTCGTTCGGTCGGCCTGTCACCGGAAGCGTCGCGGTGAATTTCCAGTCGAGGCCGTTGGTGCTGGAGTAAAGTGCGAGAGCTCGTTGCGGATCGGGATTGTTTTGGGTTCGACCGTAGGAAACGCCGTACGCCGTGCCATTGTACCACGTCACGCGCCAAAGCCAGTCGCCTTCCGCCAGAATGCGTTGCATTGCCGACCATTCATGTCCGTCGCGGGAAAAGGCCACGCGCGGTTGAAGACTTTGCAACTTTTTCGTCCCGGCATATACCGAACCGCCCGCGACCATCATCAGTTGTCCATCCGGCCGGATGGACAGTTTCGGATCACGCAAATCAATTCCTTCCTCGGCGAGTAACGCGGCAGAAGTCCAGGTTTCGCCATCAGCGGATTCGAGAATCCGCACTTTACCATCGCCACCAACATGCGCAGCGCCTTCGCGAAAAGCGCAAAGCCATCGGTCTTGAAAACGGATCAGGTCAGTGAAGGCATTATGTTTTCCCTGCTCCCAGATCTTGCGCACGGAAAGCACTTCCGGTTCAGCAGCAACGACAGTAAACGCGAACCACAGCGAAACAGCGGCAAACAGGGCTTTCATTGCGATGATTGTCGCAGGCCACAAAATCACTTCAAGCCACGGTCATGACATCAATTGGGTAGTATCGCCAATTCGTTCACCGCTGATGAACGAATTTAGCGTCACGATACAGGAGCGATTTATTGCTTCTGGTAAGACAGCACCATGCCTTCGTTGGTCATCGTAAAAGTGTTGCCGACCACCTGCCCTTTAGTCATTCCGGCGTGTTCCCATTTCATTGTGAGCTCTGTATCTGCGACAGAATAACTGGCATTGACCACATGATTGAGATTTGTTCGCGAGTTGGCAGAAAAATTCATCGAGCTGCTACAAGTGCCATCCGGATTGAGCTGAAACTTTCCCGAATGAATAACCACCAGAGCATTGCCGTGTTTCGCTTCGCACGGAACGGATTTACCGTCCACGCTGACCAACTGGTACGTGCCAGAGATTCTGGTGGCAGTTTGAGCCTTCTGGCGACAACCCGTGAGAACCATCAACGCCAACATCGCGAGAAGATAAAGCGCCAGCAACCGAGGCAGTTGCCGAAATGATTTTCGAAGCATCACAGTCGTTTTCATGGCGCGA
>CALAYC010000112.1 GCA_937894935.1 uncultured Verrucomicrobiota bacterium
GGAAATAACGCCACTCGGAATCGGATGTAATCAGCATCGATCCGTCGGCAATCTGCAAGTCAGCATCAACCAGCACATCGCCGGTTATTGAAAGTGCGTGAGCCTGGATGCAAAAAATATTCTCACCAGCCACAAGCAAGTTGCTTGAGACGCCGAGCTCAATCGTTTCGGCCTGGTTATTAGTATTGAAATTGAATGCGGTATGATCTCGAAATGCGAACATTCCCGGCGGCCCCATGCTGCGACGCGCGACTTCGATTCCATTGAGGAACGCAATAAATCCATGCCGATAGCGAATCGTCAGTTGCAACGATGCCTCGCTGGTCGCATCAAGAGCGGAGACGACAAAGCTTTTGCGCAGATAAACTGACGTTGCGCGCCCATACATCAATCCGGATAGATCGGTGAAACCCGGAACATCTCCTGCGGACCAATAAGCGAATGGTCCGGATCCGGATCTCCAGCGAGAGTCATCGTACTCAGCCTCTTGCCAACTGACTGTGGCACCCACAGACGGATTTTTTCCCGGAATGCGTCGCAACACCCGATCTGACGAGGCAGCACTAAATTCGTTAATAATTACTTCCGCTGAACCCCACTGAGGCAGGCTTCCGAAAAGCGAAAGTACAACACCCAATAAAAACCATTTCATTGTTCGTCTTCGTTAAGCGATCGAATCAAATCAAAGTTTTCTCCGCTTGTCACTCACTTCTCGCTTTTTGTCACTCGCAGTCTGTGGAGCGTCATGGCAGGTTGTCCCGTTCATGGAATGAGAGGCGTGTGCATCGAGATAACTTCCGTGTTTTCAACCATTGTCTCCTCCGGCACGTGCCATGCGTCATGAACCAAGCCGAGGAGGCAAGAGCCAACCCGGCAAGTTGATTCAAAATAAAATATGGAAAAGGGATCCAAACTTTCGAAAGTGTTCCTGTATCAAAACCTCGGGTTTCTCGCGGTGATTGCCTTGGGATTTCTGGACGAAGTGACACGACTTTCGGCACTGGTCTTTGGGGAACAGGCGCTCGCCTGGGAATTTCGTCGTTCGACGCTCGGCATGCTGCTCGTCTTAGGCGTCTGGTTTTTGGTCAGCATGTCCACTCACCGGATTTTGGAACGTATCCGTTATCTGGAAAACTTCATGCGCGTCTGCGCTTGGTGTCATCGAGTGGATCACCGTGATAAATGGATTTCGATGGAAGAATTTCTACGGCAAGGTTTCGACACGCCGACGACGCACGGCATTTGCCCGAAATGTCTCGCTGAACAGAAAGCCGCCATAGCACGAGCGAAAGAACAACGTGCGGCCACGACTCGTTCCGCAGACCAGGTGTGAACCTAAGTTCTTCAAAGCGCGGAAAATTTTCAGTCTCGACTCTCGTTCATTTTCTTCCGCTCGGCGTAGCAATCTCTCGCCAATAAGCTTACCGCTTGTTAGTTTGCGCGGCGATGACGTCGCTGGCACAGAGATTCATCACCGGCTGTTTGCAGGGCCTGGGGAGTTACGCTCTCCTGGTCAAGGAATCGCTTTTCTCCTTGCTGACGTTCAAGATCGCGTGGCGCGATGTGACGTATCAAATCTATTTCATCGGCGTGAAATCGCAGCCGGTGGTTTTGATTACGGGCGCGTTCACCGGAATGGTCCTCGCGGCGCAGGCGTATTATCAATTTCATCAGGTCAAGATGGACACCGCCACGCTGGCGTTGGTCGGGGTTTCCATGTGCAGTGAACTGGGACCGGTGTTGACGAGTTTAATGGTCGCAGGCCGGGTCGGCGCGGCAATCGCAGCGGAAATCGGCACAATGCGCGTCACCGAACAAATTGATGCGCTTCGTACTCTCGCCACGCATCCAATCGATTATCTGGTCGTTCCTCGCTTGCTGGCAGCGATTCTTGTCATGCCTATTTTGACGGCGGAAGCAATCACGATTGGAATTGCAGGCGGTTACGGTGTCGGCGTCGGATTGCTGGGGATCGATGCTACCTATTCTTGGCACAACATGCTGCGCTACACTACGATTCCTGATTATGCCATCGGTTTGATCAAATCGGTGATTTTCGGCGGCATTATTGCAAGTATCGGTTGTTACAAAGGTATGTCCTGTCGAGAAGGCGCAGAAGGCGTTGGCCAAGCGACCACAGAAGCGGTCATGTATTCCTCGATCGTCATTCTGATTACGAACTTTTTCCTCACGTTGTTGTTGGGGCGGCTCTTTCACATCATATGATCGAAGTCCGCGACTTAAAAAAATCCTTCGGTCCACAGCCGATTCTTGATGGCGTCAGTTTCCAGATTGAAACAGGCGAATCACTCGTGATTATCGGTCGCAGCGGCGGCGGCAAAAGCGTCTTGCTCAAACACATCATCGGCCTGTTGCAACCGAATTCCGGCGCTGTGCTGATTGATAGTGAAGACATCACGCGAATGTCCGAGCGCGAATTGATCCGTGTCCGCAGCAAATTCGGCATGGTCTTTCAAGGCGCAGCGTTGTTCGATTCAATGACCGTGGCGGAAAACGTGGCTTTTCCATTTCGCCGCCAGAAAAAATTCACCGAGAAAGAAATCGCGCGCAAAGTTGCCGAAGCGCTCGATATGGTGGAACTGCCCGGAATTGAGAAAAAGAGACCATCAGAACTTTCCGGCGGCATGCGGAAACGGGTCGGATTGGCACGCGCGATTGTGTATCAGCCACAAATCGTCCTCTACGATGAGCCGACCACGGGACTCGATCCGATTGTTTCTGACAGCATTGATAAACTCATCATTCGCGTCACGGAGTGTTTGAAAGTGACAACTATTGTTGTCACACACGACATGCGCAGCGCGCGTCGTGTGGGACACCGGATTGTGATGCTGCACAATAAAAAGATTTACGCCAGTGGCACACCGGAAGATATTTTCGCATCCAAGGACCCGGTGGTGCGGCAGTTCATTGACGGAGTGGCCGATCCTTAAACCAAACTATGAGTCAGTCGCGAATCCAAATTAAAGTCGGAATCTTCTTGTTGATCGGACTGGTGCTGCTCGGCGCGTTGACGATTTTGTTCAGCCGCAGCGCGCCGTTCTACAAAGACTACTACGAGTTACGGCTTATCTCCGGAAACGTCGGCGGCATCAAGGCCGGAGCGAAAGTTTTGATGCGAGGCGTGCCGGTCGGTTACGTGAAGAGCACCGAACTCAATCCCGGCGGCCAAGACGTAACGATCATTCTGAAGATTGAAGCAGAACGAGAACTTTACAGCGACGCGCGGTTTGAACTCGAACAAGCCGGTTTCCTCGGCGACCAATTCGTCTCCATCTATCCTGCGCTAAACAGTCAAGGCTACCAACTCACCAATCAGGCTACCGTCATCGCAAAGCCTCCTTTCAACATGCAGGAAGCGGTCGCCGTCGCCACGGAAATGATCGTGAAAATCAGTCAAACGACGACGAATTTGAACGCGGCCGTCAGCGATGTGCGTCGCCTCGTTTTGACGGAACAAAAACTCGCCAGTCTCGGCACGGCGTTGGAACAGTTAACCATCATGACGGCGAAAGCTGAGACGACGATGGAAAATTTGAACCACCTCGTCAGCAGCAATTCCCTGCCGATAACTCAGGCGATCAGCAATTTGAACGAGTTTTCCGCGCAATTACCGGTGCTAGCTGATTACGTCAACACACTCGTCCAAAGCAACGGTGTTCATGTAAGCACTGCGATTCAAAATCTCGAAACCACGTCCGTGGCACTGACCAATCTCGTTTCAGATCTTCAAAATGGTCGCGGCCTCGCGGGCCGGTTGTTGTATGACGAAACGATGGCAGCGAATCTCAGCCTGGTTGCGCATAATCTTGCCGTTACCACCAGCAATCTGAATACACGCGGATTGTGGGGCATCCTCTGGAAGCAAAAGCCGTCAAAGAAAGATTCGTCGCCATGATTGCGTCCATCTGGGTCATTCGGATTCTTTTCCTGTCACTCTGCGTGCTGGCGGGGTTTGCGCTGAGCCAGCTACATCCCACGCTCATCGGCACTCCGTACGGAGGAGCGATGGGAGGGGCGATCGGATTTGGCTTCGGCGGACTTCTGATTGCCGTTGATGAAATGCTGAAAGGCTTTTCGCTGCGTGCGTTTTCAGCAATTACGTTCGGTTTACTGTTAGGAACTGTCGTCGCGCAACTGATTGATCACTCCGGTTTATTCGATCGCGCAACTGACGATAACCGCTGGCTCGTGCGATTGGCGCTTTTTTTGGGTTTTGGTTACATCGGCATGGTGCTCGCCATGCGCAGTAACAAAGAAGATTTCTCACTGATTATTCCTTACGTGCGTTTTTCGCGTCGCGGTGAAAAAGCGGATAATCTGATCCTGCTCGACACAAGCGCGGTCATTGATGGTCGCGTTGCTGATTTGCTGGAGGGAAATTTCATCGAAGGCATCGTGGTGGTGCCGCGATTTGTTTTGAAGGAGTTACAGCAGGTTGCCGATTCCGCCGACGCCACGAAACGTGCTCGCGGTCGCCGTGGTCTGGAGATGTTGCAACGCATTCAAAACAACCTGCGCAATGAGGTGAAAATTCACGAAGGCGATTTCCCGGAAGAATCCGGCGTGGATGCCAAGCTCGTGCGGCTCGCGCGCAATCTGAATGCGAAACTGATCACCAACGATTATAACCTCGGCAAAGTGGCGGCACTGCAAAATGTCACGTGCGTTAATCTGAATGACCTCGCGCGCGTATTGAAACCGGTGCTGCTGCCCGGCGATCCGCTGTCGCTCAAAATCGTGCGCGAAGGCAAAGATAAAGGTCAGGGAGTCGCTTATCTGCCGGATGGCACGATGGTCGTCATCAACAACGCGCAGTCGCGCCTCGGCCAACAGGTTGAAGTCGTCGTGCAAAGCGTGATTCAAACCGGCGCAGGTGTGATGGTCTTTGCCGATCTCCGAACCACGAACTAAAATGGATTCGTTATGAGCCTCACAACTATCTCGCGCGAAATCAACCTGGCCGAAGCGGATTTGAAATTCGCCCGGCTGGAAGCGGCTGGTTATCACCCGTTCATTCTTAACGAATCTTCCAGCCTTTATCTCGGAACAGCACTCGCCTCGGGAGGTTATCAGCTTCAAGTTCCCGAAGCGGAAGCTGAATCCGCACTTGATTTTCTTAACAGTCCAGTCGAACCGCTCGAATGAATGGTCAATTTTCGCGTCCGCTCAACGCCCTGAAAAAACTTTTGCCGGGTGAAATCAAACTCGATTCCGCCACGTTGAAAATCTACGCCGGCGACAAATGGTTTGCCACGCATCAGCCTGACGCCGTCGCCCTGCCCCGCTCTGCCAAATCCGTCAGCACGATTCTTCGCTTCGCCAACCGTCATCGCATTCCTGTGACGGCTCGTGGCGCGGGCCATGGCTATGTTGGTGGTTGTGTTCCTTTGCGGGGCGGCATCGTGCTGTCGTTGGAACGCATGAACCGCATCAAAGAAATCAACGCCGGAGATTTCGTAGCGGTCGTTGAACCAAACGTTGTTACTGCCGATCTTCAGGCTGCGGTCGAAAAACAGAATCTGTTTTATCCACCTGATCCCGCGAGCCGCGCCAACAATTCTATTGGCGGAAATATTATTACCAATGCCGGTGGGCCGCGGTGTTTGAAATACGGCGTCACGCGCGATTACGTGCTCGGCCTCGAAGTCGTTCTGGCAAACGGCGACATCGTGCGCCTTGGCAGTCGTACGCATAAAAATAAGACCGGCTTTGATCTGCATCGGCTGTTCGTTGGCTCGGAAGGTTTACTTGGTATTGTGACAGAAGCGACGCTCAAGCTGCTCCCGCTACCGCCGTATCGCGCCAATCTCGCCATCGGATTCAGTTCGATGCGCCAGGCAGTGCGCACGTTGCACGCGATTCTTCATGCCGGCTTTTTGCCGGCAGCGTTGGAACTTGCTGATTCATTCACGCTCGCCGCCGCTTATAAACGCACTAAAAGCGAGCGACTCCGTGGCTGTCGCGCACATCTCATCGTGGAAATTGACGGCCAACGTGATTCCGTGCATAGCGAAATCAAAACGCTGCAACGGCTTATTCGTTCGCAAAAGCCGTTATTCGTCGAAATCGGTCTGGGCGATAAACAATGCGAAGAAGTTTGGAAAATTCGGCGCGAGTTTTCTTATTCCTTGCGCGATACCGGGCTCACCAAATTGAACCAGGACATTGTTGTTCCGCGTAGCCGATTAGAAGATCTGTTCAATTTTGCTGCGCGCCTGCAAAAAAAACACCAACTGCAACTCGCCTGTTTCGGTCATGCTGGCGACGGCAACATTCACACGAATGTGATGGTGGATTTCACGCAACCGGGTGCGAAATCTCGCAGCGACGTCGCGCTCGATGAGTTGTTCAAACAAGTGCTCGCCTGGGGCGGTTCGATTACCGGCGAACACGGCATCGGCATCGCGAAAAAACGTTGGTGGCCAATGGCGGTTTCCAAAGAAGCGCGCCAATTACATCGCACGATCAAACGCGCTCTCGACCCGAACGGAATTCTGAATCCCGGAAAGTTTATTTAACCGGAAATCACTCCTCGCCGTCGTAAAGCTCCGCCGGTTGTACTCGCACCGGTTTTGCGTGGCCGGGCAGACTCCATTTATCGCTGTCGGGAAAATAACACGCGTCTGCCGGTGGTGCGTCCGTGATGAGATGATAAATCATGTCCACCGCGCCGGTGTTGAGCAGTTGATGCGCTTCGCCCGGTGGATGCAGGATGCAATCCCCTTCCCGCACTTCAGTATTTCCGTCCGGCGTACGCACGACGCCTCGACCGGTGATGATCTGATAATAAACCCAACGCGCAGAATGCGAGCGATACGGTCCGTTGGCAGCATGCGGTGGCAGGCGAACTAATTTCACTTCAAACGGAAATCGCACTCCACTCATGCGATCACCATTCGTCTGACGCAATCCAGCAAGCAGATCCTGGGTGAATTGGCGAAACCGACCTTTGGGCGAACGTGATTCCTGCACCGGCACTGCGGCGAGATTGATTTTCTTCATGAGGGTCAACTCAAGCCGTGAGTTCCTGAAATTCGGTCAGCAACTTGTCGAGCGTCGCCGGGTCAGTATCCGCTTTGCGGGATAAGACAATTCCAAAAATCGATCCATCGGCACGCTGCGCGTAATGCAAAATCGTTTTCTCATACGTCCACGTCAGGCGACTCGGCGGCAAGCGTTGCGCGCTGAGTACTTGAAACGTATCGGCAACCAATCGCCACGCCTGCTCCAACGCCGTACTGGAAAAATCCCGGGCATCCACATCCGTCACAAAAGTCTCGTCAGGAAAGCGCACGCCTCGCACTAATGCTCCACGCAGAGTCGCGCTGGTGCGCAGCCAGGAAGTAATGAGTTCTTTGTTGACGGCATTCATCTTAGAGCGCTTCGCGATGCGTTTTCACCAATACTCCATGATCGCCGGTCAGCATGACAACCGCCCGCGTTCCACCACTCCGAATTTCGAGGCGATCGAAATCGCCGAGGGGCAAAATCTGCGCGAGGCGTTGGCCGCGTTGCGAAACGAATTCAAAAAAATTCACCCAAAGGTCCACGTTCGGACATTGCCATTGATAAATGACCTCTCCCTGCCCAGACAGAATCAACATTTCGTCCACGCGTGGACGCGACGGTATGCCGGGCGGAAGCACCGGCACGGGAACATAACCGGACGGGGCGGCAGCAGGCGGTTGCACCGCTTCCAGTTTTTCCAGTTCTGCCGCGATGTCAGCGGCTGTCTCCGGTTGATTTTCCAGATTGGCAGCCAATGTTTCCTTGGCTTCATCGCTTTTGCGCGCCGCCTCCATCAACAGGAATTCCCATTGTCCGGAGATGGAACGCGCGGATGGTTCGCTGAATGGCTTCAGCGTGAATTGCCCACCGCTGAGTGAAAGCAGTTGATTGAATGCTTCCTCGCCTGTAACAGCGCCAACTTCCGCGTGAACGATTTGACCCGTTTCGATGAATATCTGGCCAGTGATGCGAGGATTGGAAATCTCCAGCACTGAAGAACTCCGCGCCAGACATTCCATTTGAATCACGTCCTGTAGGCCGACCTTGCGCAGCACGCCGCGAAATCCTTCTTCAGGACGGAGTTTGACCAGCTCATTCAACACGCCGAACAAACTCTGCCAGCCACTCGGATTCGTGGGTTTTGCGAGGAATAATTCTGCGCCATTGCTGAGGCAGGCCGCGCGATACTTTTCTGATGCATGACCAGTCAGCACCACTTTCTGCACGGTGGGATACCCACGATTCAGCAGCGACAACATCTGAATGCCGTCCATGACGCCCATCTGGACGTCCACCACGACGAGGTCCGTCGGTTGCGCCTGCAACAGACTGAACGCACGACTGGGACTGTCAGCAGTAATGACGTCCCATTGCCCTTCGCTCATAACGCTCATGAGTTCGCGAACTGTTTCGAGAAAGACAAGATCGTCGTCCACGAACAGCACGCGCCGCACAGGCGCAGAACTGGATTTATCTGAATCGGCCGCAGCCATTATTCACCTTGCAATTTAACCGCCGATATTGAGTCGCACGGAACTCAAAAAGTGAAGTGAATTCCTCCCCGCTCACCTAAAAATCGTCAACTGGCGCTGAGAATCTTTTGCAACCCGTCCTCCGCCGTCTGTTTCACCCAGCGATTCCGGTCACCCAACATTCCCTGCAACGCGGGCACGCTGGCTGACGTGCCGAGGCGAATTATCGCTTCAACGGCCGCCAGACGCACTTCGTCATCGGTATCGCGTAAAAGATTCTGCAATAGATCAAAAGCCTTGTCGCCCGTTTGCCCAAACGGCGCGGACGTGGCTGCAAGCAGTTCGCTCGCGGTGCGACCGGTGATGCGGCGCAAAACACCTGAGGCAGCGAATTGCACCGCCGAATCGCGGTGTCGCAACGCCGCCTGCAATTGTGGCACGAGAGCTTGCACTTTGGGCGACCGCTCCCAATACGGATCCAACATGTTCAACGCCCGCGCTGCCGCCTGTCGCACGCCCATGTGCTCGTCAATCATTGCCATTACGAGATTCTCAATCGAACTCTCGTCACCCATGCGTCCGACTGCATCCACTGCGTTTTGTCGAACCTCCTGGTCGCTGTCCTGCAACAGTTGCAATACCGCAGGTAACGCGCTGCGATCGCCCAAACGTCCCAACGCTTCCGCCAAGGCCGCGCGAACTTCCCACTCGCGATCTTTGACAAGTGTTACGAGCGATGGAATCGCGGCTTTAGCATCTAATTGGCCGAGAGCCGAAACCACCGCCACGCGCACGTTCCGATCGCGATCTCGCAACGAGCCAACCAATCCAGTCACCGCTTGTGAATCGCCCAATCGCGCGAGCGCGTTGGCTGCCGCCGAGCGGACCATTGCTTCCGGATCTTTGAGCGCGCCGAGCAACGGTTTGAGCACCGTAGCTTCACCGACATCCGCCAGCGCATTTGCTGCAGCGACCCGCCGCTCGTAACTCCCGTTTTTGAGCACGGCCGTCAGCGACGCGACCGCCGCTCCGCCGAACATGGTGACGCGTTTGAAATCTCCGCACGCGATGAAAAACGGAATCTGTTCCTCCGTCGAGCGCGGCAACCAACCCAAGGCGCGCAAGGCCTGAGCGGCGTGATATTGCACTCCGGGTGTACCACGAATCATTGCGGACACGAGCGGATCAACGGTCGAAAGATCACCGCGCTTTTTCAGCATCTGCGCGGCTAATTCCTGCACCACTTCGCTGTGGTCGCGCAGCGCCTGAATCAGCGGTTTGATCACGCGCCGATCTTCGATGTCGCCCAACGCAGAAACAGCTTCCGCGCGCACCGCCGGCTCCTGGTCTTCCAACACATTGGTAAGGATCTCAATGGCCGCCGGATCTTTCAGGGCACGGATTCGCTGCACCGCCTCGAGCCGCTTTTGAGGCGAGTCGGAGTTCAATCCGCGTTGAGCCAGCCAGAGCTTTGTTCCAAGCATGATGCAGCTTCAGCAAGTCACCGGTCCACTTCTCCCAATACGATGTCCACGCTACCGAGAATAACGACCACGTCTGCGACTGTATGACCGACGCACATGTCTTCCAACACGGTCAGATTGATGAAACTCGGCGGACGCACGCGATACCGATACGGGTTCGGCCCGCCGTCGCTGATGAGATAAAAACCCAATTCTCCCTTCGGTGCTTCAATACGACCGTACGCTTCGCCGGCTTTCGGACGAAAACCGCGCAACTTCGCTTTCGGATCGATGATCGGCCCTGCGGGAATTGCCGCAAGTGCTTGTTCCAGAATCTTGACCGATTCGCGCATTTCCAACACGCGAACATAGTAGCGATCGTACGTATCACCTTCGTTGCCGAGCGGAACTTTGAATTGAAAACGATCGTAAATGCCGTACCGATCCACCTTGCGAATGTCGTAATTAACGCCCGTCGCGCGCAACATCGGTCCGGTCAATCCGGCGCTGATGGCCAGTTCCGGCGAAACTTTTCCGATCCCCTGCGTGCGCGCCATGAGAATTTCATTCTCCGCCAGCAGATTTTCGAACTCGTCAATAAACCGCGGCGCTTCGGCCACCACGCGTTTAGCCTGTTCAAGCCAGCCCGGCGGCAAATCGCATCGGCATCCGCCAAAGCGCATATAATTGCACATCATTCGCGCGCCAGTGAGCGATTCAAATAAATCTAGAATCTTTTCGCGCTCACGAAACGCATACATCAGCGGCGTGCCGGTCGCGCCCATGTCTTGAGCGAGAAAACCGGCGAGGCAGGCGTGATTTTGCAAACGCGTGAGTTCTGCCGTGATGACCCGGATATATTCCGCCCGTTCCGGCACTTGCAGTCCAGCGAGCTTTTCCACCGTGAGCGCGTAAGCCCAGTTATTGGTAAGCGAACAAAAGTAATCAAGTCGGTCCGTGTAAGGCATCGACGCGAGGTAGCTCGTTCCTTCGGCGATTTTCTCGTGATTACGATGCAGGTAACCGAAAACCGGCTTCAGTTTAACGACGCGTTCACCGTCGAGCACCACGTCCATTCGAAACACCCCGTGAGTGGACGGATGATGTGGCCCCATTGCCACTTCGAGAAATTCGCCCTCTCCTTCCTTGGTCACCAACTCGTAGTTTTTTTGGGGTGGCTCGACAACAGCACTCATATCGAAAATTGCATTACGCAGCCGAATTATGTGGCAAACGGCGCAGGGTAACAACCCTCACGTGCTGCTTTTCTTAGTGCAAAAACTGGCCCACCCCGAGGATTTTCTAACTTCTCAGGGCCAACGAACGAAAATTATGCCGAAAAACAAAAAGCGCGGGAGGCTCAAATCCTCCCGCGCGTAGTTGGTAATCTGCCTCAAACCGCCATTGCCAACGCGGAGATATCTTCGTCAGCTCGCTTATCGCGCGCTTCCATTTTGGCGCGCAATTTCTTCAGGGCATGATCCTGAATCTGCCGAATCCGCTCCCGCGTCAGGCCCAACTTGGCGCCGATTTCTTCCAGCGTCAGCGGATTGCCATCCTCCAGTCCGAAGCGCCAGGTCAGAATCTTGTTCTCACGTTCATTCAACGT
>CALAYC010000113.1 GCA_937894935.1 uncultured Verrucomicrobiota bacterium
AGCCGCTCTGCTTCTACGTTTAACACATCACCGGTCCGGTAACGGGCCGGTGATTTTGTTTTACGGGCGGTTGTTCTGGAAGTCAGCTCTCACTCAAGCGGCGCAGGTAATCGAATGCATAAATTCCGCTGTTGTGGCCGTCCTTCCAGAAAAGCTGAATCGCGTAGCCGCCCACTGGAACAAATCGCTGCAATTCAAACGCCGCTGGCGTCAGTTTTTGATCCGGGTTCTTGTAAACATTGCCCAAAATATCCATTTCACCGTGGCAACCGGCGCAGGGACAGGCGCGGCGCAACTTCTCCAGGTTGATGAAACTCTCCGCACCGTCTTCCCAGCGAATGGCCAGTTCATTGCCGATATGTTGGATGTCCAAGACTCGCACGGGTGCAGGATATTTTAAAAATTTGCGAAACTCCAAACGCGTTTTCTTGGCAAAAGCGCGATTGATTTTGCGACAAGTGCAATTCGGTCTTGAATTACCTGTCGCCTTCAGGCGAAATTCACGGGCCGTTCAAGCGGCAAAATTATGGACCTTGGAGACATTCTGGGACCGAGCAATATCCTGCCCGATATGCAAGCCGCGGATCGCTGGCAGGCGATTGATGAATTGATCGGAACGCTCGTAGCCAGTGGCAAAATTCAACCGCAACACCGCGAAGCCATCGCGGCTGTGGTAAAAAAGCGTGAAAATTCCATGAGTACCGGCATCGGTTTCGGCATTGGAATCCCGCACGCGTCCACTGATTTGATTCCTGAAGTCATCGCCTCGCTCGGGCGCTCGAAAAAAGGCATCAACTTCGATGCGCTTGATAATCAGCCGGTAAACCTCGTCATGTTGTTCCTCGTTCCTCAGGGTCAGTTTCAAAAACACCTTCACACCCTCGCCAGCATTGCCAAAATCCTGCACAAAGCTGAATTCCGTCAGGCCATCGATCAAGCGCCTGATGCCGAGGCAATGTTGCGCGTGATTCGCGAACAGGGGAAAAAGTAATCGGTCGCGTCCGTTGGTTTCGGTCTGTCTGTCCGTTTGTCTCCGTGCTAAATGAATTCCGTGCTGCCGCATAAACAGATTGAGTTCCGCCTTCAGGAAGCGGTTCGCGCCGTCCTCCCGGATGCAGATGTGACGCAGGTGCTCGTGCGGCCTTGCGATCCGAAATTCGGCGATTATCAGACAAACGCGCTGATGTCTCTCGCCAAAGCGCGCAAGATGAATCCGCGTCAATTGGCAGCGGACGTTTTGGCGAAGCTCGATGTCGCGGTGCTGTGCGACAAAGTGGATATTGCTGGCGCGGGCTTTCTGAATTTTCGGCTCAAATCCGATACGATCGTTGCTGCGTTGCAGAGTGCTGCGCGTGGCGAACATCTGTTTTACGAAAAAGTCGCCCAACCGCGTTCGATCGTGGTGGATTTCAGTTCCCCCAACGTCGCCAAGCCGATGCACGTGGGGCATATCCGCTCCACGATTCTTGGCGACAGCCTGGCGCGATTGTTTCGTTTACTCGGCCATCGCGTGGTGACGGACAATCATATCGGCGATTGGGGGACGCAATTCGGCATGTTGCTCGTCGGTTGGAAAACGTTGCTCGACAAGCAGGCGTTGGAACGCGATGCCATCGCTGAACTGGAACGCATTTACAAAGCGATTAATTCGCAGTGCGATCCGGAAAAGCCAACTTACAACGCGGACACGCATAACGCCGCACGGGCTGAGTTGGTGAAATTGCAATCCGGCGATCCGGAAAATCTCGCTATCTGGCGGGAGATGATTCGCCTTTCGCAGGTCCAATTCGATGACATTTACGGTCGGCTCAAGGTGAAGTTCGATCAGGTGTTGGGTGAAAGTTTTTACAATCCACGCCTGGCGGCGGTCGTTCAGGATTTGATGAACAAAGGCGTCGCGCGAGAAAGCGAAGGCGCGCAATGCGTCTTTAGCGACGGCAAATTGCCGCCTAAAGAAGACCCGTTCAAAATTCAGCGCGATGGCGAGTGGCACGATAATCCGCAGCTCATTCAGAAACGCGACGGCGGATTCAATTACGCGACGACGGATCTGGCGACGATTGCGTATCGGATCGAGACCTGGCAACCGAGCGAAATCGTTTATGTGACTGACGGGCGGCAGCAATTGCACTTTCAACAGGTGTTTCACACGTTCCGCCGTTGGCATCCGGAACTTGCGAACAAGGTCAAACTCGCGCATGTGTGGTTCGGTTCGATTCTCGGCGACGATGGCAAACCGCTGAAGACGCGTTCCGGCGAGAATGTGAAACTCGCCGATTTGCTGGATGAAGCGGAGGAACGCGCGTTTAAAGTCGTTTCAGAAAAAAATCCGGAATTATCCGAATCGCAACGTCGCGAAATTGCGCGCGTGGTTGGCATTGGGGCGGTGAAATATGCCGACCTGTCACCGAATCGGCAGAGCGATTATATCTTCAGTTGGGACAAGATGCTTGCGTTGAGCGGCAACACGGCGCCGTATCTGCAATATGCTTACGCGCGGATTAAAAGTATTTTCCGCAAAGCCGAAATCGCGCCGCCGTTTTCCAGCGCGCAACTCGCTGCCCTTACCGTGGCTGCGCCGCAGGAACTGACGCTGACGAAGCATCTGTTGAATTTCAGTCTTACGCTTGAAGCCGCGGCTGAGGATTATCGCCCCAACTTCATCTGCACCTATCTTTACGAACTGGCAGGACATTTCACGTCGTTCTATGAGAATTGTCCGGTGTTGAAAGCGGACTCGGAGGAAGTTCGCACGAGCCGATTGTTGCTTTGCGATCTCACGGCCCGGGTGTTGAAACAAGGATTAGAGATTCTGGGGATTGAAGTAGTCGAACAGATGTAGCGCGTCGGGTCATCGAAAAACCTCAAATTGTTGGGGCGCGCTGAAGATTTCCGGTCTTGACAGTTCGGATGAGAAACGGAGACTCCAAGTCAGCGAATCGCCAACGGAATATAAGATTATGAACACAACGCCCAATTCAGTCGTGGCCGAAACCAGTTCAAATTCCACCAAATTGATGTCGTTGCTTGCGTTGGCGAGCGGTGCGGTGGCAATTCCTCAAACCGGACAGGCGGATATCATTTACTACGACCTGACTTCAAGTCCCGCAGAGGTCGGATTCGGTGGAAACAGCGTATTTCAATTCACGGTTCCCGGCTCTGCTAATGTTGGATTCACTCGAGACACGAGGGTTGAATATACTTACATCAACTCCCGCTTCGTCAGTTATCGGAGTGTCATTGCGGGTAACCTTGGCGGCGGAGCTGACGCTGGCGTGCGCGGTTTAGGCAACGGGTTTGTAGTGCCGCTGGGATTGGGAGCCGCTTGGGATCAAGGCGTGGGAACATTGGCTAGTGCGGCGGTGGGGGTGGAGAATGAAGATGGCATTCGGACGCCAGCCAGTGGATATTCGAATCAGTATCTCGCCTGGATGTTTGCTGACTCAACGCAGGGTGATGCGCTGCGATATGGTTGGGTCGAAATCAGCCTGAGTTACGAGAACGACGGGCCGCTCGTCACGATTTTCCGTTACGCTTACGACGATTCCGGCGCGAAACCAACAATGGGCGCAGTTCCTGAACCGAGTTCCAGCGCCTTGCTCGCGATCGGTGCAATGGCGCTCGGCGCGCGAGGCTTGCGCAAATGGCGTGAGAAACGGCAGACCGTTTCCCAAAACTGACCCGGCTCGTTCGAGATGAAATTTGCAGCGGATTGGCGCGGTTAACGGCCAATCCGCTTTTGCTTTTCTGATTCATGTCCAAACCACGCGTGTTACTCATCGGCTGGGATGCTGCCGATTGGAAAGTCATTCAACCGCTGCTCGACGCTGGCGAGATGCCGAACCTCGCGCGTCTGATTGCGGGTGGCATGCGCGGCAATATCGCGACGCTTTATCCGGTGCTCAGTCCGATGTTGTGGACGTCCATCGCCACCGGAAAACGCGCGTATAAACACGGCATTCACGGATTTTCCGAACCGCTACCCGATGGTTCAGGTGTGCAGCCTATCAGCATTTTGTCGCGACAGACGAAAGCGCTTTGGAACATTCTCAATCAAAACGGATATCGCTCCATTGTCGCGGGTTGGTGGCCGTCGCATCCCGCTGAACCAATCAATGGCGTGATGGTTTCCAATCATTTTTCGCAGCCCGTTGGTACGCCGGACAAGATGCCGCTGCCCGCGGGAACAATTCATCCGGCTTCACTTGCTGATTCACTGGCAGATCTGCGTGTGAATCCGATGGAACTGACCGGCGAATTTCTTCGCATGTTCGTGCCGAATTACGAACAGGTCGATCAGTCCAAAGATAAACGCCTGCACTCGCTCGCAAAAATCATTGCCGAGACGATGTCTATTCACGCAGTCGCGACCGAGTTGCTCGAAACGCAGGAATGGGATTTCGCGGGAATTTATTACGCGGGGCTCGATCATTTCGGACACGCGTTCATGAGTTATCACCCGCCGCGATTGCCACACGTGTCGGAAGAGGATTTCGCGATTTATCGAGACGTCATCGCCAATGCATATCGTTATCACGACGCGATGCTCGGGATGTTGCTCAACTTCACGGACGAGAACACGACGGTGATTCTCATGAGCGATCACGGGTTTCATCCGGATGAACATCGTCCCGATTACATTCCAGCAGAACCTGCTGGACCGGCGGTGGAACATCGGCATTTTGGCATTCTGTGCATGAAAGGACCGGGGCTGCGGTCTGGTGAACCCATTCTCGGTGCGAGCCTGTTGGATATCTGTCCGACGATTTTAAATCTGTTCGGTTTGCCGGCGGGCAAAGACATGGACGGCAAGGTTCTGTTACCCGTTTTCAAAGAACCGCCGCGTATCGAGCCGATCGAAAGTTGGGATGATGTTCCCGGCGATGCGGGAGTTCATCCGCCGGAAACGCGGCTTGATCCTGTTGCTTCGGCGGAAGCTTTTAAGCAACTCGTTGAACTCGGTTACGTCGCTCCGCCCGGACCGAATGTGAACGACACCGTCGCTGAGTGCGTGCGCGAATTGAAATACAATCTCGCGCGCTCGTATCGCGACGGCAATTGCTGTGGCGAAGCGGCGGCACTCGTGGAAGAGCTCTGGGAGCATTGGCCGAAGGAACATCGCTTTGGCGTGCTGCTGATTGATTGCCTATTGCCATTGCGACAAATCGCGCGCCGTCGCGCCGCGATCGAAGAACTTGGTCGGCGCATCGCCAAATATCAGGTAGATGCGCAAGCCGAACTGGTGCGTCGTGAAGAGCAGCGTAACAAAGAGAAATCCGACACCGAGCCTACAGCGTCCGAGGAGAATCGTCGTGATCGCTACGAAGAACGCCGTCTGCGCGAGTTGGCGTCCGGGCGACCACTGTTGTTGGACTGGTTGTACGTGACGCAGGCGTTGTTGGAAAACAAACGCGGAGAAGCGCGGGAACGATTGGAAAAGTTGATAGCGTCGGATCACTCGTCGCGAGGCAAATATCAACGGGTTGCCACTGCATTGATGGAGCTGGGTGATGTGGAAGCTGCGCGTGAGTTGCTTGAGAAAGCTTTAGACGGTGACGTTGAGAATCCCGCGTTGCATGCGCAGTTGGCTCAGGTTCATTTCAAGGCGAAACGATTCGATGCCGCCATCGCTGCGGCAACGGAATCATTGAGCTTGCTGTATTTCCAACCCACGCTGCATGCGTTGCTGGGGCAGGCGTTAGTGGAGAAAGGCATGTTGGCTGAAGCGGAGCAGGAACTGCGCGTCGCTGTGGCGCAGAGTCCGCGTCACCTCGTCGCTCACGAAGCGCTGGCGAAATTGTATCGCGAGCATTTGAATCGCCCGGACGAAGCATTCGCGCACGAAGGCCGCGCGCGCTCGTTGCGAATGGAATTGGCCGCGCGCGAAATGGGTGAAGCTCAGACTTCCAGCAGCGTGACTTCATCGCCCGCGATTATCACATCTCGAAGTGAACCAGAAGCCGATCTCCCGCCGCCGTTTCCGGAATCAATTGATCGCGATCAAATCATCACCGTTGTCTCCGGGCTGCCGCGCAGTGGCACATCGTTGATGATGCAATTGCTCGTAGCCGCCGGCCGCGAACCGTTGACTGATCACAAACGCACTGCGGACGCGGATAATCCGCTCGGTTACTACGAGTTTGAGCCGGTGTTGACACTGGCGCGTGACACGAGTTGGATTCCGCAGGCGCGCGGTAAAGTGGTAAAGATTGTTGCGCATTTGCTGCCGCACCTGCCGCGCAACGAGCATTATCACGTTGTGATTATGGAACGAAATCTCGGCGAGGTTATCGCGTCACAACGCGCGATGCTGGAACGTCAAAACCGGCGCGGTGCCGATCTCGAGGAACAAAAGCTGGCGGAAACTTACATCGCTCAACTCAATCAATTGCGAAAGCAAATCGCAGCGCGTCCGGAACTGCGCATGCTTTCAGTGAATTACAATGAGTTGCTGTTGAGTCCGGCGGTGATAATGCCGCGTGTGGCGGAATTTTTGGGTGCACCGTTTGACGTCGCCAAAGCGGCTTCTGCTATCCGACCGGATTTGCGACGACAGAAACAAACTTAAAGTCGGCGTGCGATTCATCCCT
>CALAYC010000114.1 GCA_937894935.1 uncultured Verrucomicrobiota bacterium
GGCCGCTGTTGCTGGGCGTGACCGCGCTGGCGCTTATCTTACGCCCCATCGCCTGCTCCATCGGCTTGATTTCCGCCGGCAGCACAAGCCGCGAAGCGGTACAAGCCGGGTTATGTCTCACGCCCATGGGCGAATTCAGCTTCATCATCGCGCAATTAGGCGTCAGTGGCGGTGTGCTACCCGCCACCGCCTATCCGGTTGCGGTAGGGGCTTCGTTGCTCACGTCGCTGGCGTGTCCGGTTATGGCGCGTCGGGCGGAATCATGGAGCGAACGGATCGTCCGCTTCATGCCGGGCTTTCTCGGCAAGTGGATTGAATTCTATCACAGTCGGCTGCAGCACATCCGCGACCGCCGCACCGCGAGTCTGCTCTGGAAACTGACCTACAAACGGCTGCTGCAGTTGGGCGTTCACATCGTCACCGTTTCGGCGTTGTTGCTGTTTGTCACTCCCGTTTACAACCGCTTGAAGGCGGCAATAAACAATCCTGAATTCGCGGAAGGAACATTGCCGTTTTTGTTCTGGAGCGGATTCGGTCTGGTGTTGCTCGGACCGCTGATTGCGATTTGGCGAAACGTCTCCGCACTGGCAATGATTATCGCGGAAGCAGCAACGACGGGCTCACGTCGGCAAGCGCGACTCGGAGCGCTGCTGCAAGTGGCGCTGCGCGCTGTAGCGCTGGTGTTGTTGGTGATCTGGCTACTGGCATTGTTGCCGCCGGGCTGGTCGTTGTGGGGCGTTGCCGGTGGCGTGATTCTTGTGTTGGTTCTGGTGGCGACCATTTTCTGGCGACGCTTTGTGAAACTGCACAGTCGGCTTGAGATTGAATTGACGGAACAATTCAAACGCGCCAGTCACAAAACCGTAACTTCCGCCTGGTCGGATAATTTGCCGCAGCAAACAGCGGGTTGGGATTTGGACATCGACGAAGTCACGTTGCCGAGCGATTCCGCGCACGCTGGAAAGACGCTTCATCAATTGGCCGTGCGACAAAATTACGGGTGTTCCGTCGTGGGCATTGACCGTCAGGGATTCAGCATCGTGAATCCTAGCGCCGACACGGTGTTGTATCCGCAGGATAAATTGCTGCTACTAGGTCACGCCGAGCAACTCGCCAAGGCCGCGCGAGAACTCGGTGCCAGCAGCGAATCGGAATTCACCGACTTCGACGAATTGACGATGGAAACGCTGATCGTTCCGCCGGACAGTCCGCTGATTGGGAAAACGTTTTTGGAACTCGATCTCATTCGACGGGTCGGCGTGCAAATCGGCGGCATCCGTCGCGGCCATCAACGCAACCTGTCGCCTTCCGGTCGCGATCAAATCCTCGCGGGCGATGCGCTGCTGGTTCTCGGTTCGCATTTGCAGATTAAAGAATTCGCGGCCCTGTTATCGCCGCCGGCCGATTCCAGCGAAACAGAAACGACGAATTGAAGCCGCCCGGTCCGGAGGAATTTTGGTTTGGATTTCCCTCCGGCCCGGATAGACTTCCGGCGCATGTCCGAGATCGTCAAATTCGTGAATAATGGGGCGGCCACCATTACGCCAGGGGTGGCCGAGAAGGTTTTGCGCCAGTTGCCGCAGTGGAAATTGGAATTCACTCAGATCAACGCGCCGTTGTTCCCGCATTTGGTGGATCAGCTTGAGTTTCTTGCGGACGTCGTCGAGGACGCACTGGAAGGCGCATACAAAGAATTGCCCTACTCTGCTCTCGCGCAATCCATCTTCGCGCTGATTTACGCGCATCGCAAAGGTGGCATCATTCCCGACAGCGTGTTAAGTCTCGGCTACGCGGATAACTCCAGTGTTGTGCGCGCGGTTCTGATTCAGAACGAGAAAGCGTTCGCCATTTACGCGGGCTCGCAGGGATTGGACTGGCAACGCATCACCAGCCAGCCTTAACGCTTTTCCGAATTACTTCGCCGCCGCCGCTTTGCCTTCGCGCGGCTCAAGACAACTGGTTTCCAGAAACGTTTGAAACGTGCGACGCTTGTCGATCACTTCGCTGTGGCCCAGGTCGCTGTGGAGAAAGAGAAGTTTATTCGCGCGTAATTCCCGCGGTAGCACAACTCGATCACTTGTCGCCCAGAGTTTTTTCCCTCGCTGTTTGAGTGTGGCGATCATTTTCTCGGTTTCATCCTTCGTGCCGCCGTTGTCGGTGTAGATGTTGATGAACCGTCCGCCTGTCCGCTCCGACCAGTTAAGAAATTGCTCCGTTCGCCCGTACAAACCGTCGAACAACCAGACTTCCCGCACTGAATCACTCAACCCGCCGTGCTCGAGAATTGAACTGATGACCCGATATCCGCCGCTGTGACCGGACAAAATAATTTTGCCGACGGTCGCTTCACGCGTGATGTCGCCGCGCTGTTTCAACAACGCCAGCGCTTCATCCACAAACGACTTAAAACCATTCGCGTCTTCGAGTTTACCGCCACTGGAATCCGGCGCTTCACGCGGCCCTTGCGGCGCGATTAACACTGCGTTGCGATGACTGGCGGCGAATTGCTGAATCAAACTGAACTGCGACAGCGCGTTGGTGGCCGTATTGCGCCAGCCGTGAAAGTGAATCACGAAGTTCACTTCCGTCGGTTTGACGGAAACTCGCGGAATGAACAATGCGACTGTATTGTCGGAATAATGTTTCTCCGCGGAATATTCGACATTCTGGTATTTGTGGCCGTTAGCACGACTCGAATGCGGAAATGGCGCGGATTCGAATCGGGTTACGACCAGATCACCGGAAGCAGAAAACTTTTTTCCCAGCGGTTCTTCGGCTTGCGCCAAAAATGCCGATAAAAAGATGACCAGCGCGAACGTTTTCACGTCGCTCAGCATTAACGCAACGCACCGACCTGAATAGGAAAAAATTTCCTACCTCAGGCCTGCTGAATGATCCTTTGCGGACGCGCTGGTGTCAGAACGAGACACAGATGTCTTTATCGCGGAGACTGGATGGCAGAAAAACCGGCCAAAATCAGGCCCGACATAGTTGGCCAACGGTTTGCTTTCGTTTTTCTGCCCGGGCGTAATGTTCCGTATGATGGAGTCTCGCGGGAAACGCCTTTTAGCGAACATGGCAACAACATTGACGCAAGCCGAAGAGGCCCAACTGACACAGACGATTGAGATGTTTGAGGTGATTACTCAAACACAACCGCATGATTATCAATCACTGGAAATCCTCAAAGAGGCCTATAGTAAATTAGGACGGGAAAAAGACGTCATGGCCACGGCTAAACGGATTGCCGCCGCCTACGTCGCCGCCGGCCAGTTTTCCTCCGCCATTCTCGAATACGAGACCATTCTGCAACATTTCCCGGACGACCCCGAGGTTCAGACAGCGTTAAAGGAAATTGAGGCGAAAGCCAACGCTTCGAACCATCAGCCCCCGTCGGATACCTCCGTTTTCCAACGCTCCGATTCCGGCACGAGCCATCTTAAAAAATCCGGCCCGCGCTCGTCCGGTCAGGTGGAAGATGGCCGCAAACAACTGCACAAGATTTTCGTCGAAGGCAAACTCATCGCCGCAGCGGATTTCGATCTCTGCTGGCCGACGCCCGACCTCAACACGCCACCGGCTGATGTGGTCCAGCCGTTCGTCCAGGTGATTGCGGACAAGGGATTGATGGTCGCGGAGGCGGCTTTGAAACTGTTGTCCGATCGCACTCGCATCGCTTATCTGCCGCTCGACAAATACGACGTGGACATCGAACTGGCTCGCAGTTTTCCGGCGGACGTCTGTCGTCGCTGGTGCGTCATGCCGTTCGATCGCCTGAGCAAATCCATCATGGTGGCCACGGTGAATCCGTTCAATGAACAGGCCGCCAAAGAACTCGCAGAAGCCACGAATAACCGGTTGCTCTGGTATCTCGTGCCGCCCGCAGACCTGATTAAGAATCTTCGCAAAACGTTTCGCTGATCATGCCTCCTGTAAAATCATTTGGCGAACGCATCGCCGACGCTCTGGTCGAAGACGGCCTGCTGACCACCAAGCAGGTCGAAGAACTGCTCGAGCAACAGAAGCGCGAAGGCACGCGCTTCATCAGGCTCGTCACCGAAAAAGCTTACGTCAGTGAAGCCGATCTGACGGTTTCCATGGGGCGCGTGTTGAACGTGCCGCCCATCAATCTCGGACGCATCAGCATTCCCGCGGAAGTTGCGGACCTGTTGCCCCGCGAAATCGCGCACAACCATCGCATCCTGCCCGTTTCGCGCCTCGAAAATAAATTGTTCATCGCGATGGCCGATCCGCTGAACGTCCTCGCCGTTGACGACGTCAAGCGCATCACCAAACTCGAAGTCTGCACCATGATCGCTTCGGAAAAAGCGATCATCGACAAGCTCAATTCTCTCGATGCGGCCAAAGGCGGCAGCATGGAAGACATCATCCAGGACGCTGCGAAAAAAGGCCTGGAAGAAGAAGGCGGCGAAATCGAAACCGTCAAAGAATCCGTCGAAGAGGTCAACCTCGACCAACTCGCGGCTTCCAGTGAAGAAGCGCCCGTCATCAAGCTGGCCAACATCATCGTCATGCAGGCCATCAAAGACCGCGCGAGCGATATTCATATCGAGCCGTTCGAAAAAACCATGCGCCTGCGTTACCGCATTGATGGCGCGTTGGTGGATGCCACACCGCCGCCGAAAGCGATGCAACTCGCGCTGGCGTCACGTTTCAAAATCATGTCGAGTCTCGACATCGCGGAACGTCGTTTGCCGCAGGACGGTCGCATGCGCGTGCGCGTCGGCGGTAAAGACTACGATTTGCGCGTGTCCATCATGCCCACGGTGCATGGTGAGAAAATCGTGCTGCGCGTGCTGGATAAAGGAAATCTCTCCGCCAGCCTCGACAAACTCGGCCTCGATCCGGATACGTTCAATCAGTTCAAACAGGCGATTGATGCACCGCACGGATTGATCCTTGTCACCGGTCCGACCGGCTCCGGTAAAACTACGACGCTTTATTCCGCGCTGAATGAACTTAACAGTCCGGTGTTCAACATCGTCACGGTTGAAGACCCGGTGGAATTCCAGATCCCCGGCATCAATCAGGTGCCGGTGAAAAAAGAAATCGGTCTCACGTTTGCCAACGCGCTGCGCTCGATTCTCCGCCAAGACCCGGACATCGTGATGATCGGTGAAATTCGCGACGCAGAAACTGCGGAAATCGCCATCGAGGCTTCCCTCACCGGTCACCAGGTGTTGTCCACGATGCACTGTAATGACGCACCCGGCGCCATTGCACGTCTCGACGACATGGGCATTCCGCCGTTCCTGATTTCATCCTCAGTGATTTTGTCCTGCGCGCAACGCCTCATGCGCCGCATCTGCTCGCATTGCAAAGAGCCGGTCACCTACCCGCCGAAGATGTTCCATGACCTCGGCATTGACCCGAGTTCATTCGATGGCGTGACGTTATATCGCGGACGCGGCTGTGACCGTTGCAAAAACTCCGGTTACTCCGGCCGTCTCGCAATCATCGAAGCGATGACCGTTTCTGACGAAATTCGGAAACTCATCATCGCTCGTGCGAACTCTCGCGAAATCAGCAAGGTCGCCATCAGCCAAGGCATGAAGACGCTTCGTATGGTCGGCCTCGACCGCGCTCGCGATGGTCAGTCCACGCTGGAGCAGGTTCTGTTGCTGACGTCCGGTCACTGATTAATCACCGGCAGCACGCAGGAAACTGACGCAGTCAGCCTGCTGATGACGCTTTCCGTCAGCGAACAATGCGTTATTTCAACGCCTGATAATAACCCGTCTGGAACGCCGTGAAGAACTGGTGTTCGTTAAACGGGAAATGTTGCGCAACCGCAATCGCCACGCTTCGCTCGGCTGGATCAATCTGACAATACGTCGTCGCCGCGCCGTACCAACCGA
>CALAYC010000115.1 GCA_937894935.1 uncultured Verrucomicrobiota bacterium
TTTCCGATTTCCGATTTCCGATTTCCGATTTCCGATTTCCGATTTCCGATTTCCGGCTCTCGACTCTCGCCTTCGACAACGTCCCAACATGATCGCTCGAGCTGTAGCCAAAGTGCCGGCTAAATGCCGTGGTAAAATTGCATTGGTGGGCATAGCCGAGTTTGTCCGCGACGTCCTTGATGCGTTCACGGCGTTCCAACAACTCACACGCGCGGCGCATTCGTTCTGCCTGCAACTTGTCCCGCGGAGTTTGTCTCCACGTTTCGAGAAAATGCCGTTCCAGTTGCGCCACGGAGACACCGCAATCCCGCGCCAAGGTAGTCACTGACCATTGCGCCGCAGCGGCGCATTCCGCCCAATCCGTAATCTCCTGCAACAGCCTCGCCATAGTTTCCCTTCCCTTCGTTTTTGCAGCAAACGGCCTGCGTGGTTTCCCCTTGATCATTTGCCCGTTCGCAGCAATGAAAGAACTCCGGCTTAAGACGTTCAAGGGTTACAACGCAAGGGTTTTACCCCCCGGCAAGTATTGCAACAACTAATTCCAAGAATTTTTCGGAATGATTTGTCCTCGGCATTGGTAGTAGGTAATCGGTAAATTCAGAGTGATAAACTCTCGCCCAACGCGGCGGCGTATCAGGTGCAGGTCACCAACCCGCAACGCGAAGTGGTGGCCACGGTGGAATCCACGCGCAGTCGGAAGATTGCGGTGGCGGACGTCGTGCCGGGCACGGTCTATTCGTTGCGCGGTCGCGCCATCGGCGGAAGCACGGGTTACAGTGAATGGAGTCTGCCGACTTCCATCATGGCGACCTATCAGTAAAGCGGCTGCTTGTAAATGGGCCTTCAAGTGGCCGCAATCCGGGGCCGGATTCCGGTTTTCGTTTTAGAAGTGCCTCCTCCCCCAACACCTCAGCGCATCAACTGCTTTTCCAGGTAGCTGACGACCTGACGGACGTTCGCGTCCACTTCCATGCGGTCTTTCACCAGGCGACACGCATGAAGCACGGTGCCGTGATCGCGACCGCCGAAAGCTTCGCCAATGGAGCTGAGTGAGTTTTCCGTCATCTGCCGCGCGAGGAACATCGCGACCTGTCGCGGAAACGCGATATTTTCCGGGCGACGCTTGCTGGTCATGTCCGCGAGGCGAATATCGAAGTGCTCCGCAACTTTCTTCTGAATGGCTTCGATGTTGACCGAGTACCGGCCTTCTTCGTGGAGAATTTCGCGCAGCAACCCTTCCACCACTTCCACGTTCAATTTCTTGCCCGTGAGTGAAGCGTAAGACGCAACGCGGATCAACGCGCCTTCGAGACGGCGGATATTCGTGCGAATGCGATGCGCGAGGAAGCTCATCACTTCATCCGGCAACGAAACGCCCATGGACGCCGCTTTCTTCTTCAGAATCGCGTGGCGCATTTCGACATCCGGCGGCTGAAGATCGGTGACCAGCCCCCATTCAAAGCGCGACACCAGGCGATGTTCCAAACCCTGAATTTCGCTGGCCGGGCGATCGCATGTGAGCACGATTTGCTTATGCGCTTCGTGCAACGCGTTGAACGTGTGGAAAAATTCCTCCTGAATTCGCTCTTTACCCGCGAGAAATTGAATATCGTCAATCAGCAACACATCCGTCTGCCGATATTTCTTGCGGAACTTGACCAACGAATTGTTCTGAATCGCATCAATGTATTCGTTGGTAAATTTCTCGGACGAAACGTAACCGACGCGCGCGCCTTTCTTTGTGGAAGTCACATGCTGACCGATGGCGTGCAGCAAATGCGTTTTTCCAAGCCCGACCCCGCCATAAAGAAACAGCGGGTTGTAAGATTTGCCGGGAGCTTCCGCGACGGCTTTGGCGGCGGCGTAAGCAAAGTTATTGTTGTTACCGACAACGAACGTTTCAAACGTGTTCTTCGGATTGAAATTCCATTCCGTGCCGGTGCTGCGATCGGATGAAACGGCAGCAACCGGTTTGGGTTTCGGCGGCGCGACCGGCTCAGGTTTCTTGACCGGTGCGGGAGCGGGAGTCGGCGCGGAGGCACTGTTGGTGGCGACGACGAATTTGGGTCGGAGCTGTCTGGCGGCGGCGATGCTCAACACATCTTGCAGCAAGCCTTGATAGTTGTCTTTGAGCCAGACCTCGCAGAAGTCATTGGCAACTTCCAGCACCACGTAATCGCCTTCCAGCGCGACCGCCCGCAGCGGTGCGAACCAGAGGTTATACGTGTCGGCGCTCAACATAGAGCGCAACTGTTCCTGTGCGGAACTCCAAATTTTCTCAGCCGAAATTTGCATGTTCATTGCCCCTGCGGCCCGGTTATCCAGAGTTTTATTCACTTAGCCCTAAATCTCGTGTTTGCGAACTTTCTGTGTCGCCATTTTTAACACCAGCCAACCCGCACGCCATCAAAAAGTCTCGGGCCGTTTTTTGGGCGACTTCTGATAGCATCGAACCGTCGATTCATTTCACTGAAAATCAATCACTTACAACTGTCGAAAAAACAGCCCGCGGAACATCTTTGTGTCAGCGGGCCATTATGCGAAGTGAATCCGGTTCGCGACGAAGATTTTTATGAAATGAGACAGTCTCTTACGAGGACAACATATTAACAGTTATTCCCGAGTTATTCACAGCGTAAAACCCCCAATGAAATCAGGGGTGCGCGCCACTTTTGGAGTGAAATTCAGGAAACGTTCTGATGACAAAAAGATATCCTTCCATCCCCAAAACGCCAGGCAACGTTCTGTCGCGCTCAAGTGAATCGTGCGTCATCCGTCGCAACTTTCGTTCCGCATTTTTCTGCTGATTTTTTTACGCGCCAAAAGCGAAAAAATTTCTGCGCGCGAACGAATTCATCGCGCAGTTCACAGTGTGACCGGTCGAATTGCTCGACTTTATTTTCCTCCTGCGCAAAATTTTCCGCATGGCTAGAACACCGTCCACTATGCTGCCGCTCGGAACAACGGCGCCGGATTTTCGATTGCCCGATACGAACGGGAAATTGGTTTCACTCAGTGATCTCACTGGTCATCCTGCCCTGCTGGTGATGTTCATCTGCAATCATTGTCCGTTTGTGAAACACGTGCGTGATGAACTCGCCAAACTCGGACGCGATTATATCCCGCGCGGCGTGGCAATTGTGGCGATCAATTCCAACGACGTCGCAAATTATCCGGACGACAGCCCGGCGAAGATGGCCGAAGAAGCGCGCGCTGCCGGCTACAATTTTCCCTATCTCTACGATGAAACGCAGAACGTCGCTCATGCGTATCGCGCTGCCTGCACGCCGGATTTTTTCCTGTTCGATAAAAATCATCGCCTCGTTTATCGCGGCCAATTGGATGACAGCCGTCCCGGCAATGGCGTACCGGTCACGGGCAAAGATTTGCGCGCGGCCATCGACGCCCTGCTCATGGGCACGCCCGTGCCGACAGAGCAAAAGCCCAGCCTCGGTTGCAATATCAAATGGAAGCCCGGCAACGAACCGGATTATTTCGCCCATTAAGTTTGGCGCACCGGAGAATTACGCATCGCGCCGATTCTCCGCTACATTGAATTTCGATGAGTAATAACAAAACTCCGGATTGGGCAGCGTTACGAAAGGATTTTCCGATCCTCGATCAGAAAGTCCACGGCAAGCCGTTGATTTACTTCGACAACGCCGCCACTTCGCAAAAACCACGCGCCGTAATTGACGCGCTGGTGCATTATTACGAACGCGACAACGCGAACGTGCATCGCGGCATTCACGAACTGAGCAATCGCGCCACCCAAGCGTTCGAAGCCGCGCGTACTCGCGTTGCCAAATTCATCAACGCCCGTAGCGCCGAAGAAATCATCTGGACCCGCGGCACGAGCGAAGCCATCAATCTCGTCGCCAGCACCTGGGGCGCAACAAATCTCAACCCCGGCGACGTCATCCTGCTCACGGAAGTCGAACACCACAGCAACATCGTCCCGTGGCAATTGCTCGCGCAACGCACCGGCGCGAAAGTGGCCTATATCCCCGTCACCGGCGATGAAGGCACGCTGGATTTATCGAAAATCGATTCCTTGCTGACGCCGCAAGTGAAGCTGCTTTCGCTTGTTCACATCTCCAACTCCATGGGCGTGGTGAATCCCGTCGCCGAACTTTGCGCGCGCGCGCGGAAACTCGGTATCGTGACGCTGGTGGATGGTGCGCAAAGCGCCGGTCACATGCCCGTGGATGTGCAGGCCATCGGTTGCGATTTTTTTGCGTTCAGCGGTCACAAGATTTGCGGACCGACCGGCATCGGCGTGCTTTATGGTCGCCACGAAATTCTGGAATCACTTCCGCCCTATCAAGGTGGCGGCGAAATGATTCTCACCGTCGGCTACGATAAAACCACGTTCAAACCTGCGCCGCATCGCTTCGAGGCCGGCACGCCCGACATCTCCGGCCCCATCGGATTGCACGCCGCTATGGATTACCTCGATGCCATCGGGCGCGAGAACATCTGGAAGCATGATCAGGAACTGGCGCATTATGCGTACGAACAACTGGCGATGTTAAATAACATTCGCCTGTTCGGGCCGAAGACCGGTCGCGCCGGACTCGTGAGTTTTTTGCTGAAGGACGTTCACGCGCACGACGTCGTCACGCTCGCGGATCAAGGCGGCGTCGCGTTGCGTGGCGGCCATCATTGCACGCAACCGTTGATGCACAAACTCGGCGTCGAATCCACCGCCCGCGCCAGCTTCTACTTCTACAACACCAAAGAAGAGGTGGATCGCTTTGTGGAAGTGGTGCGGGAAATTCAAAAATTCTTCGCCGCCTGATTGAACTTTTGCGAAACTGAATTCAGATAGCCCGATAACGATTCACTTTTTGATATGAAAATGAAGCAATGTCTCCCTTTGCTCACCGTCGTTGGAACGATTTCGTGGGCAAACGCTCAGACATCCAGCAGTCCGTTCTATCCCGAAAATTTTTACGGCTGGTATGAAGTCGGACCGACCCTGGTTGAAGACACCGAGCTGCGCGAATTTTTCGGCGCTCCTGCGGCGAACGATGTCGAAATCAATCCCGGTTTTCATTTCGGCATCGGCATCGGTCAGGAACTCTGCCGTTTCTTCAAAGTCGAAGTCGAATCCGGCTTCAAATACAACAGCATCGACAGCATCAGCGGCGCAACGATGAGCAGTGGCGATCTCTATCGCGTTCCCCTCCTCGCCAACGCTGTGCTGCAATTCCCGAATCGCACCGGCATCACGCCGATGATTGGCGCGGGCATCGGCGGACAATGGCTGCATCTCGACGCCGATAGCATTTCGATCGGCGGCACCACCGTAAACGATGATAGCGACACCTGGGTGTTCAACTGCCAGGGTTTTGCCGGCGTCAGCTACGACATCAACCACCGTTTTAACATCGGCGTGTTTTATCGTTTCAACTATGCCGATGGTCCGTCGTGGGAATTCAACAGCCTGCCGGGAAATTTAAAGATGAACGATCTGCGCACGCACTCCATCGCGCTGACACTCGGTTGGTGGTTCTGAATCACTCCCGCACGGTTTTCAAGCCGGTGCGAATGATACGCTCGATGAGTTGCGGATAAGTGATACCGGCTTTCAACGCCGATTGCGCGAAGTCTTCGTCCGCGGCGAGCATCGGATTCGGATTTGCTTCGATAAAATAAATCTCGTTCTGCGGCGTCACGCGCAAATCCACCCGCGCGTAACCATCAATCGTCAGCAAACGATAAATGCGCTTACACGTTTGCACGATGTCTTTCGCCAACACCGGATCGAGCCCTTCCGCAAATTGATTCTGCAAGCCCCAACGCTTGCGATACTCTTCATCCCACTTCGCGCGATAGGTTGCAATCTTCGGTTCATCCGGGGGCACTTCTTTGAAGACCAATTCGCGAATCGGAAACGCTTCCAGGCGATGATTGCCAATCAGACTGACGTAAAGTTCGCGGCCTGCGATGTATTCTTCCGCGATAACATCGCAATCATGCGACGTGTGAATGAATTGCACGCGCTCGCGAAATTGCTCGTCATTCTCCACGAATGACGCCTGCGAAATGCCGTAACTGGCTTCCTCTTTCAGCGGCTTTACGAGAATCGGAAACTTCAACCGTGACGGTCGTGCAATCCGTTTTCCGCGCGCAATCACGGTGAATTCCGGCACGCGAATCCGGTGGTAGCCGAGAATCTTTTTCGAAATCGCTTTGTGTTTGCAGAGCGTCAGTCCGGTTGAACCGCAACCCGTGAACGTGATGCCGTGCATTTCCAGAAATGAAACGATGTTCTGATCGAATGCCCGGTTGTTTTTGAACTGATCGGCAAGGTTGAAAATGATGTCCGGCTGAAATCCTTCCAGCTTCTGACGCAACAGATTCAGGTCATCGAAAATCGCCAGGTACTCGGTGATATGACCCAATTCCGCGAGCGCGGCGAGCACGTGAGCTTCAGTTTTCCAATCAGGCGTCTTCAGTTCGGCGCTCAAATCCTGGTCGATGGTGGTTGGCGCTACGGCATCAAACAACGCGAGGACTTTTAACTTTTTCGCACCCATTACTTTTTGCGCTTAAACTTTCCGGTAAACAAATGATTCATCACCAGCGTGGTGATGTAGGCTGACACCTGCAAGTGCTGTTTCGGATCATACGCCTTGATGAAGAGATTCAACTTGTCGCAACGATCGATGAGTTTGGCGACGAGCTTATTGACGCGATACTTGTTTTCATTCGACCACTGACATACCGCAGCTTCCAACTCACGTCGATGACGGCGCAAATAAACGGACGCTTTGACGCGACCTTCGACATCCGCACCGGCATCGAAAAGCTGTCGCAAATCATTGTCATAAAAATCAGGAAACGAATGCTCGTACTCTTTGCGCTTCTTCGCATAATACGTTTTCAGTTTTACGTTGAGGCAATCGTAATCCGACACGCGATATTCGGGCATCGGTAGCGGCGGTTGCCCTGCCAGCGATCGCATCAATTCATCTACGTATTCAAGCTTTTGCAGCGCTTTCCAGTCTTTGTATTTCGTGCGCCAATCCAATCCCGGCGTCAGCCAAACCGCGAACGTTTCCGCAAAATCTTCATCGGGATGCGACTGCGCGTACCAGTCGTCGAGATGCACCACAAAGCTGCGACTGTACGGTCGCGGGCGATAGTAGGACGGCGTTTCTTCGTTGGAAGATTTTCCAAAAATGCGTTGCCACCTGCGCTTGTGCACGAACGGATACGCATAGGCGTAAGCATGAGCGGCTTCGTGGCGGATTAATTTCATGAACCACTCATCCGTTTCGCCTTCAACTTCGAGAATGATTTTCCGCTCCAACTGCCGCAACCGGTCGTGAATGAGAAAAAACGGAATGAAGATCGCCGGCACCCCCACCGGCACAAACCATTCGTCGCCCAGATGACACGGCGGATGAAACGTCAGCCCTTTCTGTGACAATTCATCATAAAGCCGCTGCACCAGCGGTTGAAGCCGCGAGCCTTCAAGCTTCAGTCCGAGTTGGGAGATGCGCTTCTCCAGCAACTCGTCGTCGCTCAGACTGCTCCAATCCGCGGCTTCCATGCCCGGAGCTTAATCGCCCGCATCCGTCGTCACAAGTCGGCGTGTGGTGTGGAGTCCGAATCAATTTGATTCGGCGTGATTCGCCGATTGCAGCGCTGAGATGGCTTTGGTAAATATCCCTTCGCTTGTGGCACTCCACGGGCGTTCGAAAATCAACATGGCTTTCGGTTTTGGAAAAAAATCATCGCGCCAGCGCCCGGAAGAAAAGGAGCGGTTTTATCTCCTGCCCGGACAAGGTGGCAGCAGTTATCGCCGCAAACAGCGGATGATCATCAAATATTCCATCATCGTCGGCCTCATCGTTTCCGCGATTTTCGCCACGGTGATGTATTTCGTTTACCGCCTGCCGCGCTGAAACTTTTCCGTTCGCGGCGCGTCGCACAAATCATCGCACGAACAACGTCGTCTTCCGCAATTTCGTCGCGTCAATCAAACCCTGGTCCGTCAGTTTCAACGCCGGAATCGGCGACAGACTTAAAAACGACAACGTCATAAACGGCGCAGCAAGATCACAACCCAACTCTTGAGCTGCGGCGTTCAATGCATCAATCCGCTGCATCACTTCCGCCAAAGGCCGATCTGACACTAATCCCGCCACCGGCAAACCCAACGCTGCTTTGATTTTTCCGTTCGCCACCGCAATCTGTCCGCCCTGCAATTTCTCCAACTCTTCAATCACACGCAGAATGTCAGTGTCGTTCGTGCCGACCACCACGACGTTGTGGGCGTCGTGCGCGACCGTTGACCCGATTGCGCCATGTTTGAGTTTAAACCCGCGCACAAATCCCACTCCGACATTGCCGGTCGCGCGATGCCGCTCAATCACGACCATCTTCAAAATGTCGCGCTCGACATCCGCAACCACTTCGCGCGCTTCAATTCGCGGCGTCACCTGAACTTCGCGCGTCACAATCTGGTCAGGAATAATTTCAATCACGCGCGTTTTTCCCGTCGCCGCTTTCACGCGAATATCCTCCGGGCGATAACGCAAATTCATCGTGCTTCGCGGCAACGGCACACGCGCTGGAGAACGAGCGAGATATTTACCATCCTCCGCCACGAGCACGCCCTTCTTGTAAGTCTGGCGCACGCGAAAATTCTTCAAATCATCGAACACCACAAAGTCCGCCCAGAATCGCGGCGCAATCGCTCCCAGGTTCTGCAAACGATAATGTCGCGCCGTATTAATCGTCGCGATTTGTAATGCGGTAATCGGCGCAACGCCGCCTTTGATTGCAACACGCACGGCGTGATCAATGTGTCCTTCATTCACGAGATCGCCCGCCAGTTTGTCATCCGTGGCGAAGGAACAATTCTGCGCGTTATGCGCGTTCAGCAACGGCAGCAGATGCTGAAGATTTCGTTCCGTGCTGCCCTCGCGCAACAGGATGTGCATACCGAGCCGCAACTTTTCCCGCGCCTCCTCAACCGTCACCGATTCGTGATCCGACCGAACGCCCGCCAACGCGTAGGCATTGAGATTTTTTCCGCGCAATCCCGGCGCATGACCATCAATACATTTGCCTTTGCCCGCTTCAATCTTGGCGAGTTCGCTCTTTATCCCGAGAAACACGCCAGGAAAATTCATCAGTTCCGCAACTCCCGCCACGCGATCGTCGCCAATCATCAACTTCAAATCATCGGCTGTGATTCGCGCGCCGGCGGTTTCCAGAGGCGTCGCCGGAACGCAACTCGGCAGCATGACAAAGAAATCCACCGGCAGATTTTTGGTAGATTCGAGCACGTAACGAATGCCATCCAGCCCCAGCACATTCGCGTACTCATGCGGATCAATTACCGCCGCACCAGTCCCGTGCGGCACGACTGCGCGCGCAAACTCCGGCGCCGTCAGCATGGAACTTTCCACGTGAAAATGCCCGTCAATCAGACTCGGCGCGAGATACGCCCCGCGCAGATTGATCGTCTTGCGCGCCTTGTAATCACCAAAACCGACAATGCGTCCGTCATCAACCGCCACATGGGTTTTGTGAATCTCGCCGCTGAGAACATTGACGACTTGAGCGTTTTTGAAGAGGAGTTCAGCCGGTCGGTCCCCGCGTGCCACCGAGAGTTTTTGCTGCACGTTGCACATGGCTGATTCAAACCGAACCCGCCCCCCACGAGCCAGCCTGAAAGCAGAATTTCGTTGACGCGATTTCATCCGCCTGCGAGAAGCAAGGAAATCAGAACATGAATGGCTCCCCGCATGGCAAGCCGGATTATTCTATTCTCAATCAAATCCGCGCCATCGAATCGCCACCAAGAACTTCGTTTCTCTACCAGCTAAATCTTCTGCTGGTCGCGATAGTCATGGTGCTGTTACCGGTGGTTTACCTCGCACTGGTGGGCTTGGCCGCGTACGGCGTTTATTATCATGCAACCGAACATTGGAGTTGGGTAACAAAGCTCGGCGTCCGCTCGGTGCGTTTAACAATCCTAATTTTTGTCGTGTATCTCATCCCCTTGGTGACGGGAAGCGTTGTGGTATTTTTCATGATTAAGCCGCTCTTCGCGGGTCGCCCTAAACGAGCGCAACCGCTCGCGCTTAATCCGGCTGACAATCCCCTGCTCTATGCGTTCATCGAG
>CALAYC010000116.1 GCA_937894935.1 uncultured Verrucomicrobiota bacterium
AGCTGTCAGTCAGTTTACGAACCTGCTCGATTTGCGGGTCCGCGCCGAATTCAGATTGATAAACACCACTCACAGATCGGATGACGGCTTTGTGCCGGTTGAAATGTTTTTCTAACGCGAAAGAAATCTCGCCCAACGTCGCCCGTGCGCGCGCCGCGTCCACGGCCAATGCGAGCAAATTGCCCTGACCGGTCTCCGCCGCTTTCGAAAGCGCTTCGAGACACGCATTCACTTTGGCGTTGTCGCGTTCGGCTTTGAGTTTTTGCAGGCGCTTGATTTGCGCCTCGCGCACGGCGGTGTTGTCCACTTCGAGCACGTCGAGTTTCTCGGCTTTTTCGAGGCGCAACGTATTTACGCCGATAATCACTTCTTTACCGGAATCAATGTGTGCTTGTCGTCGCGCCGCGGCTTCTTCGATGCGCAACTTCGGCAGACCCGTTTCAATCGCTTTCGCCATGCCGCCGAGCGTTTCGATTTCCTGAATGTGTCCCCACGCGCGCCGCATGATTTCGTTCGTGAGCGCTTCAACGTAGAACGAACCGCCCCACGGATCGATCACCTTGCAAATGCCGGTTTCCTCCTGGAGCAACAATTGCGTGTTTCGCGCAATGCGCGCCGAAAAATCCGTCGGCAACGCGATGGCTTCATCGAGCGAGTTTGTGTGCAATGATTGCGTGTGACCCAACGCAGCAGCCATCGCTTCGATACACGTGCGCGCCACGTTGTTGAACGGATCCTGTTCCGTCAACGACCAGCCGGACGTCTGCGAGTGCGTGCGCAGCGCCATGGATTTCGGATTCTTCGGATTGAATTGCTTGATGAGTTTCGCCCACAGTGCCCGGGCCGCGCGCATCTTGGCAATCTCCATGAAAAAGTTTTTGCCCTGTGCCCAGAAAAACGACAACCGCGGCGCGAACGCATCAATATCAATGCCTGCTTTGATGCCGGTGCGCACATACTCCAAACCGTCCGCAAGCGTGTACGCCATTTCCAGATCTGCCGTCGCGCCCGCCTCTTGCATGTGATAACCCGAAATCGAAATCGAATTGAACTTCGGCATGTTTTGCGATGTGAACGCAAAGATGTCCGCGATGATGCGCATCGAAGGTGCGGGCGGATAAATGTAGGTATTCCGCACCATGTATTCTTTGAGAATGTCGTTCTGGATCGTACCGGAAAGTTTGTCCAGTGAGACGCCCTGTTCCTCAGCAGCGACGATGTAAAACGCCATAATCGGCAACACCGCGCCGTTCATCGTCATTGAAACGGAGATGCGATCCAGCGGAATGCTGTCGAACAGCACTTTCATATCGAGGATCGAATCCACGGCCACGCCCGCCTTGCCCACGTCCGCAAATGCGCGTGGATGATCCGAGTCATAACCGCGATGCGTCGGCAAATCGAAGGCAACGGACAATCCTTGTTGTCCGGCCGCGATGTTGCGGCGATAAAACGCATTCGATTCTTCCGCAGTGGAAAAACCGGCGTATTGCCGCACCGTCCACGGTTTCGTTACGTACATCGAACCATACGGGCCGCGCAGGAACGGCGCGATGCCAGGCATCGTGTCGAGGTGTTCGCACTTCGCAAGATCGGCGTTGGTGTAGAGCGGTTGCAGATCAATCTGCTCGAGCGTTTGATAAACCCATTCGTCGAGCGATTTGCCGGTCTCGGCTTCAAACCGCGCGCGCCATTGCTCAAACGTTACCGGCGCGGGCGAAGTGTTCAGTTCAACTTTAGTAAAATCAGGAAACGTATTCATCTGGATTCTCCCTCACCCTGACCCTCTCCCCAAGGAGAGGGAACAGCGATTGAGCGTGATTTGATTGGTTGATGCCTCTCGGGC
Source organism: uncultured Verrucomicrobiota bacterium (assembly GCA_937894935.1). Classification (GTDB taxonomy): domain Bacteria; phylum Verrucomicrobiota; class Verrucomicrobiia; order Limisphaerales; family JADLHS01; genus JADLHS01. Next base: position 1,847 of record CALAYC010000116.1, read on the forward strand.
ATCCCCTGACTCCCGATGGCAGAATAAGCGGTGCGCAATTCTCCCTCTCCCCACGGGAGAGGACCGGAGTGAGGGGATGCGGTGCGGCTTCTGTGCGAGTGCGGACTGTAAAATCGCGCCGTCATTTGATTCCCATCCTTTCGTGAATGCGCGACAGCACCTCGACCACATCTGCGCGAATGTGAATGAATTCATTCACGCCGGATTTTTGGTGTGCTTCGATTTGCTCCGCGGGATAGCCCGCCAGGACGATGTAGGTGTTTGGTTTCTGCGCGCGAATTTCCTCGATCAACGCCGGCACGAGCGTGGGATAATTATCGTCTGTCGAACAAATCACCGCGATTTCCGCGTGCGACTTCAATAATGCGGTTACGGCTTCCTCCGGTGTTTTGAATCCGGACGGTGAAATCACTTCGTAACCGCCGACGCTGAAGAATCCGCGCGAAAAGTCCGCTCGCGCCTTGTGTTCCTTCAATGGCCCCATGTTGCACAGGAAAACTTTCACCGGCCCTTCAGCGCGCCGATTCATCGCCGCGCGTAAGGCTTCAACCGGTGTTGCTGCGCGCGTCAGGCAAACTGGTGTAATCGGCACGCACGGCGCATCGCTGATGCGCAACGCGCGCGTCACTTCGCCGAGTGTGGCGCCCGCATTCACCGCTTCCACGCAAACTTCAAACAGGTCATGGCCTTTCACGCCGATGACCTTCGCCAGCCATTGCAACACCACCTGACTGTCCGCTTCTTCCATCGTCGTGCGATGCGATGTGACCTGTTGCACACGGCGGCGATGAAACGCGGTGGGATCGGGAACGTTTACTTCGAGCGGTTTCTCGCTGGGGTTGGCGTATTGATTGACGCCCACGAGCGAATCGCGCCGACTGGTGACAGCCTTGAGCTTCTTTGCCGCCATTTCACCCACGGCTTTTTGCGGCACACCTGCGCGCAAGGCGGCTTCCATGCCACCGAGTTTTTCGACTTCCTGGAACAACGCCCACGCGCGGGTCGCCAGTTCTGCCGTGGCATTTTCAACGAACCACGAACCGCCTGCCGGATCAATGACATGGTTCAGATTGCATTCCTTCTGCAACACGAGTTGTGTGTTGCGCGCGATGCGCAGACTGAAATCATCCGGCGGTCGCACCACTTGATCAAACGCACCGACTTGCATGCTGTCGCAACCGCCCAGCACTCCGGCGAATGCTTCTACTGTGGCGCGCAGCAGATTGTTGTAAGGATCAACGACTGATTTGTTCCACAACGACGTTCGCACGTGCAGCGACAGTCTTTGCGCCGTTTCATTTCCGCCGGCGGCGGCTACCGCGCGTGACCACATCATTCGGAGCGCGCGCAGCTTCGCGAT
>CALAYC010000117.1 GCA_937894935.1 uncultured Verrucomicrobiota bacterium
CTCTCACAACCACAAACCGAATCAGAGGAGACTTCCAAAAATAACGAACAACTTTTCGTCGCCGCAGCGATAGTTTCGCAAGGGGAAGCGGATTTTGATTCCAAGCTCAAACTCCGCGAGGCGCTGGCTGTTTATACGAGGTTATTGGAGTTACCCCACGATGAATCGGAAACCAATGCCTATAATCAAGCGCTCGCCAGCCAGATGGAATTAATCAAAAACTTGCGACAGCAATCCGCTCGGAAAGAATCAGATTCACCTGCACCGCATTCCACACTTCAACTCAAATTAACGCGCTCTCAACCTGTCAGTGAAACCGATTTTGAAAAATTGGAACTCGAAGTTTCGCGTTGGTTTGAAAATTATTTCGATGCGCTGAACCGACTATTAAAAGCCGCCGACTCGGTTGAGCGGATCCCGGCCTGAACTTTCTGAAACCCAATTCATTCTGCAGCCGGAAAGCTACTTCGAATTCACCTTCACCCAAGGCATGACGCGAATCTGCTTCGGCGAAACAAACTCGGTCAACAAATCAACGTTTGTCCGACTCGCCGCATCCGGCTTCGGCGGCTCTACCAGAACGATACGCGCCTTGGAACGAACCGCGCGCGGCAACGCTTCCAACGCCAATCGCGCTTGATTCACCGCGCCGAGCCGATTCGCCGTCACAATCACCGGAGTCGCACCCAGCGCGAGCAGCAAATCGCGCGAATCGAAATCTTCTCCCATCGGACTCAACAATCCACCGGCGCCTTCCACGACCACCGCTTCAAACCGCTTCGCCACCCGTTTTATCTGCTGCACCACTTCGCGCAAGCGGACGCGCTTTCCTTGCCGTCGCGCCCCCAGCACCGGGGCAAGCGGCACGCGAAAATACCAGGGGTTCACTTCGTTCAGCGGCAGAACTTTTCCCGCCGCCGCCCACAAAAACCGCGCGTCCTCGCGGCCACCGGAACACAACGGCTTCAACGCCGCCACACGGACTCCGCATTGCCGCAGATGAATCGTCGCCAACGTAGCGAATACCGTTTTGCCGACGGCGGTATCTGTGCCGGTGATAAAAACAATCTGTGTTGCCTTCATGAATAGGAAATCGCGCCCGACAGGGTCACGCCTTCGGCCCGCATGCGCGGAAGATAACGTCCGCATCCATCACGAAGCAAAATCATTTCCCGCAATCGCACCGCTGGCGCATCGTGCTGCTGGAAAACGTTGCCTATTCCCGTTACGCTCCGCGCACTGAGAGGTCTCAATGCGAATCGGATTGATGCGACATTTTCCCGTGCGAGAACCCTGGCCCAAAGGCTGGTTGACGTCTGTACATTTACAACAATGGCGCGAGCGCTACGATGCCTCCGAAGCCATTGTCAGTCCCATCGCTCCGCACCCGATTCGCTGGCAACGTTGTCTTAGCAGCGATCTCAAACGCGCTTTCGTCACCGCGCAAGCCGCGTTCCCCGGACCAATCCACCAAACTCCCCTGCTCCGCGAACCTGAGACGCCGCCCTTCGCCACCGGGAAATTATTACTTCCGTTCTGGACGTGGCGCGTGCTGTTGCGACTCGCCTGGTTCACCGGTCACAAATCGCAACGCGCTGCACGCGATGATTTTCACCGCCGCGTTCGCGCCGTCACCGATTTATTGGAACAAGAACCCGTGGACACGTTGGTCGTGTCTCATGCGGGAATGATGTTCTTCCTGCGCGCTGAATTATTACGACGCGGCTTCGCCGGCTCGAAATTCCGCCTCGCCGAACCCGCGCGACTCTACGTCTTCGAACGCGCAGTCAAACAGGCCTGAAGGCAGGACGCGTCACTCCGTGCGCGCCGTCGTCTGGCTGGCGAAGAATGGCGAGCACGAAATGACGCCCTATTTGTCTTTTTCATTAACACGGCCTGCTCATGCCGGGCGATTCTTTGTTTGACCACGATACTCAGCCGATTGCCGGTTCAGCCTGAAAAAGCGATCGCACGGAAAACTTGCTCAATGGCAACCTTAACGCAGATTGCTCCAGTCTGTGGCGCTAATTCTGATTTAGCGCCACAAATCAAACTGACCTTCACCCGGATCGTTTCAATCTTTACACCTTTTGCCGTCATCCGTGGTGCTATTTTCATCAGTGTTCATCCGTGGTGAAAGCACTGTCTTTAACTGTTTCTCGCTTCAACGAATGGCTTTGAGCAATTCCTCCAGTCGTCCGGCCCAAAAGGCGAGGTCAAAATTCTGCGGGTCGTCGTGGGCGTCGGGGATGCCGGCATCTATGGCGCAATGATAGGCTGGGACCAGCCACGTGCCGTGTTGCAAGCTGGCGGAAACATAGAGCAATGCCAGGCGATCGTATTGCGCGACGGTAAAACCCGGTTGCGGAGCGATGGCGTCGTTCTTCGGTCCGCCGCGGTCGGGATCGCGGCGACGCGGCTGAACGAGTTCGGTATGAACGAACAGGCCACGGCTTTTCTCACCAACCACGCGGACTTCCAGTTTGGTCGCGCGCCATGGTTTGGCAAACGGCACGAGCGCGATGGATTCGCCCAGCCGGTTCACAAAGATATGGGCGACGACGCGGTTGGTGTAGCGGTTGAGATTGTTGAGTGCCCACGCCGAGGTGTTAATGTTGGTGGGGATGGGAGAATCCCCGTAGTTGGGCGTGCTGGTGTCGTGGATGACAAAGTATTTCGCCGCGCACTGGTTGGTGAGCGGCCCGCCGATGTCGGCTTCGGCGATGTCGTGGTCGCGCAGGTATTTTTGCAACGCATTGAGATCGAGTTTCACCGGTTGACCGATGAGGGTTTCCAACGGCGCAGGCAGATTGGTCAGCGGCGCACCCAGCAAGCCATGAGGCTTCACCGGGCGGAGCAGGCAGCGGGCCTGTTCCAACGGTGTTCCGGGGAAAGTGAGGGCGTTGGTGTCAAAGCCACAGGCGGGGTTGGTTGCTTCGGCAACGAACGCACAAAACAAGCTGAGGATGAATGCTATTTTCACAGGCTAAAATTTTTATGGACAGGATGAACAGAATTATCAGGATTAAAACCAGATTTTCCCTCTTGGTGTCTTCGTCCTGGTGAATCTTGTTAATCCTGTCAAAGGCCTTCGTCTTTCTTTATGGGCATGAGTTTTTCATGTTCCATAAACTTTCGACCGGATGAACAGGATTTGCAGGATGCCAAAAACAGTTTTGGTTCTTAATCCTGTCCCATCCTGTAATCCTGTCAGAGCCCCAGCTTCTTGAATCGTTGTTCACTTCTTTGAAATGGAAGTCCAGCGAACAGAGTTTCTCCAGTTTTATGAACAGGATGAACAGAATTTCCAGGATGCCAAAAACAGTTTGGTTCTTAATCCTGTCCCATTCTGTAATCCTGTCAGAGCCCCAGCTTTTAAACCGGCTGTTCACTTCTTCGAAATGGAAGTCCAGCGAACAGAGTTTCTCCAGTTTTATGAACAGGATGAACAGAATTTCCAGGATGCCAAAAACAGTTTGGTTCTTAATCCTGTCCCATTCTGTAATCCTGTCAGAGCCCCAGCTTTTAAACCGGCTGTTCACTTCTTCGAAATGAACTCCAGCGAACAGAGCTTCTCCGGTTTTATGGACAGGATGAACAGGATTTGCAGGATGCCAAAAACAGTTTCTGTTCTTAATCTAATCCTGTCCCATCCTGTAATCCTGTCAAAGCCCCAG
>CALAYC010000118.1 GCA_937894935.1 uncultured Verrucomicrobiota bacterium
GGAGGAATTCGCTTGACCGTGGGAACATTGAAACTGGATGGACAGATTCTCGCCAACGGTGGTGCCGGGTCAGGCTTAGGTGGCGGTGGTAGCGGTGGCGCTATCTGGATCTCGGGCGACCAAATCGTTGGTGGTGGACAGATCATTGCTGGCGGAGGCTCGGGGGCCGGTAACATCGGTGGTGGTGGTGGCGGCGGCCGCATCGCAATTTATTATTCCGATATTTCCGGATTCAATCTCGGCAACATTATCGCGCCCGGAGGCGGTGGATTCGGAAATGGCGCCAGCGGCACCGTTGTGTTGCAGGATTCGGCTGCCAATCAGGGATTCATCATTGCGCGCCTGGAGCGAGCGGCGACAGCGGGTGTGCTTCCGGCGTTTGCGAAATCGTCCTCGCCAATTGGCACTTGGCAACTGGAATGTTTCGGTCCACCAAAGGCCTCGGTCACTCCGGAAATCTCCTCAGATTTGAAGACCTGGCGCGATGCAGCGAGTTCAGTGGAAGAAATTTCACCGGGCCGTTATCAGATTGAAATTTACGAATCGGGCAATCCTGCCGCTTTCTTCCGCCTGCGCGTTGCACCTGCATCTGATTTAACTTCACGAGGCGCACGCGACGAATTACGGGATCGTTCTTCATCCGAGCGAGAGCGCGCGAATGGTTTCAAATCAGAAATGATCGCACCGCGAATTCGCTCTGAGCAATTACGTGGTTCGCGCTGATGGCTGTTGAACAAGAACGGACTTCTGATGACGTTCAACGGTCGCGCGGTGATTAATTAAATCGCCGCGATTGGTCTTCCCGTTTAAGCGTCAGTGAACCGCCGAGACGGATTCAGAACTTTGCGCAAATAAATTGCGAATGCGACCCGATGGCGCAGCGTTCGGGCGTGACATACGTTGCGGCCATGCTATCGGACGCAAACGCCCTTTCCACCATCAGTTCCCGCCAAAGCGCTGCGCCACTTTTGGCGACAGTGCTTTACGAAGATCTGGAAGCGGGGTTGCGCGCGCGAGGATTGATGGAATGCATGGGGAACAGCATGGATTTTCCGTTGCAGTTCAATCTCGGGCTTTGGCGTCTGGATTGGCTCGCGGAAGGAGCGCTAGGAAATGTTGCGCTCGGTCGCGCGAATCGATCGGACTTATTGTTGATCTCTATCAGTAGTACCAATCCCTGGCCTGAGGCGGCGCTCGAGTGGATTGATTCCTGGGTGAAAAGTTCGTCGCGGCATCCCCTGGCGCTCGTGCTGCTGTTGCCGCGAGAACATCGCGAATTGAACGGAGAACATCCGCTGTTGCGGCAATTTCGTTTGGCAGCGGAACGGAAAAAGGTCGCGTTCTTCTGTGAATTTTTTGAGCGCGCTGCACGCTCCGATGGGAACGCGGCAAGTGGAGATAATTTTTCGTCCAGTTCCGGCCTGAGCACTTATCCGACAGCCAACAGCCGAAAAATCGCGCGACTTTTAAATGCGCGCACCATCGAACAACCCGGCGGAGTAGCAATTGCGTCAACTCAGGTGGCTGCAGTCGAAACAACGCGAAGTCGCGCGAAGAAAATTTCGGCCTCAGTCTGGGGAAGCGAATCAGGCCGACCGGTGCCGATACGTCGTGGCGTGGTGCGTTCGACGGAGGAAGCGCGCGTTATTTCCAAATCGCATGGTTCAACGCGACAGCGCGCCGTAATGCACTCGACGACCGAGCCGTCGAACGAGGCGTGTCAGTTGGAATTTTTTCAAGGTGTGACGATGGCGGATTTGAATGCGTCGCTTCGCCGCCAGGTGGGTTTGACGACGACGGTACCGGCGCGGTTCGTGACCGGTATTGATACGAATTCACCCGCTTTTCGCGCGGGATTGAGAGCAGGCGATGTAATTGCAGAAGTCGAGCGACGCGAAGCGGCGACGTTGAATGACGCTTCGTTACGTCGCGCCGCGGCAAATGCGATTTTGTTTCGAGTATGGAATCGTGAAGGCAGTCGAGTGCTCGTATTGAACGAAAGGCGAACGCGATGACTGTCAATAAACCGATGCCGCAAAGTCCCACGGAAGAGCCAGTGCTTGAATTGCGCAGTCTCAAAGACCTCGAGGGTTACAAGGTCTCGGCGCAGGATGGGAACATCGGCAAGGTGTACGATTTTCTGTTCGATAATGAACTCTGGATTTTGCGTTACGTGGTGGTGGATACGGGGAATTGGTTGCCGGGACGGAAGGTGTTGTTGACGCCGGGTGTGTTACTGAACTTGAACTGGCGCGATCGTACTGTCTCGGTTGCGCTGACGCGGCAACAGATTGAATCGAGTCCGGACATTGATACGGATCGACCGGTGGAGCGGCAGCGGGAAATGGAATTGCATTCGCATTACGGCTGGCCGGTGTATTGGGCGGGTGCGGATGCGGTCGGAACGATGACGCCGATCACGCCCATGACATTGCCGCCCCCAACGCCGTCGCCCGAACCGAAAGCCGATCCGCATCTGCACAGCGTGCGAGCCGTTACCGGATATGCAGTAGAAGCGACCGACGGCGACATCGGCAAGGTATCAGATTTTATTGCAGACGCGGAGGCGTGGACGGTGCGGTATCTCGTGATTGCGACGCACAAGTGGTTGCCGGGGCGCGAAGTGTTGATTGCGCCGCAATGGCTGGTCGGCCCGATCAGTTGGAGTGAACAGAAAGTCAAAGTCATCATGTCGCGAGAGAGCATTAAAAACAGTCCGGAATACGACCCGCGCACACCGGTGAATCGGGAATACGAGGGCCGCTTGTACGATTTTTACGGAAGGCCGAACTACTGGTCGTGACCGGCCAGAGGGAATAACAACCACAAAGAGAAAGGAACACTATGTTAAGCTGGTCATTGGCGTTTTTGATAATCGCGATATTGGCGGGGGCGTTTGGTTTTTTTGGCATCGCCGGATTAGCGGCAACGATCGCGAAAGTGTTATTCGTTTTGTTTCTGATTCTGTTCGTCATCTCGCTGTTCTTTGGGCGGCGGTCCGCGTAGCGGTTCAAACCCGGAGCGATTTATGAACAAAACCATTGGCCTGGCGCTGTTGATTGGCGGAATTGTGTTGATGATTTTTGGCATCAACGCTTCGGAATCATTGGCCTCGGATATCTCGCGCACGTTCACCGGTGCGCCGACGGACAAGTCGCTGGGACTTTTGATCGGCGGTGTGGTGATGGCCGTAGTGGGGTTGATCGTCTCGGCTCGAAATTCAAAAACCTGAACTGCCAATCATCAGCGACTTGTCATGTCAAAACCGGACCAGACAGGGGAACTAACACAAACAAACCAAAGGAAACTACCGTATGAAAACCATCACAACTCGGATCGTTCTTGCCGTCTTCGTGGCGATGTTGACCGTTGCCGCCACCGGCTGTCGAAGCACGGCACACGGAGCGGGCGAAGATATTGAGAACATGGGCGAAGAGATTCAGGACGCCGTAAAGTAACTGCGCTTGGGTATTGGCGCGTTTCGCGATGCGATCATCTCATTGAGATGGTCGCGTTTTAATTTTGGTTCACGTCGTTGATCGCACATTTTCAACTAATACTGCTCCAGTCGATAGAAGGCATGCTGACCAATTACCGCTACGGGTTCGATGCCGCGCGCCCAATATGGTCGTTCTGTTTTGCGTGTGAAATGATTGGCGGAATTAGTGAGTCCGGGAAGTTCCGCCGGCGTGCGGCACAGTGTTTGCGCAATCTGAAGTGCTTTCGTGTAATCGGGCTGATGCTGAAACTTTTCAATCAGAACAGAGAGCGAAGATCCATTCAAACAGGAAAAAGCGTGATAACGACCGCGTCGCGCTGAAATGACTTCCAACGGCGTCTTTTTCTTTTCGATGACACGTTGATGGATGACTTCGGCAACCGCGGTCATTCCGATCACTCCTTCCGACCACGCCTCGGCCATTAGAATTGCCGCAACCGCTCGCTCTTCATGAGTCTGAGCTGCCGCCAACAAAGACGCGCAGCAGAGGAGTAGGGTGAGCAATAATTTCATGATCGAATGCGCATAAGAATGAAAGCCGCCAACTATCCGCTGCGAGGTTGTACTGCTCAATGAGACAATCACCTGAAGTCGTTTGAGCTACGTGGCGGGAGTGAGTCAGAAAAAATCTCAGGTGAACGCCGCCGACGGTCCAAACTCTCGTGCTTTCTTCCGCCGCGTTGATCGCGCCTTGCAATCTGCAAAATGCAAATTCTTCGCTGCAAACTGCACCGGATCGCGCAATGGCTTTTGCGTGCAAATAAAGATTTGATCACCGTTCTGCAATACAGGTAAGGGCTTCGTTACGTCCGGGTTTCGTCCGTAATCGCATAGGTACGGCCAGTGCTGATTCTAAACTAGAGATTTACCAAGGAGTTTTTATGAAAACAAAGTTGTGGTTAAGTGTGCCGTTGACCGGAGTGGCGCTAGCGAGTTGGGCGCAAACGCCGGCAACACTTCCCAATCGACCGGTGACGAATCCGCCGCCCGTGGTCCTGTTCACCAATCCGAATGTGATTCAGCCCACGACCGCGGTGCCGCGAGTGGCCGTTCCGAACGTGGGTTTGAGACGCGGCAATATCGATACGAATCGTCTGCCGCGCGGTATTGGCGAAGAAAATTCTCGATTTACGAATCGTCCGGGAATCATCACCACGAATCCGATTCCGCCGTTCACCAACCCGATACCACCTTTTACGAATCCCGTTCCACCATTCACAAATCCAGTGCCGCCGTTTACGAACCCGATTCCGCCGCGAACGAATTTTCCGGATGGTCGAGGCGTTCAGCCCGTGCCACCGGCGGGAACGGTTCCGCCTTCAGGACGTGATGGTATTCTTCGTCCACCGCCAGCCGGAGTGCCGGATCAACGACCGAATCGTCCGAATCAAAATCAGCCAATTCAACGGCCGGCTCAGCCGAATCAGCCTGCACAACCAAATCAACCAGCGCAACCGGCGCGCCCCGGTAATTCCGGCGGGGCTAACCCCGGAGCGGGTGCATCTCCGTCGGGTGGTTCGCCCGCGCCTGGCGGAGCACCATGATTACCCAATTACCCGGTAGGTGATTCAGTTTCCGAAGCTTTCTGTCCTTCGTGTTTTCCTTCGGCGAATTCCTCAATCATCTTCGCGTTGAACGCCGGGATATCATCCGGTTTGCGACTCGTGACCAAACCATTATCCACCACCACCTCTTGATCCACCCACTCTGCGCCAGCGTTCCGCAAATCGGTTTTAATGGATTGATAGGAAGTCACGCGGCGTCCGCGCACGACGTCAGCTTCCACCAACGTCCATGGTCCGTGACAGATGGCGGCGACCGGTTTGTGCGCTTCAAAGAATGCTTTCACAAAGCGCACCGCTGCTTCATTCATGCGCAGCGTATCGGGATTTTCCACTCCGCCCGGCAACAACAGTCCGTCGTATTCTTCTGGCTGCGCTTCATCGAGTGGCACATCAACTTTCACCGAACGGCCGGACTTTGAATGCTTGCGACCTTTGACTTTTTTCTCGCAAGGTGAGACCACTTCGGTGAGCGCGCCCGCGTCTTCAAGCGCTTCTCGAGGTTTCAATAATTCATCCTGTTCGAATCCGTCGGCGACGAGAATCGCCACTTTCTTTCCGGTCAGATTGTAATTGGTGTCGTTCATAATCATTCTTTGCATGTGGGTTCAACCCGTTTTTCTCGTCCGAAACATCGCAATTGAGAAGCCGGATGCTTGCCAGGCAATTCGTGGATTGTCGCATAGCATTTAACTAGAGTTGCCCCGGCCGGCGGGTGCAACTTGCAATCAAACTCAAAGCAGGTTCGGCATATTGCAGTAACGTGTTCTAGATCTCGCTACGCAACTTTTGCCGTCGGGTGTGAAACGTCTTTGGTATCATAACGCGAGGAAAATTGGAGCGCCGAATCAGTGCGGTCGCGGTGAAGAACGTTCCGGACGTTGGCGCGTGAGGCCTTTGTAGATTGCCGCAGTGAACAATCCGTAAAGGCAATGCGCCACAAAAGCGCGAACCTCGGCGCCTAGCAATTGCGGAGCGATAAGTGCGACGACGATGCGATTTAACACGTAGAGAACGATTCCCACTCCGGCGCCGATGAACAAACCGCGCCACGCGCGACCGAGCCGAGCAATCGGCGATAGAATGGCTGCATATAATAACGCCAATCCGAAATGAATGAGGATGACGATGGGCAAACCCAGTTCCGGCATCGGACGGCCCATGACAGGAAGCGTTCCGAGCGATAGAATCGCCCACGGGATTCCTTGCGGAAGAACGATCATGATTCCGCCGCCGATCAATCCGGCTTTCATCGCAGCGGGCCAATCCAAGGGTGGTAACGACGGTTTTGGTTTGAGTTGAGGCAATGGCTTGTTCGATTCCATGTTTTTTGAGGGAGCGAAGAAAATGCCATCGCCAGAACGACCGAGAGATGAAAAGTTCTTAGCGATGGCTGTCGAAACAACCAATCAGCGAAAGCTGATGGTGCAAATTGCAACATCAACTTTATTGTGCGATTGCAAAGTGCTGGTTCAATTAATCACGGAAAGGAAGCAAACTCTGAGTTTTTTCGAATTCCAGGGATTTGCTTTCGTGGCACGCGCTACGCTTGGAGAAAGTTGGAAGACGGGTTTTCTGTTTAAGCCGGATGGTGAGACACAAAAACAGAGAAATCTGGAAACGTTGCCAACCGGAAGCAGATTGAAAACTCGCCTTCCGTTTTCCATGAAGCGGAAGCAAACCAAAGTGGGTTCCCGAACCCTGACCGTTTCCAATCTCGACAAGGTCTTTTATCCCGCCACGGGCTTTACCAAACGCCAAGTGATGGATTATTACACGCGGGTCGCGGACGCTTTGTTGCCGCATTTGCGAAATCGTCCGTTGACGCTAAAACGTTATCCGGAAGGAGTGAACGGCGAATTCTTTTACGAGAAACAATGTCCGGCATTCCGACCGCAATGGATCAAGGTGGCTTCCGTCTGGAGCGAACATAGGAATCGCAGCATTTCTTTTTGCCTCATCAACGATCTCGCGTCGCTCGTCTGGGTCACCAATCTGGCGGATCTCGAATTGCACACATCGCTGGCGCGTTCTCAAAATACCGAGCGTCCGACAATGATGGTCTTCGATCTTGACCCTGGCCCAGGCACAGATGTTTTAGATTGCGCTCAAGTCGGTATCTGGTTGCGCGATGTGTTGGCGCAACTTGATCTGAAGGCGTTTCCGAAAACCAGTGGTTCGAAAGGATTGCAATTGTATGTGCCGCTGAATACGGCGGTGACGTTTGATCAAACGAAGGCATTTGCTCATGCCGTTGCGTCAGTTGTCGCTGAGGCGCATTCCGACAAAGCGCTGACGAAGATGGCGAAAAAGTTACGCGACCAAAAGGTGTTTATCGATTGGAGTCAGAACGATCATCACAAAACTACCGTATGCGTTTATTCGTTGCGTGCACGTGAACAACCGTCCGTATCCACGCCGATGACGTGGAAGGAAGTTGAGCAAGGACTAAAAGCGCAGGATGCAAAGCGATTTTTCTTCTCGCCCGAAGATGTGTTGAAGCGAGTGAAAAAGAACGGAGACCTGTTCGAACCCGTGCTTACGCTGAAACAGAAGTTGCGCAAGGAATTCACGATGAATGCGGCGGTCAAAGCCTGAATTTCATGTTGCGCTCGCGGGAAGTTCCCGCCGCACTTCCGAAGCCTGTTTATCTTCGCGCAATCCGAGAAATACCGGCTGACGCAGATTTGCGTCCCGCGTCCATTCGTAAAAACGCACCTGACACACGAGTTCCGGACGCAGCCATGTGCAGCGCTTCATTTCTGCGCGCGTCAAACCGCCGCCGTACCGGTTCTTTCGCGCCACCGGCAGATTTGCAATGGGCAATCCGTTACGCGATAGGACTGAAACGTCCGGTGCAACGTCCGCAAGGTTGCTGTATCGAAACCGGTGCCGACTGCCGAAGCAAACCGCAATCGCTTCGCTTCGTAATACCCTACCAGAATCGCGCCGAAAAAATGGCGACTGCCCCGCGGTTCGGTGTAGCCGCCGATGACAAATTCCTGTTCGTTCTGCACTTTGATCTTTTGCCAAGTGGCCGTGCGACGATTCGACGCGTAGAGACTATTTCGATGTTTGGCAATAATGCCTTCCAGTTTCAGTTGCTTGACCCCGGACCAGATATTCCGCGCCGAACCTTCGAGCAATGGCGAAAGACGCAACGGTGGCTGATGTGCCGGGAGAATTTTTTCGAGCAATTGCCGCCGAGCTTCCCACGGTTGGGACAGCAGATCGACGCCGTTTACATGTAATACATCGAAGAGCACGTAAAATGTCGGCGTATCCTCGCGTTTGAGATTTTGAAGCAACTGAAATGAAGAACGGCCTTGTTCATCAAGCGCAATGATTTCGCCATCGAGCACGAATTGTGGCTCACGCAGTTGACGAAGTGCGGAAACGATCTCTGGAAAATTATCGGTGATGTCGCGCCGGCGTCGGGAGAAGAGTTTTACAGCGCGTCCGTTCTTCACCGCAATCGCCCGAATTCCATCGAACTT
>CALAYC010000119.1 GCA_937894935.1 uncultured Verrucomicrobiota bacterium
CCCCACAATTGCAATGCGATTGGCGCACCGGCGGCTTCATAAACGCGGAAGCCGCCGCGTTCGAGAGTGGCGCGAGCCAGTTCACGGACGCTGGGATCGTCTTCAACAATCAACGCCGCTTCGCCATTGGCGAACGGTTCGGTGATGACGGCGTCCGATTCTGTTTCAACCGAAATGGTGGTGGTTTGATGCGCGACCGGCAGGAAGATGGTGAACGTTGAACCGTAACCAACCTGACTGGTCGCTTCGATCCAACCCTGATGTTGACGCACGATGCCGTGAATCGTGGACAGGCCCAGACCAGTGCCTTTGCCGATTTCTTTGGTCGTAAAGAACGGATCGAATATGCGGCGCAAATGAGCCGGGTCAATCCCGCAACCGGTGTCGGATACGGTGAGCGTGATGAATTCGCCGAGGCGCGCATCCGGATTACGCGCGACGTCAACGGGAGTGACGGTGGCGGCGGCGGTTTCGATGCGAATTGCTCCGCCGTTCGGCATCGCATCGCGCGCATTGAGACTCAGATTGATGAGAATCTGTTCGAGATTTCCTTCGTCCGCGAGGATGGGCTGGAGTTTCTCCGAACAATCGAGGGTCAACTCGTAGCGTTCGCCGAGCAACTGACGCAGCATGTTTTCGGTCGAGCGCACGACAGCGGTGAGATCAAGCGATTTGAGTTGAACCGGTTGTTGCCGACTGAACGCGAGCAATTGCTTCGTCAACGTGGAGGCGCGTTGGCAGGCCTGACTGATGCGAGCGCTCGAATCGCCGACCATCTTTTTGCTGAGTGAGCCACCGCGCAGTAATTCTGCGTGACCCTGAATTACGGTGAGAATGTTGTTGAACTCATGCGCCACGCCGGCGGCGAGTCGTCCGACTGCCTCCATCTTCTGGGCCTGACGCAATTGCGATTCGAGGCGCAATTGATCCGTGACGTCTTCGACGATCAGTAGCACGCACGGGGCGTTGTCGAGCGTGATGGGTTCAGCCCAGACGACGACTTCGCGAGGTGAACCATCATGCGAACGCAGGGAACAGGTGTGGTTTTGCAGGTGCCGACCGGTTTCGAGTGATTTGATTTTATCGAGTGTATAATCCGGCCACAGCGTGAGTTCGGCAGCCGTTTTGCTAATTAAACCATCAGCGGAATAGCCAGCGAGTTTCAGGAAACTGGAGTTGGCATCGAGAAAACGCGTTTCAGGATGTGTCACGATGGCCATGGGCATCGGACTGGTGCGAAACGCTTTGGCGAAGCGTTCTTCGGAGGTGCAAAGCGCGCGTTGGACGCGAGCGCGTTCGGCGATTTCTTCGCGCAACTGTTCATTTGCCTGCATCAACTCCTGCGTGCGTTCGCGCACGAGGCGATCGAGATCTTTCATCCACAACCGCGCCTGACGGGCGAGCGTCCACTTCTTGTTAAGCGCGTGGGCGATTTGCAGAACCTCGACCGTTTCGAACGGTTTTTTCAGGACCAACAGATTGTCAGTGTGACCGAATTTGTTGAGGAAATCATCCCACGTGTAATCGGAGTACGCAGAGCAGAGAACGATTTGAACATCGGCGCAGTGTTGCCAGATGCGTTCGGTGGTTTCGACGCCATCCCAACCGGGCGGCATGCGGATGTCCATGAACACCGCCACGTAGGGATCATCTTCGGCGATGGCCTGTTGAACCATCTTCAACGCCTCCTGACCCTGGTAAGCAGAGTCCACGCGAAAGGCGACGCGGGTAATGACGGGACCGCTCTTTTCGAACAAATCCGCTTCCAACGCGCCGAGGTCGTTGTTGGATTCTGCACTGGCCGGGCCGAGAATCTTGCGGAAGTCCTGATGAATAGCCGCGTTATCGTCCACCACGAGCACGCGCGGGCTTTTAGCTGTAAGGTTAGTGCTCATGGTCAGTCATTGTTCTTCTTTAACGGCAGTTCGAGGGTGAAAGTTGAGCCGTGTCCTAATCCCTCACTGGTAGCGACTAACGAGCCGCCCAATTCCGTCGCGGCAATGGCGCCACTGTGCAAACCGAAGCCATGACCTTCCGGGCGTGTGGTAAATCCGTGCGCGAAAATGCGCGTGAGATTTTCCGGACTGATGCCGACGCCATTGTCGATGACCTGAATCACAACGCGATCCGGGCCTTTCATGCGAACGCGGACGGTCATGATTTTGTCTGGACGATCGACAGCGCTGACCGCGTATTTGGCGTTGCTGATAAGATTCACGAGGATTTGCAACACCTTGTGCTTATCTACGATCAGGTTTGGAACCGGTTCGATGTCGCGTTGTAATTCCACTCCATGCCGATCCAATGCGCCGGCATTCAAGCGCAACGCATCTTCGATCAGATCTGAAATCACAACCGATTCCTCGATGCCAGCGACTTTGGCGTAGTTCTGTTGCATCGCGACCACTTGTTTGATGTGGTCCACGTGTTTGCGCAATTGCTCCAATTCCTTCAACGCGAAGGCCCGTTGATCTTCGACCGCTTGCGCAACCGCCGTCAGATAGTCGGGAATTTTTTTGCCTTTCGGATCGGCTGTCAGGAACGCGTCCAATTGTCCGGTGCGGTCGCGTAACATCTGCGGAATCTGCGGGAGATTCGCGGCAGGCGATTGTTGCAAACGCTCAACCACCATGGAGCAGGAGACGTTGACGCTGTTCAACACGTTGCCGACGTTGTGCAGAATGTCCGTGGCAACTTCTGCCATGCCGGCCATGCGCGAGGCGTGCGCGAGGCGTTTGTGCGTTTCTTCGAGGCGCGCCTCTGCTTCTTTGAGTTCCGTGATGTCGCGGGTAACGCCGAACGTACCGACGATTTTTCCGTCGGCGTCGCGCCACGGCATCTTGGTGGTGAGCCGCCAGGCAAGTTTGTTGGGATCGTCGTCGTCAGGAACTTTCTCCATGCGACTGATCAAGGGCTGACCCGTGCGAATGATTTCCTGTTCCTGTTCGTAAGCCGCTTGCGCTTCCTCGGGCGGGAGCAAATCGAACTCCGTTTTCCCGAAAAGATATTTCGCGCAGGCATCGGTATCCGTCAGGTGCGGTGGCAGGGGAGATTCGGTGCCGTGCGTGGCTTGATAATGCCGGAGCATCAATTTCCGGGCGCGTTCAGCCTTGGAGCGACTCAGTTTAACGAAACGTGATTCGAGATCTTTGAAATAGATCGCGTCGGGAAGATTTTCGACCAGTGCCTGAAACAATTCCCGTTCGTGAGCGAGTTTTTGTTCAGTTTCCTTCAACGCGGTGACGTCTTTGGAAATGCCCCACGTGCCGATAATGTTTCCGTGACGATCGCGCCACACCATTTTGGTGGATAGCGCCCAAGTGATGCGTCCATCGTTGTGCGTTTCGCGTTCGAGTTTGCCGACGACGGGTTCGCCGGTGGTGATGATGCGTTGTTCATCTTCGTACGCCTGACGCGCATGTTCTTCGGTGAAAATGTCGAAGTCGCTCTTGCCGATCAGCCATTTGGGATCGGCGAGGCGATACATATTCGAGAACGCCTGGCTGTAACAGACGAAGCGCGAATGCCGGTCTTTGAAGTAAATCGGGTCCGGGCTGTTGACGAGCAGGACGTTCAGCAAATCTGCCTCGGTGAATTGCGCTCCGGTCGGCGGAGTGGCAGGCGAGAATTGCGTTTCCGGCGTCGGCCGTTGATCGCGATCGGTCGGAGGCGGAATTGTTTTTGCGGCGGCTTCAGCGCCGACGACTGTTCCGGCCGTCAGCAGCAAAGCGCCGAAACAAACGCAGGCGACGGCGAGAATTTTGCCGGATGGAAATCCGAGTTGAATTCCGGCGCCCACCGTTGCGAGCGCGATGGCCAGAGTGATCATTCCAATCGGTAACGAGGACCGATTCTGCAGCTTCTTCTTGTCCCTCATACGGTTCCTTCTGTTTTGTCGTGCCAGCCTGTTGGGGCACGAAATAATTGGACGCTTCTTCTTTAGCGGAAGGATTCAGTCGGAAGTTAAACGGCAGCCCATCGCCACCGCGAGCGGCCAACATGGCCGTCATCCAATAAACCATTCCGTTTCAAGGCGTGT
>CALAYC010000120.1 GCA_937894935.1 uncultured Verrucomicrobiota bacterium
CATTGTCTTCCGTGGGTTCGACGGCTGGCGAATTTTCATCCTTTTTGATCGCGAGATGTTTTGCGCCTGCGCCATAAGCCGCGCCGCCATAACCGATGCCGTTTCTATCTTTCGCCACTGCCTGCAACACCGCCGCCGTTCCCGGCATCGTCTGCGCGCTTGCCACAAAATCTTTTCCTTTCAACACGTATTCCTTGAAAAACTCATACGTGCCGGAGCTGTTCTCGCGACTATAAACCGTAATCGGCGCGTCGTTGCCGCCCACCTCTTTCCAGTTCTTGATTTTACCGGAAAAGATTCGGCCCAACTGATCCACCGTCAGTGCTTTTACCGGATTTTCTTCCGCGACATAAATCGATAATCCGTCGAGCGCGACTTTGTATTCGGTCGGACGTTTGCCAAACGCTTCGATGCATTTTGCTATTTCAGCTGATTTGATTTTACGCGAGGCATTGCACAAATCAGTCGTGCGATTCTGCAACGCGGCGAATCCCGTGCCGGTACCGCCGCCCGTGACCTGAATTTTCACGTTCCGATTTTTGCCCATGTAAGTCTCGGCCCATTTCTGAGCGAGAATGACCAGCGTATCCGAACCTTTCACTGTGATGTCGGCGTGAGCGGACGATCCGAAGCTGACTGCCAGCGTGATCGCTAGAATTATTTGGGTCAACTTTTTCATAATTTGATCTCCGATAATTTGTTTGAATCAGAACAGTTGTTGGTGAGTTCCTTGCGACATTAAAACTTTAACGACGCGTCCATTTGCACCCGCGTAACCCTGCTGTCCGAAGTCAGCGGACTGGGATTAATGAGTTCCGTGAAGATCGCCGTGACGCCAAGAGTCAGCGCGTTGTAGGGCGAATACGCGAATTTCACTACGTGCCCTTTGACATTCGTGCCCGCACCGTAACCGGCACTCACGCCGGGAAGTGGCGTTTGATAAAACGCTCCGAAGTCTGAATCCACCAGTTCCTCATACCACGCATCAGCTTCGAGGTATTTGTAGCGATAACCCAATTCCCACAATCCCTTCTTACCCGCCTTGCCAAACGTGATGCCCGCTGACCACGCACTATTTTCCGAACCTGCACCCGGGTTATGAATAAAATCCGCCGCAACACGAATTGGAAATGGCGCTTTGTATTGCCAGAACTCTTCCAGCGTGTAAGTCACCGCGACATCCGCGATGATCGGATGAAAATCGTATGCAAGGAAATTGGTGAGCGCACCCACTGGCGTTCCTGTCATGAATGGCAAACGCGTGTTCCCGCGATTTTGATCCGGCACGGGATTCACAGTGCTGCCAATCTGCCCGGCCAAGCTCTGTTCATTCGCGATGTTCAACCACGCCACACCTACGGACGACGACCAATGCTTGTCCCAGGTGGATTCCAACCGCACTTGCCCGCCGAAGAAATAAGGGTCTTCGCTTTGTCCGCCGATTTCATCCAGCACAAACGCGCCGCCGTTGAACTTGAGACTTTGCGCGCCACTCAGGTTATAGCTCAGCCGAACGCCTGCCCCTTCCGGCGTGTAATCGCTGTCGAACACCAGATCTGACAACGCGAATGGATTTTCCATTTTGCCGATCGTCACGCTGCCCAACCAATCCTCCGTTCGCAGCGCCGTCCACCTGGCGTAAGCGAGATCGACGTAGATAAACTTTTTCGAAGCGTTGTCCTGAAAGCTGCTGTTACCGGAAATCGGATCACCGCCGCCGCCACCGTTAGCCGCTTCGGATGAGGTGAGCCGGAAACCAACTTCAAAGTTGTCCGTCAACGATGCCGTCACTCCGAACCGCAGACGATACCGAAAGCGATGCCGATCCACCCCGCTACCGGCGCCGTTATTTTCAAAATAAAAACTTTCGTAACGCCCGCGCACGTCGCCGTTGAACTTCAGCGCAGAAACGAATTCCGGCATCCCGCTCTTTGCAGAATAAGCTTTGGCAAAATCCTTGTCCGCCTCCTCGCGCAATTCATTCGCTTCGCGCACACTCAGCACGCCTTTGTCCACCAGTTTATCGAGCAGCGAATCCACGCTTTGGGCCGAGCCCTTTGCAAAGCCACCGACCAGAATCGCTGTGGTCAGTGTCGTAATCGTCCAATTTGATGTTTTCATCGGTGCGTTTGATTTTCCGCGTCCGGCAAAAACATCTGACAACCGCGTTACACAAAAACGGCGCAACCGTTACGATTGTGTTACAACCCCGAAGCCCCGAACCCGACAATGAAGCCAACCCGACTTATGGCGAGGAACGAAGGAACGTCATCACGGCATCGGTCACACGTTCCACGCTCAATTTGTGCAAGCCCGCCGGTTCTCGCACCACGTGAACGCGTTCGCTGCGCGGCCGCCAAATTGCTTCTTTGGTTTGCGGCCAAAGAATCACACAAGGCACCCCCAACGCCGCGGCCAAATGCGTAATGCCTGTATCGTGACCAACGTAACCGGAGCAGGATTGCAACCGCTGCGCGAGTTCTGCCAGCGGCAGACTGTTCGCAACGGAGCAACGGTTTGGCGGCAACGCGGCGGTCAATCGCTGCAAACGATCGCCTTCTGCTTCGCCGCCAGTGATCAACAAATCAACCGACGTTTGCGCGAGCAGCCGTTCAATCAACGCCGCCCAATTCTGTTCCGGCCAGTTTTTGCGCTCGCTGCTGCTGCCCGGATGTAATGCCAGTTGTCCATTTGGTTTTGAATCTTTTGCATCAACTTTCAGACGCGGCACGGGGTCGGCATCGAAGATCGCCAAGCGTTCCAGCGGTTTGAGAAATACATCCGTCGCGTGAATATCCTGCGCTTCATCCGGGCGATGCGGCCCGACGATAAATTGAGCAGGCGAGCAACGCCTTACGTTGGTCTGAAAAATTTCGTCCGGATCGTAGAGATACGAAACGATGATATCGAACTCGGAAAAATAATCGCAGATGGGTTGCGACAGCTCGCCGTCGCGCGCGAAGAAACTCGCCAACCCGCGCGCTTCAATCGCTTGCACGCGATTCGCCAGACCACCGGCTTCCGCCAGTTGTGCAATGTGCGGATAACCGAGGACTTCCAGATGCGCGGCAGGAAATTGTTTTCGCAGCGCCGCAATCGCCGGAAGTGTCAGCACAAAATCTCCGATGGCGCCACCGCGAATTACGAGAATTTTGCCTCTGTTCATGTTCGTTGTTATCGCTCGCACAAACGAAGCGACGCGAAGTTTCCGTCACATGGCGCGGAATGCGGTAAATCCGAGCACTAACACCAGTAACGCGAAAGCAAGCCGGATCGCACTGCCGATTTTTATCCGTTGTTCCGTCGCCGTCGCCCAATGAATCAAATCACGCAATCGCCACGGCGAGATGGTGAACCAGATTCCCGCCACGACCAGAACATACGCCCACGTTTGAATTAAAAGCACCCACGGAGTTTCCCCCAAATGCGGCCGACCGGTATCCACCATTACCTTCGCCAACAACATCAGCAACACCGCCAGGCCTCGCACTGCCAGAAAGTCCTGCACAAACAAACAGGCGCCCACGCCGATCGCACCAAACACAATCATCATGTAAACCTTGATGGATTCGAAATCCGCGATGGGCTCGATTTTCACATTCCAGACAAACCAGGCCGTCGCCGTCAGCATCAGCACCACGCCGGTCGGCACGTGTCGGGGAAATTTCCGCGCCAACGCCGCAAAACCGGCAGGCTTGACCAGTCCATAGACCTGCGGCACCGCCATCCCGAGCCCCAGTAAAATCGACAACAAAGAGAGATTCATGACGTTCAGCCCGCGTAAGATGGATGATAAGCGCCCGTTGGCGAAAGGAGAAAAGCGTCGGGGGTCGCCAGCGTTCGCGCAATCGTTTTGGCTTATCTCGAATCTTTGGCAATTGAATCAGCCTGAAATCGCGTTGACCGAACCGCGTTGATGACCGCATGATGAGACGATTTTCGGGCGGAGCATATCCCCTCCCGGTGGACTTTAACTGAAACTGAACATGAACCTCGACGAATTGTATTCCGAACTGACACTCAAGCCTAATGTCAAACTCGCGTTGATTGTCCTCGACGGACTGGGCGACCTCGCCACCAAAGAACAAAGTTATCTCACCCCTCTGGAGGCCGCGAACACGCCGAACCTCGATGCCCTCTCCAAAAATTCCGCGCAAGGTCGGATGATTCCTGTCGCGCCCGGCATTACGCCCGGTAGCGGTCCCGGCCATCTCGGCTTGTTTGGTTACGACCCGCTGGAATTTCAAGTCGGTCGCGGCGTCATTGAAGCGCTCGGCCTCGGCGTCGAATTGAAACCCGGCGATGTCTGCGCTCGCGCGAATTTCGCCACGCTCGACAGCAAAGGCATCGTCACGGATCGTCGCGCTGGACGCATTCCGACGGAAACCTGCGAAAAACTTTGCGCGATGCTTTCCGCAAAAATTAAAAAGCTTGGCGATACGCAGGTCATCATCAAAGCCGGCAAAGAACATCGCTTCGTCGTCGTGTTCCGCGGCAAAGGTCTCGAAGGCCCGTTGACCGATGCGGACCCGAATCGGGAAGGTTACGCCATTCCCGCCGTCAAACCGCGCGATCCTAAGAACGCCAAGCAGAAGAAAATGGCGAAGCTGATTGCGGATTTTTACAAAGCCGCCCTGCCGATTATCGCGAAAGAAAAACCGGCGAACGGTTTCCTCATGCGTGGCATTGCGCACCAACCGAACATTCCGTTGTTCGAAGAACGCTATAAATTGAAGCCCGCTTGCCTCGCGGTTTACCCGATGTACAAGGGCCTCGCGCAACTCGTCGGCATGACGAAGATCGAAGGTCCGCAAACCATTGCGGAACAATTCGAGCGCTACCTGGCCGAATACGACAACTACGACTTTTTCTTCATCCACTACAAGTACACCGACAAAGCCGGTGAAGACGGCAACTTCGCCGCGAAGAAGAAAGCGATTGAAGATTTCGATGCGGCGCTGCCGATTCTCCTGAAAAAGAAGCCCGACGTGATTGCGATTACCGGCGATCATTCGACGCCTTGCGCATTACACGGTCACTCCTGGCATCCGCAACCGCTGCTCCTGCACTCGCCGGTGAGCGGCTGGGACAAACTGGATCGCTTTACGGAAACCGGCGCGAACTCAGGTTCGCTCGGTATTTTCCCGGCGAAATATTTGATTCGCCTCATGCAAGCCAACGCGCGGATGTTTGATAAATTCGGCGCGTAATCAAAACTTCGTTTAACGACGATTTCCCGCATCGGTTCAAACCGGTGCGGGATTTTTTTGTAATTGTCCCCCACAATGGTGACTTCGGGATCAAAACATTCCCGGTATGCTGGCCTCAGATTTCCCTTGCGCGTTAAGCGCAACCACCCAACCCCACAATGAATGGGCTGGATTAATTTCCAGCCCATTTCATTTTTTCCCCTCGCTCGCTCGTTCCGCACTTCAATCAGATAAATTTTATCTCTTCAACAGACCAACTGAAACACACTCAAAACCCGCGCAAAATCCCGGCATTTTGCGATGATGATTCGCCCCCGATTTCAAGCCGCGTTACGAGAATTGCGGTTTCACCCGTCACGCTGTCCGGATAAAGACGTACCACGTTTTCGGGTTCACCCCTGGTTGCAGACTCTTGCTGAAAACAGGATTCTATCAACGTTTTATGAAAACCCGTCGTCGTACTCTTTGGGTTGGTTTTGCCGCAGCTCTCCTTGCTGGTGTCAATGCTGCGAATGCCAATGTGGTCAATGGCAGCTTTGAATCCTGGAATCTGGTCGGTTGGACTTTCTCCGCCGATACCGGAACGCGCGCCGTCGAACCGCTCACTCGTACGGCGGGCCAGGCGAAAACCGTCACCTCGTGGGGAACTCTGCTCGGCGTCACACCGATGCAACCGGTGGAAGGCTACCGCTTCCTGATGATGAACACCCGCGCCAGCGCCAACTTCGTCGGGGATGAGAGTTACAGCTTTTCTGTCAGCCAGACGCTCACGTTGAACCTCGGCGATATGCTCACCGGTTGGGCGTATTTCCATAACGGCGATACCTCGGGACTCGATTCCGCCTGGGTGCAAATCCTCGACAACGAAGACGAACTCATCGGACTTCCGTGGGCGGCGGGTGGATCGAATGATAATATGGCCACGGCGGAAATTGCGCCGTATGGCTGGTTTCAATGGCAATGGACTGCGCCCAGCGCCGGTGCATACACAGTGCAACTCGGCATGTCCACCAGCGGCGCGAACAACGAAGCGAGCTTCGCGTTGTTCGATGGCGTGAAAGTGCAAACCGTTCCCGTGCCCGAACCGACTGCGATGGTGCTCGCGATGGTCGGCGGTCTCGCCCTGGTTGCTTTGCGCAATCGCAAGCGCTGAACCTTTCTCAATCTCACGAACGCGCCGGAATCTCTCCGGCGCGTTTTTGTTTTGGTGGTCTTCGCGAAAATGTCGTGTCGCATTTTCGGTGGACGCGCGTGATATGCTGCCGTTGTGATTGAAATGGCAAAGCGATTGTCTCCGCAGGAAATGACCACCGCGTGGCAACGCCGCGATGCGAGCTATGACGGCCTGTTCGTTTTTGGCGTTCGCACCACCGGCATTTTCTGTCGCCCCTCCTGCCCTTCCCAACCAAAGCAGGAACATCTCGAATTTTTCCCGAACGCTGGCGCTGCCGTTCGCGCCGGTTATCGCCCCTGCAAACGTTGTCGGCCCGAACTCGCCAACGGCGCGCCACCACCGTGGATTGCAAAATTGATGCAGCGCGCCGCGGCCGAACCGGACCAAAACTTTACTGCCGCCACACTTCGAGCGGCCGGCATTTCTCCGGAACGCGTGCGCCGCTGGTTTCAAAAACATTACGGCATGACCTTCGCTGCGTGGTATCGCGGGTTGCGCCTTTCACGTGCCTTCACTCAGATCCGTTCCGGCGTGCCGATGGACGATGTCATCCTCAGCCACGGTTACGAATCTCACAGCGGCTTCCGCTCCGCTTTCGCTCAGACCTTTCGCGCGTCGCCGGGAAAATCCCGTCACGTCAATTGCCTGCGCGTGGCATTGCTCGAAACTCCCCTCGGCCCGATGCTTGCCGCTGCAACCGACGACGCCATTTGCCGGTTGGAATTTGCTGATCGTCGCCGACTCGAAAAAAGTTATGTCGAGTTGCGCCATCGTTTCCACCTGCCGGTGCTTCCTGGTGAAAACGCAGTTTTACAGAAGTTACAGCGAGAACTTCGCGATTATTTCGCCGGCAAACGAAAAACGTTCACTGTTCCGGTGCGCATGTGTGGTACGGCTTTTCAAGAACGCGTCTGGCGCGAATTGATTCGCATTCCGTATGGACGAACTGAGAGTTATCAAGCAGTCGCAGCGAAGATCGGTTCACCCAACGCCATTCGTGCCGTCGCTCGCGCCAACGCCACCAATCACCTGTATCTACTCGTGCCGTGCCATCGCGTGATTGGCAAAAACGGCGCACTGAGCGGTTACGGTGGTGGCGTGTGGCGTAAACGGATGTTGTTGGAACTGGAACGCACCGGACAATTGCCGGTCGCTGAACCAACGGAAATTACCAACGCAACCGATAGAACGCGCTCGCTGGCGGTTCAGAAAAATCCGAGAAGTCGTCGGTGAATTCAAAGAATCCACTCGCTGGTGCGACGTTCGTCCAGATGGTTGTCCAGGTCGGCAAGTTGGTCGAGCGATCCACATAATAAGTCCAACCGGGCGTGCCGACGAACTGGAACGCCATCGAATCACCGGCAAAACTCGGCGCACCGACAAAGCGACCGGCCAGATTCGCAGCGATCTGCACCGTGCCGCTTGCGCTTCCGCCACGACCATCGCTCAGCGTGTAATTGAATTGATCCGCCACGCTGACAAAGTTCGAATACACGATGAATCCACCGTCAACCGCGAGCGGCACACCGTTGGTGCTCGTTGCGTCAACTCCCGCCAATTCGAGCGTGTCACCGTCGGCGTCAGTGGCATTCGCAATCAAAGTCGCCACAGGAATCAGCAAAACATTCGGCGCGTCATTGGTAAACGTCGCTCCTCCGGCAACCGGGCTGCGATTCACGCTGATCGAACCGTTCACCGTCAGATGGCCGATATACCAGTTCATTCCCGGACCGAGCGTCGGAAGATCGTAAGTGCTGAAACTACCGGCAAAAGCGGGTGCGCTAAAAAGCGTGAAAGTTTCCCCGCCGGTCAACGCTGCTCCCTCGTTGGAAATCTGCAGCGCCCCGCCATACGACAACGTGCCGCCACTGAGAGCGATTCGATCACAAAGTGGTGTCCCGTTATTGCGATTGATACGCATCGAAGTCGTTCCGCCGAGAACCGGCGCGCTGCTCAATTTCAACGTTCCGATTTGCGAAATGTTACCCGGCGCTAACGTTCCGCTTGCATTGACGGTCACAACACCTGAAATCGTTCCCGTTCCTCCGAGCGTCCCGAGATTCACTACTACCGCGCCGCTGCCTGTGCCGGAACCCGACGGATTATTCACCAGCAAGCGTCCGGCCGAAACAATCGTGCCACCGCTGTAACTGCTGGCGGTTTTAAGTTCCATCGTTCCGACGCCGGCTTTTGTAAACGCTCCGTTCGCCAACGGAACATTCAACGACAAATCAATCTCCGACGAACCATTGCCGATCGTGAGCGTGTTTGTTCCGCCGCTTAAATCAATCGAACCGGTTAGGCCTGAGCCGCTGCCGCGATTCACCGTCGCCATCGCATTCGACAATGGATTTATCGTCACCGCGCCGTTCACCGAAATTTTGGCCGGAGCGTTCGCGTGCGGCATAAGATTGATGGTGTTGAACGTCAATGTGCCGCCTGAAAGCGCGAAGGTCTGATTCGGGTCCACCTGCAACGTGTGTACGGACAGATTGCCGCCACTCATCGAAACCGGGCCGGAGAATTGCGCTGAAATCGGACCGCCGTGTCGGACAGTTGCGGAATTATCCGGGCGATACGTCGGATTGTAATTAATCGTGAGCGCGCCTCCGGTAATCGCGAGCGTCTCGCGCATGTAAAGCTTGCGAATGTTGTGCACACCCGACGAAAGCGTGACGGTGATGTTCGCCGTGGGACGTTCAAGAATCACCGTATCGTATTGCCCCGAGGTTGGACCGGTTCCCGCCGCGCCTGGCAATCGCGACACCGGCAACGGCCCGGTCGCATACGGCGGCGTTTGATCTGGCGGCGTCACCGGCGCGACCACCGGTTGACCGCTGTTCCAATTCGTCAACGTGCTCCAATCGCCACTCAGGTCGTGCCACCACACGGCCGGCACGAGAAAATTTCGCACGTATTCAATATCGCCGTGCGCCACGTTTGCATCGCACGTCGTATCCACGGCATTGAGCCCGGGAATCGAAACCGTGCTCGCATATTGCCAGAACGCCCATGGCTCAGTGTCGCCATAATCATCCCACGGACCGTAGTAAACCGACAACGTGGTGAAAGTCGTCTTCGGACTGCCGGTCTGCACGGGAATGCTGTTGGGATTGTCGTTATCCGAGTAACGAGCGTTCCAGAGCATCGGATACGCCGGGCCGACGACACTGGGCGAATAAGCCGCCGGTTGCGCCAGGGCGTTACGCCGCGCGAGAGTTGCACTCTGAAAAATGCTGGAGTAATTCCCATTGATATACATCGCGGGACGAATGCGCGTCAGCTCATAAACGCGCTGTGAAAAATCGAGCGCAAACTGCACCAGCGCGTCGGCGCCCGCACCGGCTTCCTGATCAAACACCGGCATCAGATAACCCGGCCGCATCCACGGACCGGCCATTTGCACAAAATGATCCGCTTCATCTGTCCCGGTATTTCCCTCCACATCCGGACGCGCAAAGTGATACGGACCGGCCAACATACCTGCGGCAGTCGCGCGCGTGATGTTTTGAATGAAACGAGGATCGTCGTAACGCCGTGAAAGCGTCTCCAGACTTTGGTGCGGCGACGGCGTGCCGGAAGTTTGTCCCAGCCCAGTCGTGCCGCCGCGGGTGGCGCGAATGAAAACGAACTGCCGATTGCCGACGCTGTAGGCTGTGTTCCAGTTTGCCTGCGAAATGCCCGTCGCCGACGTGCCACAATTCCAATAGGAAACATCCGTTCCCAGCACCCGCTCTTGCGCCGTCACATTTGGCACGCTCGTCAGCCATGCAGCGCTCAATAAAGCCACCGCAGTCGCCGTTTGACTCACTTTGAAATTATCCTTCCTTGAACCCGGCCAGCATTCACAACTCATAGGTACAACTCATCCGAACTATCAGTTTCACAGTGTCACGTTGGACTCTGCAAATTTTCCGGCGAAATTCCACTGGAAACTTGCGTTTTTCCGGACATAAAGATGTTCATTCTCGCTCCGTAAACGCTCGCTGCACGCCGAATCGTTGCGTTTGAAAAACGACGAAGCATCTCCAGGCAAAAATTGTTTGGAAGATGTTCAACCGCCCTATTAGCGACATCGGCTTCATCATTCTGAATCTGTCGCCGACAAGTCACAATATTTCCGACCTTCCCTAAGTAGCTGGAATTCCAGCTTGCCAATTGGCGGAGCGGTTTTTCATCCTCAATCATGGCAGCGCAATCGCGAAACCTGGACTCTCAATTTTATCAGAACGCCGATACTTTTTTCCTCGCCCACAAAAACGTCGGGCTCACTTACGATGACCTGACACTCGCGACGCTTTATTCCGAAGTTCTTCCGCGCGACACCGAACTGGAAACGCATCTGGCCGATAATTTACGCCTGAACATTCCCATCATCTCGGCCGACATGGACACCGTCACGGAATCGCGCATGGCCACCGCCATGGCCTTGAACGGCGGCATGGGCTTGATTCACTACAACATGCCCGAGCGGCAGCAGCTCTCCGAAGTCAGCCGCGTGAAATACCACGTTCCGGGCATGATTCCCGACCCCATCAAAGTCCTCCCGGATCAACTTGTCGGCGACGTCGTGAAAATGGTGGACGAGCGGAAATTCGGTTTCAGCACGTTCCCCGTCGTGGACGAAAAAGGAAAACTCGTCGGCCTGCTCTCAGGCCATGTAGTTAAACCGCGTTATGCCAAACGCAAGGTCGCCGAGGCGATGACTCCGCGGGCTCAGGTTCAGACCATTAACAAAAAAGAACTCGGCAAAGACCCCATCGCACGCGCCGACCGCTTTTTCACCGAACGGCCCGGTATTCATAAATTGCTCGTCGTGGATGACGAAGATCATCTGCACGGTCTGTTCACCATGAACGACGTCGAGCGCATCACGCAGGAAAAAAAGGCGCAGTTCCGCCCGGCCCGCGATGCACAATTCCGTCTCGTCTGCGGCGCGGCGGTGAGTGCGACTCGTAACGCGTTCGGCGAACTGGATCGCGACCGCATTCTCGCGCACGTCAGTGGATTGGTGGAACGCGGCGTGGATGCCGTGGCGGTTTCCACTGCGCATGGCCACAGCAAAGGCGTCGGCGACACCGTGAAATTGCTCCGCTCCGAATTTAAACACCTGCCCATCATCGCAGGCAACGTCACCACCGCTGCCGGCGTCGAATACCTCGCTGACTGCGGCGCAAACACTATCAAGATTGGCCAAGGGCCAGGATCGATTTGCACCACGCGCATCGTCGCAGGCGTCGGCATTCCACAAATGACCGCGCTCTATGTCTGTTCGCGCATGGCGGAAAAAAAAGGCGTTTCCATCCTCGCTGACGGCGGCATCACCAAGAGCGGCGACATCGTGAAAGCGCTGACGCTGGCAAACGCCGTGATTTGCGGTGGCATCCTCGCCGGTTGTACCGAAGCGCCGGGTGAAGTCATGGAGATCGGCGGCAAGATTTACAAACAATACCGCGGCATGGGCAGTCTCGCCGCGATGCGCTCCGGCTCAGCGGCACGTTACGGCCACGACAAAAATCCGACGCAGAAAGTTGCAGCGGAAGGCATCGAAGCGTTGAAGGAAGTCGTCGGCTCGGTGGAACGCGTGTTAAGTCAACTCGTCGGCGGCATTCAGTCCGGTATGGGCTACCTCGGCGCAGCGAACTTGCAGCAACTCCGCGACAAAGCGCGCTACATCCGCGTCAGTCCGGCCGGCATGAAAGAAGCCGCCCCGCACGATGTCGTGGAATTGAAGACGGCAAGCCAATAGCGAGAGCAACAAGCGCAAAAGAAGTTACGAAGCCAACATCCGTTGCGCTTCTGCCTTCACGCTCTCAAGCAATTCCCGTGGCTTGAGCACGCGCACGTCACCGCCCCAACTCAGCACCCAGCGGCGCACCTCGATCAAACTGGAAAGCTTGAGGCTCAATTCCACTTCGCCGTTTTTCAATTCGCGCAATTGCTGCGACTCGTGCCATTTCTTTTCGCGAATGTAATCCGCCACGCGCGCATTGAATCGCAGCACCACTTCGAATTCTCCTTCACCGGAGTGAACCCCGAAGCTGTCGCGCAAACGCTTCTCCAGCGAAAATTTCTGTGACCGCGCAAACGTCTTGCCCGTCGCGCGAATCTTCTGAATTCGCGCCGGCGCAAAAGTGCGGATGTCTTTGCGCAGATGATCGTAGGCGAACAAAAACCATTCGCCGTTGATATTCGCGAGGTGATACGGATCCACCACGCGCGACTCGCCTTGCGGGTTTCCGGCTTTGCGATAGGTGATTTCCAATTGCCGACGATTGGCCGTGGCTTTGGCAAGTGTATCGAAAATTTCCAGATTCAGAATCGGCTCGGCGCGAGTGCGGAAAGAAATCGTCTGCTCGATGTCCGCCAGATTCAGCGAAACCGTATCCGGCAAGGATTGCTCGATTTTCCGAATCGCGCTGAGCAGCGGTTTCTCGAATTGCGTGCCGCGATATTGTTCCAGCGCTTTTTCGGCGATGACCAGAGCGACCAGTTCGCCCTCGGTAATGTGCATGGTCGGAAACGACGTTACTTCCGCCGTGTAATAGTAACCAAAGCGCTGCGGATTGTATTCAATCGGCAACATCAAACGATCGCGCATGAAATCCAGGTCGCGTTGGATGGATTTGGTGCTGACTTCCAATTCCGCGGCGAGTTTCGTGGCGTTAGGAAATCTTCCTGCCTGCAGCGCCTGATGGATGCGCAACATTCGCTCCAACGGCGGGCGGTGCAACGGCATCGACGGACGGGCAGAGGTCTGTTTCATGCGCCGATTGGAATAGCGCAGTTGCCGCCCCGGAGCAAACACCCATTCCGCAAAAACATTTAGTCTTTACGCACGGCGTGTTTTTCCGAAACTAACCGACCGACGTTGAGACGTCGTTCGGGGTGCGAACGCTGTATAACATTCTGTTCCTGCTGGGTTTCGTGTTGTCATCGCCTTACTACCTCTGGCGCATGTGGCGACGCGGCAACTGGCTTCACGGCTTTGGTGAACGCTTTGCGCAATATGACACCAAACTCAAGCAGGCATTGACGAATCGTCAGACGCTTTGGCTGCATGCCGTCAGCGTCGGCGAGGTCAATCTTTGCACGCACCTGATCAAAGCACTCGAGCCGCGCGTGCCCAACGCCAAGATGGTCGTTTCCACCACCACCACCACCGGCATGGGCGAACTCAAAAAACGCCTGCCCACTCACGTCAGCAAAATTTATTACCCGATCGACCGCTACAATTACGTCGCTCGCGCACAAGCCGTCGTTCATCCCGTAGCCATTATTCTCGTCGAAGCGGAAATCTGGCCCAACTTCATCTGGCGCGCCCAATCGCAACGGACTCCGCTGTTCCTCGTCAATGCGCGGATTTCAGATCGCTCATATCGCGGCTACAAACGCTTCGGTTTTCTTTTTCGACCACTGTTTGCCGCGTTTACCGGCGTCGGCGCGCAAACGGAAGCGGACGCCCAGCGATTGCGAGTGCTCGGCTGTCGCCCGGAAGCCGTGCGCGTAACCGGCAGCGTGAAGTTCGACGCGGCGCGTGGCACGGAACAACGCAAACTCGATGTACCTGCATTATTCGCGCAAGCGGGAGCCAAACCCGATGCGCCGATTCTGGTTTGCGGCAGCACCCACGATGGTGAAGAAGCGATTCTCGGCGACATTTTTCTCCGGCTTCGCAAACAGTTTCCGAATCTGTTTCTTGTTATCGTGCCACGACACGCCGAACGTACTCGCGAAGTGGAACGCGATCTCAAGGCACGCGGCATCAAATACATCCTGCGCTCGCATTTACGCCCGGACGCCGAAAAATCGCCGTCCGTCGCCGATTGTCTCGTTGTGAATACGACCGGCGAATTGAAATCGTTCTACGAACATGCAACGGTGGTCTTCGTCGGAAAAAGTCTCACCGCTCAAGGCGGCCAAAATCCCATCGAACCCTGCGCACTCGGCAAAGCGACTGTTTTCGGTCCGAACATGCAGAACTTCGCCGACGTCGTCAGCCTGTTCCTCGCGGAGCAAGCCGTTGCACAGGTAAAAGACGCCGCCGAATTGGAGCAGACCTTGCAGCGACTGTTCTCCGACGCGTCACAACGCGAACAACTCGGTTTGCGCGGTTTGATCGTCGTGCAAAAGAATCTTGGCGCGATGCAACGCACCATCGAAATGATTCTGAGCGGAATCAAAGACAGCGGCCTTTATATCGCCCCGCCGAAATAAAGCGCATCTTCCCCGCTCGCGCAGACTCACGCGATGTCGGTAAAAACTTTCGTCGCCACGCGCATCTCCAAAACCTGCCCCAGCGGAGTTTTGCCGCCCGGCTGCAGTGAATCGCGCAACGCCGCTTCCTTTCCTGCTCCTGACGCCAGCACCCAAACCTGCCGCGCGGCGGCGATCGCTGCGTAACCCAGCGTTACGCGCGTCGGCGGCGGCTTCGGAGAATCGGCGATAACGCGATAGACCGCCGGGTTGGCGCGTTCTGATTCCGTTTCGCGCGGAAACAGCGATGCCACATGACCGTCTTCGCCCATGCCGAGAAAAATCAAATCCAGCATCGGTTGACCGGCAGCATTAGGCGGTGCGATGCGTTTGATTTCGGCATTCGCTTGTTCGGCGGCAGCATCGGGAGTCTGCTCGCCAATTACGCGATGAATTTTGTCCGGGCCAATGTTCAGCGGTTTGAAGAACGCTTCGTTCGCTGCGCCAAAGCTGCTTTCTTTGTCGCCCGGCGGCACGCATCGTTCATCGGCCCAGAAGAAATGAACATGATTCAAGGTCAGCTTTTGGGCCTGAACCAATTCGATTACTGCGGCGAAAAACTTGAGCGTGATTCGTCCACCCGACAGCGCGACCAAATGCGCACGCCCCGCCCGTTGCGCTGCGATAATTTCCTGCAGCCACTCTCGCGCGACCGCATGAGCGAGTTCGTCAGCGTTCGGAAAGCGAATCAGTTCGACATTCTTCATGAGCCGCCGAGATTAAGTTCCCGGCAAAAACGCAGCAAGCCTCCGAATGACAATGGCAGAAAAGAAAACTGCCGCGAACCGGAGCGATTCAGCCATCTCGGTTCGCGGCAGTTGGAACAATTAAACGATTGGCTCAGGACTGCTCCAGCGTGCCGTAAGTAATCGGCTTCACTTCCTTGCCGTCGCCCGTCGTGATCTTCCGCGTTTTCTCATCGAACAAACAGGCGATCCTGAGGCGATCGGACATTTCCGCGAGTGAGATGACCGTTTGCGTGCGCACGGCCAGTTCGATACCGCAGTTCGGTTCTTTGCCGGTGCGGATACAATCGAACCAATTCGCGTGATGCGCCGGAATATCTTCGGTCGGTTTCAAGCCTTCCCACTTTTCCGGATCCACGTCGTCGGCGAATTCCTTTTCCGGACGCAATTCCAATCTCTCGCCGGACGTGCCGACCTCCAGCGTGGCGCGATGTCCGTAAAGCGCAAAACCGGGACTGCGTGCATTCACCGTACTGCATGCGAGCATCAGCGATACGCCATTGGGAAATTCTGCCATCAGTTCCACGTGCTCCGGCACATCGCGTTCATACGTGCCCGGCGTGTTTTTGTCCGTGCCAATCGGTTTCGTCCCGATGCTCATAACGCGAGTGGGGAATTGCACACTCCCCATCGCCAACATCAATGGATGCAATCGGTGTGGCATCAGATCGCCCAGCAAACCGGCGCAATACGGATAATACTTTCGCCAACGGAAATAATGATCTCTATCGAACGGCACACGCTTTTTCACCGGCCCGAGCCACTTCTCCCACTCCAGCGTCTCCGGCGTCGCATCGGCCTGGATATCATAATTCCATTCGCCCTTTGGATTGTTGCGGCAGTAATAACCCTGTGCCCACACGAGTTGCCCGATTCGACCGTCTTTAATCAGTTCCGCAGCTTTATGCCAGGCAGCGGCAGAACAACCTTGCGAACCGACCTGCACAACCTTGCCCGTTTTTTTCGCCACATCGTACACGGCGAAGGCTTCATCCAGATAACGCGTCAGCGGCTTCTCGCAATAAACGTGTTTGCCGGATTCCATCGCGCCGATGCAAGCCGCGGCATGAATCGGGTCATGCGTTGAAATCACCACCGCATCAATGTCCTTCCGCTCCAATAACTGTCGGTAATCGTTGTAAACCGCGACGTTCGAGCCACTGCCGGCTTTTTCGATAAACGCTTTGGCGGCCGCAGTCCGTTTCGTCCACACGTCGCAAACCGCCACTTGCGAAATGTTATTGGCCGCAGCGTGGATACTTGAAATCCGCACGTGCGCGTTCATTCCCTGCCCGCCGACGCCGATGAATCCGACGTTGATTCGATCGTTCGCGCCCAACACGCGCCCCGGACTCGGCGCTTGACCATAAACCGTTGGTCGCAAGAGTGGCGTCGCAGCAATGACCGCGGCGGCGGTAGTTGTTTTTTTGAGGAACTCCCGACGCGTGGCCGGGACGGTCGAAGGATTGGATTTCTTTTGCATAGTGCGGTTCGATTTGAACGGACGATAACCGCCTCAACAAACCGGTCAACAGCACATTTGTGCTCCCCTCTAATCGGAACAACCTCCGCGAATCTCTGACCCGCAAAATGGTCGCGCGGCATTTTCTCCTGAATCCAGCAGCAATATCGCCGAATGCTAGCGTGACTCCGCATAGCGGAATTTATTAGATTGGTCGCGCCATTATGGAATACGAAGCGGTCATCGGTCTCGAAACCCACGTCCAACTCAAGACGAAGTCGAAGATGTGGTGCGGGTGCGCCAACGCCTTCGGCTCGGAGCCGAATACGAACGTGTGTCCTGTTTGTCTCGGCCTGCCCGGTGTGTTGCCGGTGCCGAACGAAGAAGCGCTGCGGCTCACGGTGCTCACCGGTTATCTGCTGAATTGCGAAATCCCGCGCTTCGCGAAGTTCGATCGGAAAAGTTATTTCTATCCGGACATGCCGAAAAATTATCAACTCACGCAATACGACAAGCCGAGTACGGCGAACGGTTACGTGGAGTTTGAATTGAACGGCAAGCTGGAACGCGTCCGCATCACACGCGCGCACCTCGAAGAAGACGTCGGCAAGAGCACGCATTTCGAGCGACACAGCGGCGTGGATTTCAATCGTGCCGGCGTGCCACTGCTTGAAATTGTTTCCGAACCGGACATCACCAGCGCGGACATGGCCTACGCGTATCTCAACGCGCTGACGGAAATTCTTCATCAGGGCGGCGTCAGCGATTGTGACATGGAAAAAGGGATGGTGCGCTGCGACGTCAACGTGAGCGTGCGTCCGAAAGGTTCAACCGGACTGGGCGCGAAGATTGAAATCAAAAACATGAACAGCTTCTCCGGCGTGCGCCGCGCGCTGGAATATGAAATCCCGCGCCAGATTGAAGCTGTGTCACGTGGCGAAAAATTGATTCAATCCACGCGCCGCTGGGACGACGTCGCCGGCATCACTGAACAGATGCGCACCAAAGAGGACGCACATGATTACCGTTATTTTCCTGATCCGGATTTGATGCCGCTCGCGCCGAGTGACGAATGGCTCGCGGAAGTTCGTGCGAAAGCCATTGAGTTGCCGCTCGCGCGCAAACATCGCCTGATGCGTGATTACAATTTACCCGCCGGCGACGCCGAGGTGTTCAAGAGTAATCCGGCATTAAGCGACTATTTCGAAAGCATCGCTAAAAAGGCTCCGAATCCGAAAGCGATTGCGAATTGGGTCATCAACAACCTGCAAGCCAAGCTCGGCGACGCAACCGCGCGCGAAGCTGCCAATCTCGTTTCGACGGGACTGGACGCGTCAGATCTCAAGCCGATGACGCTTGCGGATCTGAAGTTTCCGCCGCAGGCGTTGTTGGATTTGGTCGGGCTGGTCGAAGCCAAGACCATCAGCAATTCCGCCGCGCAACAGGTATTTGCCGAAATGTTTGAGACCGGCAAAGCACCCGCCGCCATCGTGCAGGAAAAAGGGCTCGCGCAAGTCAGCGACACCGGAGCGATTGAAACCTTCTGTGACGAAGCGATTGCCGCGAATCCCAAAATCGTCGCCGACTACAAAGCGGGCAAAGGTGCCGCGTTGAATGCGCTCAAAGGTCAGGTCATGAAGCTGTCGAAAGGGAAAGCCAATCCCGCGCTCGTCGGCGAAATTTTAGAGCGAAAGCTGAAGAGCTGATTTCAGTTTCGGTCATCGCTCTCTTCAACGAGTTAAAATCCGGTCGCGTGGCGAAACCCAATTCCATTGAACTTCCTGGTGTGCCGCCGATCCCGATTCTCTACGAGGATCGCGCGGTGCTGGCAATTGATAAGCCACGTCACTGGATGCTCGTGCCGTTCTCGTGGCAGCGCACCAATCGCAATCTGCAGGCTGCGCTCGTATCGTCCATCAGCGCGGGAGATTTTTGGGCGCGCTCGCGCGGATTGAAGTTTCTCCGTTACGTGCATCGGTTGGATGCGGAAACAACCGGCATTCTGCTCTTCGCAAAAAGCCAGGGCGCAGTCGAATCGTACGGCGATCTGTTTGAAAGTCGGCGCATGGAAAAAACTTACCTTGCAGTCGTCGCCGGAACGCCAAAACAAAGCGAATGGACGTGTCGGTTAAAACTCGGCCCGGACAATAAACGCATCGGGCGACAACGCGTGGATAATCGCAACGGCAAAGAAGCCGAAACCGATTTCAAAGTTTTACAAACCATTCCGGGCAGCGACCGCACACTCAAAACTCAATCACAACCGGTAAAT
Organism: uncultured Verrucomicrobiota bacterium; assembly: GCA_937894935.1. Lineage (GTDB taxonomy): Bacteria > Verrucomicrobiota > Verrucomicrobiia > Limisphaerales > JADLHS01 > JADLHS01. The sequence goes on from CALAYC010000120.1 coordinate 19,121, forward strand.
CCAAACGCCGAAGTCAAAGTTCGTCCGCACCCATTCTCCTCCTCCACTGCAACAACTCTGGTGGAAGCGCAGCCATACACCGGGCGCACGCATCAGATTCGCATTCATCTCGCGGAATCCGGAACGCCGTGCGTGGGCGACGATCTTTATGGACGACCGGAACGCGGAGTTGAGTTGGGATTGCGCGCCATCCGGTTGGCGTATCAAGACCCATTCACGCGTCGCCGCGTGGAGATTCGCGCGCCAGTGGAACAGTTTTGTCGCGAATACGGATTCGACATTCCGCAACTCTAAGGCAAAATTTCCGGCTTTATGGAACTGACACAAGCGAACATTGAAAATCCCAGTCCGGCGGTTACCGTGGCAGCGCCTGCTGCGAGTGCTGCAGCCACGCCCCCGGCGATTCCCATCGAACAAGGTAACGAGTATCTCGAGATTCGTCGTTCGGGCATTCATGGGACGGGCGGCTATGCGCGCAAAGACATTCCCAACGGCACCCGCATCATTGAATACGTCGGCGAACGCATCTCGAAAGAGGAATCCACGCGCCGTTGCGAAGCCGATAACGAATATATTTTTATCATCGATGAAAACATCGATCTGGACGGGAACTTTCCATGGAATCCCGCGCGCTTCATCAATCATAGTTGCACGCCCAACTGTGAAGCTGAGTGGGATGAGGGTCGCATTTTCATCAACGCCATTCGCGACATCAAAAAAGGTGAGGAACTGACCTTCAATTACGGTTACGACATGGAAGATTATCAGGACCACGTTTGTCATTGCGGCACGCCCGCGTGCATCGGCTACATTCTCGCCGAAGAATATTGGGACAAAGTCAAGAAACGTCCTGATCTCGTGAAACGAGATCAGGCAGCGCAGAACGACAAACTCGCGTGAACTCCGGAAAACCATTCCGTCTCGGCGTGCTCGGCTCCGGCCGAGGCTCCAATTTCGTCGCCATCGCCAACGCCATCGCCGCCGGACAAGTCCCGGCTGAAATCGCCATCGTGTTGAGCGATGTGGAGAACGCGGGAATTCTCGAGCACGCACGGCAGCGAAATCTACCCGCGCGTTTCATCGCGCCCGGAAAATTTCGCACGAAACTGGAAGAAGAGGCCGAACGCGCTTACGTGACCGCGTTGCAGGAAGCCAAAATAGATTTAGTTGTGCTCGCTGGTTTCATGCGCGTGCTCAAAGGTGATTTCCTCCGCGCGTTTGAAGGTCGCATCGTCAATGTGCACCCTTCCCTGCTGCCCTCGTTCCCGGGGCTCGAAGCGTGGAAGCAAGCGCTCGATCATGGTGTCAAAGTCACCGGTTGCACCGTGCACTTTGTAGATGCGGGGGTGGACTCCGGCGCCATCATCGGTCAACAGACTGTGCCGGTGCTGGACGACGATACGCCAGCGACATTGCACGAGCGGATTCACGCCGCGGAACACGAACTTTATCCACGCTGCGTGGCGGCGATTGCGCGCGGTGAAATTCTTGTTCAAGGCCGACGCGTGATCCGAAAAAAGACGTAACCGCCAGGGCATTTTGGGGATTAAATTCCTCTCATTCGGTCACCCAAAAAACAAATCGTCTTTCGCCGACCGCTTAGGTTATTCTGGCGGGCACTGATTTTGATATGAGCAGCAAGAAGATACTCAGATTCGGGTTACCCAAAGGCAGCCTGCAAGAAGCGACGATTCAGAAAATGGCCAAGGCCGGATGGAATATTTCCGTCAACAGCCGGTCCTATATCCCCTACGTGGACGATCCGGAAATGGAAATCCGCCTGATTCGCGCGCAGGAAATCAGCCGCTACGTCGAACATGGGTATCTTGACTGCGGCATCACGGGACACGATTGGGTGATGGAAAATAATTCCGACGTTCACGAGGTCGGCGAATTTCTGTTCAGCAAAGCCACGCGCAAACCCGCGCGCTGGGTTCTGTGCGTGCCGGAAAACTCGCCGGTCAAATCAGTGAAAGATTTACAAGGCAAACGCATTGCGACTGAAGTCGTCAATCTCACCAAAAATTACCTGAAGAAACATCGCGTCAAAGCCGACGTGGAATTTTCCTGGGGCGCAACGGAAGTTAAAGCCCACGAACTCGTGGACGCGATTGTCGAAGTAACCGAAACCGGTTCTTCGCTGCGTGCCAATAAACTCCGCATCGTGGACGAATTGCTGGTTTCCACCCCGCGATTGATCGCAAATCGCAGCGCGTGGAAAGACAAGTGGAAGCGCACGAAAATCGAAACGATTGCGTTATTGCTCACAGGCGCGCTCGCGGCTGAAGCGAAGGTCGGTCTCAAGATGAACATTCGCGAGAAAGACGTTCCTACCCTGCTCAAGAATCTGCCGTCGCTGCGTAATCCGACCATCTCGAACCTGAGCCAACGCGGCTGGGTCGCAGTGGAAACCATCATTGATGAACATGTAGTGCGCGAGCTGATTCCCGCGTTGAAAGCCGCCGGCGCGGAAGGCATCACGGAGTATCCGCTGAACAAAGTGGTTTACTAAATCGAACAAAATTCTTTTGCTACTGGCGCGGCGCGAAGGCACCGCGCCATTTTTATTTCGATGAACACGAGGAAGTTTGATTTCGATGTTGCGGTATTGGGTGCCGGCAGCGCCGGTTACGCCGCCGCGCGCACGGCTGCAAGTGCTGGATTAAAAACGGTGGTCATCGAAGGCGGCGCAGAAGTCGGCGGACTGTGCATCTTGCGTGGTTGCATGCCGAGCAAAGCTCTGCTCTACGCCGCAGAAGTCCGGCACCTCGCCCGACACGCCACCACATGGGGACTCAAACCGGGCAAGATCGGTTTCGATTTCAAAAAAGTCATGGCACGCAAAGCGGTCATGATCGAAGACTTCGCGAGCTATCGGCGTAAACAGTTGGAGAACGGGAAATTCAAATTCTTCCGCGCTAAAGCACATTTCGTGGATGAGCATACGCTCGAATTACAACCACTCGCTCCATCGAATGGGAGATTACGACGCCTGACCGCCGGTCATTTTGTTATCGCCACCGGTTCGGTCATTGCACCACCACCACTGCCGTCGTTGGCAAACGTTGGATATCTCACCAGCGACGACGTGCTGTCGCTCAAAAAACTGCCAAAATCGATTATCGTTCTCGGCGGTGGCGCCATCGCGTGTGAGTTGGCGCAATTTCTCGCGCGCTTCGATGTCAAGGTCACGCAGATTCAACGCAGCCCGCATGTGTTGCGCGATTTCGACGCGGACACAGGCGAAGTGATTAAGAAAGTTTTTTGCCGCGAAAAGATTCAAGTGTTTGCCGGAACAAAACTGCTCGACGCCGGACGCAGCGGTCACCGTAAGTTCATTACTTTCGAACACGAAGGCAAAACCCACCACATCGCAGCAGAGGAAATCCTGTTCGCGCTCGGTCGCGTTCCCAACACCGCTGAACTCGCGCTGGAAAACGCCGGCGTTAAAACTGAAAATCGTCGCATCATTTCCAATAGCCAGATGCGCACCAGTGCGCGACACATTTACGCTGCCGGCGATTGCACCGGGCCACATGAGATTGTGCACATCGCGATTCAGCAGGCAGAAATTGCTGCGCACAACATCGCGCACCCTAGTCGTCCGCGAAAAACGGACTATCGCCTGCTCACGAGCGTTGTCTTCACCGAGCCTCAAGCCGCGCGGGTCGGGCTGACGGAAAAGGAAGCGACCGCGCAAAAGATCCCGTTCCTCGCGGCGAGTTATCCGTTTAATGACCATGGCAAATCCATGATCATGGAAGCGCTCGACGGCTTCGTGAAATTGCTGGCACATCCGAAAACCGGCGAAATTCTCGGTGGCTGTTGCGTCGGCCCCGTTGGCGGTGAACTGATTCACGAAATCAACGTTGCGATGGCTAAGCGAATGACCGTGCACGAACTCGCTACCACGCCGCATTATCATCCGACGCTTGCTGAAATCTGGACTTACCCCGCCGAGGAATTGGCGGACCAGATTCCGCTGCGCCGCTGAACTCCGCATCAGCTTCGGATGAGGGTTGCGGTGAATTTAATCTTTCCCGAATCGCCATCCTCCGCGACATTCCCCGCGCAAAGGATTCGGACATGATTCTTTATAATCTATTTCCACTGCTGGCCGGACCGTTTGAACGTTGGCAGGCTCATTTAGACCGCGCACGGGCGATGGGTTTTGATTGGGTTTATATCAACCCGATTCAGCGCACGGGCCAATCAGGCAGTTTGTATTCCATCGCGGATTACTTTGCGTTAAACCCCGCCCTGCTGAATCCGGGCGATTCCACGCCATCAGACGATCAATGTCGCGCGATGATCGCCAAGGCGCATGCGAGTGGATTGAAATTGATGATTGATCTGGTCATCAATCACTGCGCTTACGATTCGCCACTGTTGCGCGAGCATCCCGAGTGGTTTGTACGCGAACCGAGTGGTCGCATTGCCAACGCTTCCTGCCAACACGGCTCAGAGCGCGTCGTGTGGACGGACCTCGCGCAATTCGACCACCGACACACGAGAGATCCGGAGGGACTGTTCAAGCATTGCTTCCGCATTGTGGAACATCTGATCGCGCTCGGCTTCGACGGCTTTCGCTGCGATGCGGCGTATCAGATTCCCCACGCTTTCTGGCAACGTCTGATTCGCGAAACGAAAGCTAAATTTCCTCATGTCTGTTTCACTGCGGAAACGCTGGGCTGTTCCGCCGATGAAACCCGTGAGACCGCTTCCGCTGGTTTCGACTACGTCTTCAACAGTTCAAAGTGGTGGGACATGCACGGCTGGTGGTTGATTGAACAATATAATCTGATTCGCGAAACCGCCGCTTCCATCAGCTTTCCCGAAAGCCACGACACGCCGCGCTTGTGCGAAGAACTCAACGGCAACATCGCAGGATTGAAGCAGCGTTATCTGTTCTCCGCGTTGTTCTCGGCGGGTGTGATGATGCCGATGGGATTCGAATTCGGTGCGCGCAAAACGTTACACGTAGTGCACACCAAACCGGAAGACTGGCAGGTGAACGGCGTGGATTTGCAACCGTTCATCACGAAAGTGAACGAAATCAAACAGCGATTTCCGGTGTTCCGCGAGGAAAGCCTGTTGAACGTCCTGCCGTATCACAACCCGAACATTCTCCTGATGTGGAAAGCATCAACGCGTGGCAAAGGCGAGGCGTTGCTGATTCTGAATAAGGATTTGCATCAGCATCAGGAATTCGCGACGGATCATTTTCGCCACTTCGTTCAAGCAGGCGCGCCGCTCAAAGATGTATCGCCGGAATACGCGATGGATTTCCTGCCGGAACCATTCCATTACGCGCTGCGTCCGGGTCAAGGCATCGTGCTGGTAACGCATCGCGATTGAAGAAAAGTTCCGCGAAATGCTGTCAAAGCAAGCCGCGTGAGCAACGATTCGCTCAAAGCCCCAGTTGATTAATCTGGGAAAAATGGTCGGCGTAAAAGCTGACAATTTTGTAAGCAATGAACAACGCTACGATGAGATAGATTCCTCGCGGTAGCCACTGGCAGACGAAGTGAATCTTCCGCGAGCCTTCCTCCTGATAATATTTCTGCAAACGCTTCAGCGTTTCATCGAGTTTTCCACTGACTTCGCCCGCGTGATATTGGTTCGCAAACAAATCCGGAAACGCGCCGGATTCGGTCACTACTTCCGCTGGCGTTTGCCCGGCTGACACCTGCGATTTCCACGCATGAACTTTGCGTCGCAGATACGGCGAGCCGCTGACTGTGCTTGCAAGCTCCCAGGCTTCGATGATGTTCACACCGGCATTGAGTAACGCTTCCAACGCCATCGCCAGTCGCGCGAGCGCCAGTTCGCGCCGCCCACGTCCCAGCACGGGAATGGGATGCAACACTCGCTCAACGAAAGCGCGCCAGCTCTCGCCATGTCGGTTTTGTCCGGCGTAAATTCCCGACGCGATAAGAACGTAAATCGGCAGCAACACGCCGAACGTTTTCAATAGATACGCTGATAGATCGCCACTCGTGAAAAACGCCGCGAACGGCAGAATGAAAATGGCGAAGTGAAACAGAAATGCCGGATACGCCAGGTCCGTCAACATCTGCCGCGCCATGCGGGCCCGATCCGTATAATAATCCGCCAACACCCGGAAACAGGCGTCGAGTCGCCCGCTCTTTTCGCCTGCCTGCAACAACGCGAGATCGAACGGCGGAATCCATTTACCGGACCGCGCTACTGCCTCCGCGAAAACGTAGCCTTCGTTGATGTCATTGATGATGCTGCGCAAAGGTTGACGATACGCGCGCGCTGGCGGATGACGTTCAATCTGTTCCAGCGCCCGCAAAATCGGTAAACCCGCGGCGATGAGTTGCGCCAGTTGATGATAAAGCTCTGCGCGCCGGATCAATTGGCCGGGAGTTATCACAATGCTGGACGGCGACATTTCCTAGAGTTGGACAAAAAAGAAGCGCCGGAGTTTCGTCCGGCGCTGCTGGAAAATTCGAATCACAGGCTCACTCAGCCGAGCGCACCATCAAGCAGCGATTTCAACTTCGGTTTGCCACCCGCAATACCGACGTGTTGCGCGACGATTTGACCGCCTTTGAACACGAGAAACATCGGGATGGACTGCACACGATAATTGATCGCGAGCTGTTGATTAGCGCCTTCTTCGATATTGAGCTTGGCGACCTTCGCTTTGCCGGAATATTCGTCGGCGAGTTCGTTGAGCACCGGAGCGATTTGTTTGCACGGGCCGCACCATTCCGCCCAAAAATCCACCAACACCGGGATCGTTGATTTCAAAACTTCCGCTTCAAAATTTTCGGCGGAAAGAGTGACAATATTTGCAGATGCCATGAGACAAAAATTACGAACTTGAATTAAAATGGATGACAACAGCCCTCAAGCTTATACGGGAGGAATCTGCCAGATGAATGCGAAATAAATCACCGTTCCGAGCGCGGCGATGGCCGTCACCATTGCAGCGATCGCGAGTCCAACATCCAGACCGCTGACGGTCGGAGCCGAAGAAGCAGCAGCCGGACGAGCAGGACGTTGCGCCCCAGCAGCAGGCGCGGAAGGTTTTTGAGCCACCGGCGCGGCCGAAGCGCGAGGCGGAGCTGAAGGAGCGGGAGCGGCGGCAGCCGGAGCACCAGCCGCAGCGGGCGCAGCCGCCATCGTCGGCGCACCCGTCGGACCGCCAGGAGGCAACGTCGGCAATTTAATCGTCGGCGCAGCAGAAGGTTTCGGCGGCAAATTGATGCGAACGGTTTCTTTCTTGGGTTGCACCTTGCCGGTTTCTTTCTTCGGCGGCACAGCTCCGGCGGGACTGGGAATGTTGTCGGCCATAAAATCTTTGTTGGGAAAGATAGAATCCCGCGAAATCGTGTCAAACTCTTATTCCACCCGTCGCTGCTTCCGTCCTTAACCTGAATTCTTTTTCACCGTTTAATCCTCAATTAACGAACCGATTCGAGCGCAAAGACCAGCAATTGTTTTCAAAGAATTTCCGCCTCCTCTCGCGGCGGCTACAGGCCGGCGGAGTCTCGAAACACTTCTCAGAAAACAATAAGATTCCGAGATAGAAAGCAAACAAACCGAATCCGTTCTCGACACTGCGCCCGCATTTCTGTTTCCTTTGCCCGGTTTTTCTACAAATGAATTCTGAGTTGCTCGCCAAAGCCAAGTCGCTTGGATTTTCCGACCGGCAGATCGCCCATTTAACCGGCACGACCGAAGATGCGGTCCGCGCCGAACGCAAAAAGCTCGGCCTCGTTCCCAGCTATCGGCTCGTGGACACCTGCGCCGCGGAATTCGAAGCCTACACGCCGTATTACTATTCCACCTACGATCGCGGCGACGACGAGGTGAAAGGCAACGCGGCGAAGAAGGTGATGATTCTTGGCGGCGGCCCGAATCGCATCGGCCAAGGAATCGAATTCGATTACTGCTGCGTGCACGCGGCGTTCGCGCTCAAGGAAGATGGTTTCGAAACCATCATGGTGAATTCGAATCCGGAAACGGTTTCGACCGATTACGACACAAGCGACAAACTGTTCTTCGAACCGCTGACGCTTGAAGACGTGCTGCACATTTACGAACGCGAAAAATGCTGGGGCGCAATTGCGCAATTCGGCGGACAAACACCGCTGAACCTCGCGCTCGGCCTGCAGAAAAACGGCGTCAACATCATCGGCACCTCGCCGCAGAGCATCGAGATCGCCGAAGATCGCAAGATGTTCGCAGCGAT
>CALAYC010000121.1 GCA_937894935.1 uncultured Verrucomicrobiota bacterium
GTGCGTTGCAATTGCATCCAAAAGCGACGGTAGTGGTGGACGAGGCGGCGGCAGCGAAGTTGAAGGAAAAGGATTATTATCGGTGGATTTTTGCCAACGAGCCGGAATGGAAAGAATATCGGTAAGAACGAAGGCCCAACCGCCAAGTTCCAGAGAAGCTCTTAATTCCAACGAAAAGTCTCTTTTTCACCCGAATCGGTCGTCCTTTGGAAGCTCAGCGATTGGAGTTTCTCTGGAGCTTGAGCGTTGAATTTTGGTGCTTTTAGCGAAATTGCGCCTTTTTCCGTGCGTGATTGCCCTCAGTCCATCGCTTGACAGTCCGGGTTTCGTTGTTACCCTTTCGCGCTCTTGGTCAGCCGGAATTTCGGGCGTTTTTCGCGTTCCGAGGCGGCAGAACCGGAGCAATTGATTTTATGAAACGCCAGTATCAACCGTCCAAAATCCGCCGGAAACGGCAACACGGCTTCTTGAGCCGCAATTCTACGAAGAGCGGCAGAGGCATTCTGCGCAACCGCCGTCGCGTCGGTCGCAAGCGTTTGACGCCGGTATAATCGGCATGTCTGCGGCCTCGCCAGCGCGCCGTCGTTTGGGCCGACGTTCCCGCATCAAACAAGGAAGAGATTTCCTCAGGGTGCGTCAGGCAGGCGAACGTGCGGTGAAAGGCTGCTTGATCGCCAACTGGTTGCGCCTGCCCGCCGAAGCCCGATCGCGATTGGGCGTGGTGGTGAGCAAAAAAGTGGGCAACTCGGTAGTGCGCAGCCGGGCGAAGCGTCTGTTGCGCGAAAGCTATCGCCAACATCAACACGAACTGGTGCAACCGATTGATTTAGTGCTCGTGGCGCGACCTTCCATTGCGGAAAAGGATTTTTCCACCGTGGAGCGGGACTTCATCACCACGTTGCGCCAGGCGGGATTGCTTCAGTGAATCCAGTTCAACACCTTTTACTTTTGGCCGTGCGAATCTATCGATTCGCCGTATCGCCCGCGCTGGGCGCGTTTTTCGGGCCGGGTGCGGGTTGTCGCTTCACGCCGACCTGTTCCGCTTATGCGGCGGAGGCCGTTCGTGTTTATGGCGCGATGAAAGGAAGCTGGCTCGCTACGCGTCGCGTGTGTCGGTGTCATCCGTGGGGCGGTTGTGGACACGACCCCGTGCCGCCCAAAAAATTCGCGCCATCGCTCACATCTGTTCCTACGCCGGTGGGCCGCGTCAGCTAAGTCATTTTCATGGATCGTAAATCAATTACCGTTTTCGTTGTCTGTATCGCGCTGATTTTTTTGTGGCAAGGCGTGTTAGTGCCGAAGTATTTCACTGACCCACCGAAGCCGCCAGCACCAGGCGCTGTTATCGCGACGAATGTTCCTGCTGCAGACGGTACGCAAACTGTCGCAACGGTTACCACTCCCGCCCCGAACGTTCCTGCAGGCGAATGGGTGCGCCCGACTTTTGCCACCAATGCGGCAGAAGAAACCCTGGTGCTGACGAATGAAAATGTGCGTTACGTTTTCACTTCGCGCGGCGGCGGTTTGAAGCAAATCGAGCTGGTCAAATTTCGCGAAACCATCACCCGCAATGGCAAAGGTCAACCCGCGCCGGACAACGTCGCAACGCTCAATACGCCCGCTCAATTGCCGGTGTTGGCTGTGGTGGGCGATTCTCAACTGATCGGCGATGGTTTGTTTACCTTGACGCAAACTGCGACCGGCGTTCGGGCCGAAAAATTGTTGAGCAACGGTTTGCGGTTGGTGAAGGAGTTTGAGCTGAGCACAAATTACCTCGTTCACGCGACGATTCGTTGGGAAAACACCAGCAGTAATGCGGTGGCCTTGCCGTTGCAGGAATGGGTCATCGGTACCGCGACGCCGATGGGCGATAACGACGACGGCACGGCGGTGGGGTTGATGTGGTATAACGGCGATAAATCCCAGGAAACCCTGACGGCTTATTTTGATAACAAGAAGCTGGGTTGTTTCCCGGGAACGCCACGTACGGAATATCGCGCCGGCGAAGGCAATGTTGTATGGGCCGCGGCGCACAATCAGTTCTTCACCTTGCTGGCGATGCCTCAAACACCCGCGCAACAAGTGGTCGCCCGGGCGATTCCGATGCCGCGACCTGAAACCGGTCGGTTCAGTTTTGCGACGAGTCCGTTGCGGAAGGGATTTGAAACCACGCTCGTTTATCCGGCGACGATTCTCGCGCCAGGACAGTCCACAGAGCAGCAATTGCAATTGTTCACCGGGCCGAAGGAATATCGCACTCTGGCGACGATTGCCGGTCGTTATAAAAACAACGCGGATCTGGTGATGGGTTTCGGCTTCTTTGGGTTCTTCTCGAAAGCGCTGTTGCTGGTGATGAACTGGTTGAATCAGGCGCTTTCGATTCCGTACGGCTGGGCGATCATTGTTCTTACCATTCTGCTGAAAATTTTGTTCTGGCCGTTGACGGCGGCGAGCACCCGATCGGCTCAAAAGATGGCTGCCGTTGCTCCGCATCTGGCTGCGCTCAAAGAAAAATACAAAGACGATCCCGCGAAGCTCTCGCAGAAGCAGATGGAGTTTTTCCGCGAGAACAAAATCAATCCGGTGGCGGGTTGTTTGCCGATGCTGGTGCAATTGCCGGTGTTCTTCGGTTTGTTCATGATGTTGCGCACGGCTATCGAGTTGCGCGGCGCGAGCTTCCTGTGGGCAGCGGATTTGTCGCAGCCGGACACGCTGTTCGTCATTCCGGGGGTTACCTTTATTCCGTTCCTGAGCACGCCGGGAGGTCTGCCATTAAATCTGATGCCGCTGCTCTACATCGCGACGGCGATCTGGCAAACGCACATGACGCCGATGTCGCCGACGATGGATCCGATGCAGCAGAAGATGATGCGTTGGATGCCGTTGATGTTCCTGTTGTTCCTCTACAACTTCTCATCCGGCCTCGCGCTTTATATGACCGTCAACAACCTGTTGACCATTTTGCAGACGTGGCTCATGAAGCGAAACGCACCGCCGGCGCCGGTAATCGCTGCGCCAACCAAAGCTTCCGTGTTGACGCCCGCGTCGAAAAAGAAGAAATAATCACCTCCTGATTTGTTGTTATGCCTGCGCAACCCAAAGCCACGCTGGAGAAATTACTCGAATTGCTCGGTTTTACGGCCACTGTCGAAGAACAGCAATTGGACGATGGGCTCATGCTCGACGTCAAAACCGAAGATTCCGGTCGTCTGATTGGCCGCCAGGGCCAGACGTTGGCGGACCTGCAATACATCGCTAATCGGCTACTGTTCCAACAGGATCAGAACGCACCGAAAGTCATGGTGGACGTTGCGGGCTATCGTTCGCAGGCGCGTGAGGCGTTAGTGAAAAAAGCCAAAGACGCTGCGGAAAAAGTTCGGCGCTGGGGCGATATCGTGGAACTCGAGCCGATGACTGCGTTCGAACGGCGCATTGTGCATCAGACGCTCAAAGACGATCCGGACATCGAAACGCAAAGCGTCGAAGTCGAAGGGACGGAGAAGAAAGCAATTCTGCTGCGGCCCAAGCACTGACCTGAATTTACCCGTCAGTTCTGTTTCGTTATGGTCGCGGAAAACTCCGCGACTCGCTTTGCGCGGGCCAGTCGCCGGGGCAATTCAAACTCTTGAATCCGCGCGCATCTTCGGCCGGTAGTTCCACAAAGTGTGCCATCGATCGCGCAACACATTCGCGTGCGAAATCCGTCGGACCGGGTGACTGACACTGTCCTGAAATTGCCTGGTCGAGCAGTTCGACGGCGATGATTTCTGCAGCTTTCGGATAATACGCTACGAGCGGTTCAATGCGTCCGTTGACCAGCGGAATAACTCCAGTTGTCGTGTCCATCGGTCGCAATCGTCGCAGCAAATCTGCTGTCAATGCCGGCATGTCCACTGCCAACACCAACAGATGCGATTCGGAAGTTGCTGCCAGCGCGCGTTCGATACCGGCCAGCGGTCCGGCTTCGGGAAATCGATCCATCACGACGCGACAGCCGAAGATGGTGTAATCCAGTTCAGCGCGTCCGGAGATGCACACCTGCACAGCGCCCGCCGCTCGCGCCAGTGCAATTTGCCGGGACAACAGAGGTTGACCATCAATTTCGAGGAGCGCTTTGTCGCGACCCATTCGTGACGATTTTCCCCCAGCCAGAATGACGGCACTGAAATTCATCTCGAAGGCTCGGTTGATTCGCATCAAAACGCTCTGTTTCCAGTGAGTCCAACTTAGTCGTGAGTCTGCTTTGAAGCAATGCTGCCTCGAAAAATGGTGATCATCGGTAACTGACCGGATTAACATTCGCTCGTTGGCAATCAGGCACATCGGAAGATTTTTTGAGATAGTCCTTGCTATTCTTCGAAAACGGGTCAGTCTCCAACTCGTCTGTAGATGCTTTTAGCTTCCACGTCATGGTGAATCTTCAAGTGAACTTCGTTCAGTGATGATTTGAAACCCGGCAGTCGGGAACAGTCTGGAAAATTGCAGAGTTAGTCTCGGACAGTATCAAAGTCACATGAGCACAAAACTGTTTGTTGGAAACCTTTCCTTCAACACCACTGAAAACGATTTGTCGGACGCGTTTGCCGCGCACGGCACGGTCGTGGAAGCCAACCTGATGATGGACCGCATGAGCGGCCGTCCGCGTGGTTTCGGCTTCGTCACCATGGGTTCACCCGAAGAAGCGCAAAAAGCGATCGACGCGTTGAACGGTCAGCAATTGGACGGTCGCGCGTTGACCGTCAACATCGCCCGTCCGCGTGAAGAACGCCCGGCCGGCGGCGGTGGCCGCGGTCCGCGTCGCGAATTCGGCGGCGACCGTGGTGGTCGCGGTGGCCGTTACTAAGCGTAACTGAAGTTTCACGGCGGGGTTCGGGTTTTTGCTCGAGCCTCGCCTTTCTTTCTCTGGATTAGAAAAAGCCTTTAGGCATTGGTCGGAATTGATTTGATGAAAGAAGAACATATTGAAGTAGAAGGTAATATTCACACGGTCCTCCCCGGCACGATGTTTCGGGTGGAACTGGATAACAAACACCTCGTTCTTGCGACAATCTGCGGTAAGATGCGCAAACGCTTTGTGCGACTCACCGCTGGCGATCGCGTGAAGATGGAAATGTCGCCCTACGACCTGAACAAAGGTCGTATTACCTGGCGATTGCGCTAAGCAGGAATTTTATTTTACGCCACGGGCGCAAAGGTGATTTCCTTGGCGTCCTTGGCGTGAAACTCAAAGTTTCTCGCGCTTCAGAATTTCTCGGATTGCCTCTTCCTCGCGCCCGGTCGCATTTGCAACCAGACGCACATATTCCGCCTCGCTGACTTCGCGCGGAATGGCGCGACAATATTTTTCTGCGCCGGGATACTTCCACAGGTTCGGAAAATCACGGCACTGTTGCGGTTTCACCGGTTGAATCGAACAGAGATTCCCGTCCAGCAACACGCACGCGCCATCGGGTTTTTCCTGCAATGCCAGCCCGCGACGATCGTGTTGGAGTCGTGTGTAGCGTTGGATGAAGTCGTATTCGCTGAGTTGAAGAAACGCTGCAATACGCGCGATCTCGGCTTCACTCACGCGCACCTGTCCCGGCCAGCGACAACAAGCCGTGCAACGTTGACAATCATGGAAGATGGGCATGCGGCTTAATCACGAACGCGATCTGAACTCCCGACAATTAACGCCATTCGCGGAACCTTTGTCGGGTTCAAATCCTTTCGTCGTTTAAAAACTCAGTTCGCCCCATCCACCACCTGACACACGAGCGGTTTCATTTGAATGCCGGTCGCTTTTTCGTAACCGCTCTCCATGTGCGCAATGAAGCTCTCGACTTCGTGATACTTCACCATGTTGATGGTCGCGCCGCCGAAGCCGCCACCGGTCAATCGCGCGCCGAGACAAGCTGGATGCTTCCGCGCCAGCTCGACCAACGCGTCGAGTTCCTTCGTGCTGTTCTTCAGAAAATCGCGCGAGCTTTCGTGACTTTGGAACATGTATTGACCGAACTGCGCCATGTCGTCGGAACGCAATGCGCGTTCCCCTGCCACGACACGAGCGATTTCACTGACTACATGATGCGCGCATTCAAACTCGCGTTGCGTCAGTTTGTCTTTCGCGGCGAGAACGTCTTTCAATTCAACCGTGCGCAGAAACTTCGCACCGAGTTTGCGCGCGGCAGATTCGCAATTCTCGCGCAGCTCCCGATATTCGCCGCCGACGAGTTCATGTTTCACCATGGAATTACACACGACCATTGCGATGCCGGAGAGTGGGGCGTGACCTACGGTAAGCGATGCGCAATCGATTTCCATCACATGCGCCTGTTTGCCGAACAGCGATGATACCTGATCGAGAATTCCGCACGGCACACCGACAAATTCATTTTCAGCCGCGCGACACAGCTTGGCGAAGTTCATGCGCTCAGTCGTGTTGACGGGCGGCAATTTCCCGCGTTCATCCGGCTGTGGTGCCGCGCCAAGTCCCGTGTCGGTCAATGTGAACGGATGCAAGCGTCGCATCAGCATCGCGGTGGCGACTTCGAGTGCGGCGGAGCTGCTCATGCCTGCGCCCATCGGAACGGTGCTGTGAATCGCGGCATTGAAGCCGGTGAAATGCGCGCCGCGTTGTTTCAATTGCACGAGCACGCCTTTAATGTAGTTGGCCCAACGTGCGGCGGGATTACGTTGAATGTCGCTGACTGAAAAAATTTCCGGCGTCGGAAATGCCGTGGAAATCAATTCGATTTTGCCGTCCTGCCGCGGCGAGGCGGCGATGAAAATGTATTTGTCCACCGCCACGGACATGACGAGGCCGTTGTTGTAATCGGTGTGATTGCCGAGAACCTCGAGTCGGCCCGGAGCCTGGACCTGATGGGTGGGTGCGTGTTTGAAATGCGATTTAAACAGAGCGACGGCGTCTTGCATGAATGTGGTATGTGGTGCTGACAAATGGTGAAACTGTTCTGCTTGGATTAGAGTCGGTCGATTTTAGCGGCCAGCGCGACATCTTTATCAGTCAGCCCGCCGGCGTCGTGCGTGGTGAGCGTGAGTTTGACCTTGTTCCAACGAATGTCGATGTCCGGATGGTGACCGGCCTTTTCGGCGAGCTTGGCAACGGCATTCACGAATTTGATTGCCGGCGGAAAGTTTTTGAACTCGAACGTTCGGGCGATGGTTTTACCCGTGCGCTTCCAACCCGGTCGCACGGCGAGGGCCGATTTGATCTCCGCTGCCGATAATTTTTTCACTCTAATTGAATGCCACAACTATGGCTGCGGGTCACGCGCAAAGCCGCTAAAGACTGCGTCAGAATTGCTTTCCAATTATCGGCGGTTGTTCGCGTAGCAGTTCCTCGCGGCGGGCGCGATTCATCACACTCAGACTGGTCAACAGCGCCCAGATCCATGCAATTACGAATAATGCCATGCCGAACAATGGCCAACGTGCGGCCAGCCAGAGTCCCATCAACGCTTCAGCGGGATCATCGCCGGAGACTAAGAGTGACCAATGTTGCCATGCCCACACAAAGAAACGGACGCCGTGCCAGGTGGTCAAAGTGAGTGCAGCCAACGTCAGCGCCACTTGTGGATAACCAATCCACCGACCGGCCAGCAATGAACCGCTGCCGGGAAAAGCCAGATTACTCGTGCAACAGGCCCAGGCATCGGCGCGACTGAGCGTTTGGCTGTCGCCGAGACGCAGTGAGAATTTCATAGCGAGCTACGGACGCAGCCAGCCGAAGCCCGGCAGATTGCGCAGCACGCCAAACGCAATCACGGTGATACAGAGCACCCACGGCCACAGGTGATGTTTGAAGAGACCGATTTTGGGACTGCCGAAGCAGCGATTCCAAAACGTTTGCGCCAATGACCAGATGGCGAGCGGTAAGAGCACGACGAATAGCGCATTGTGTTGTAACGCGGCGGCAAAATTCCCGTGCAACAAATGATGCAACGCGCGTTGGCCGCCGCACCCGGGACAATTCCAGCCGCTCACGGAATGAAATACGCAGCGAGGAAAAAAAGAATGCTCACTCGGATTAAAGCGAAAGAAAGCGAACAGAGCCAACGCCAGCCCCACGACCGACAGCAAACTCCAAAGCCAGAAGCGGGTTGTTGGTGGTTTGATGGCGTTGGCCTCTGACGCGTTCATCGTAAAATCCGATTACATGCCACCGGCACCGGCGGCCATGGCTGCCATGATTTGAATAGCGATGGCGATACCGTTGGTCAGCAAGCCGACGCCAAAACCGATCCAGCACCACATCTTTGCTTTGTTCGACGCTTCCTGTGCGCCGGTGTAATCGCCCACGCCTGCTTTGGATTTCACCTGCGCGGCATAGACGATGGCAACGATGCCGAACGGCAGACAGCAACACAAAGTGACGACGATTGATTGCCAAAGATAATTCGGAATATCACTGGACGGCGGCAGGGGATTAAAACCTGTTCCAGCGGCTGATGGCGGTGGCGCAATGGTCGCGAGTTCGGGGATTTCACCCAGGGTTTTCCACTCGGTGGTGCCTTCCGGCAACACGCGGGATTGCATATTCAGGCGGCCTTCCGCCAGCCATTGTTTGATTTGTTGCTGACTGATGGGACCGTATTCCTTTCCGTCCGCGCCAATGATTTTATACATGTTGAGTGTGTATTTGTTCGGGGAGTTTACCGGCGATCAAAACCATTCTTTTCGTCCGTCCACGTAGATCCGCACAAACTCTTCATCCGATTTGGTCAGGTAGAGGATGCCTTCGATCAATCCGATGATGCTGAAAATCGGTGCGGCAAATCCACAAGTCAGAACTGATACGAGCAGCATGATCAGGCCTGCACCGGTGTAGCCGAGAATAAATTTATGAATGCCCAACGTGCCCAGTAAAATTCCGCAAATGCCGGCGGCGATTTTCTTCGATGCGCGATCAGCGACCGATGGCGGGTTTAACGCCGCGGAAAGCGGTGGTGGATTGATCACCGTACTCAGGTCAGGAAAGGCAGACAGCGGTTGCCAGTCGCCACCGGATTCCATTCGCACCCGGGTTTGCGGGCCGATGCGACCTTGTTTCGCCCAATCAAGCAACTCTTCACGACTGACCGGGCCGTATTCTTTTCCGTCCGCGCCAATGACTTTATACATGGTGAATCCGGGTTGCGATGAACTGCGCAATTATCCCTAACGTTCTGCGGCGCTTTGTGCAAGCGCGGAAAATTTAGCGATTTACCGCTGCTGCAGTTCTGCGAGCTTCGCGGTGGCTTTGCCATTATCAATTACCTCGGACGCCAATTCCCAACCTTCACTCATGGAGCGGACGCGATTCGCCACAAACAACGCCGCCGCCGAGTTCAATAACACCGCATCGCGTTTCGGACCGCGCTCAGTGCCGCCAAGAATTTCTCGTATCATTTCTGCGTTGGCTTCGCGGTCGCCGCCGACGAGATCAGCAAACGTCGCCGGTTGCAAAGGAAATTCTTTCGGATCGAGTTGCGAAGTGGCAAAGCCGCGTTCCTGATAAAATTCTGCGAGGCGATTCGGTCCAAGCGTCGAGAGTTCATCCAGAATGCATTGCTTGGGTGAATCATCATGACGAAGCCGTTCGATGACGTGGGAATGAATCAGGCGATAAACAGGCGGATTAGCTTTCGGCGCCAGCGCAATCAACGTGGCATTTCGCGTCTGGGCCAATTCACACGCGGCCTGAACCGACAGACTCGGAATCAATTTGCCATCAGTATCAATCACCCGAAGAAGTTCCGCGCCATTCATTGAGCCGGCGTCCAGTGATGGGAATTGTTTCACCAACGGAATTTCTCCGCAAACCACCATGCCACGGCGCAGATCGAGTGATTGCAACACTTGTGCGAGTGGAGCGCAGAGTTCGGGTTTTGGTACGCCAAGCAATTGTGCGGTGGGACGCACCGGATTCAATAGGGGGCCGAGGAAATTGAAAATGGTTCGTTGGCCGCGTTCGGCGCAGAGCTTTCGCGCTGGAGCGATGTGTTTGAACGCAGGGTGATAGTTTGGTGCGAAGAAAAACGCGAAACCATGGTCGCGCAACGATGCTGCCGCTTCGGCTGGCGAAAGATCAATGCGAATGCCCAATGCTTCGAGCACATCGGCGCTGCCTGATTTTGAAGTGATGGCGCGATTGCCATGTTTGGCGACGAGCACGCCGGCGGCGGCACAAACGATCGCTACGGTCGTGGAAATGTTGAACGTGCCGAGGTGGTCACCACCCGTGCCGCAGACATCGAGAATTTCCTGCGCGCGCGTTTCCGCATCGAGCGGCGGTTGAATCGAGCGGGCGCGTAACTCGTGAGCGAAGGCAGAAATTTCTTCAGGCGTCTCGCCTTTCTTTGCGAGCGCAGTAAGCAACGCCGCTTTGCTTTCAACGGAGATGCTTTCGCTCGTCAGCGCCGCAACTGCGTCAGTCACTTGCGCGGCGGAAAGCGCTTTCCCTTCCGAAAGTTGTTGAATCAATGGCTCAAGCACCGCGCCAGCATAGGCAGGCGACGATTTGAGCAAAGCGGAAAATCAGTTTCGCCGGCGCGGCTGAGGGCTTGCGGCTCGGGCGATGGCGATACCAATTCCCAGCAAAGAGAGCGCGGCAACAAAACATCCGAGCGTGGCGGGAGTCATGCGCGTTGGAATGGCGACCGCTGGAGAAGCGCGTTCCTCCACGACGGCGGGCGGATTTTCGGTTGCATTCAGTTTTTCCTGTTGTGCTGCGACGGTTTGTCGAATGGGCGCAAAAATTTTTCTGGCCGTCTCAAGTTCCTCCTGTGCGAGCCAGAATTGTCGTAACGCTTCCTGAGCGGCGACGGCGGTCTGAACGGCTTTCGCGGCTTCATCGCGGCGGGCGCGTGTTGCTTCCAACTGTTCTTTCAACGGCGCGATTTGTTCGGCATCCAGATTCTGCAACTGCGCCACCTGATTGGACTGCATCAAATAAGTCATCGTCAGGCGATTCAACTGAGCGCGCAATGCTTCCGCCTCCTGGTAGTCGGGACGCGGTGGGGGATTCTGATGCCGCACCGTTTCGCTGAGCGCGGCGCGGGCTTGCTCCAGTTTCTCTGTGGCGCGTTCTATTTTCTCGGTGTTTTCGCGATAAGCATTGGCCAGCACATCAATGCTTTCCTGAATGAGGCGTCGGCGTCGTTCAATGCGATATTCGCAATAGGCCGTGGCGAATGCGTCCGTCAACTGTTGCGCTTGCTCGGCAGTTGGCGCGGCGGCGCGAATGCGTAATGCGGATTCACCAGGAATGGACGAAACTTCAACCCGTTCGCGCAATAGAATCATCAGTTCAGCAGCGGACAACGGATCACCGGCGCCGCGTTTTTTCCAGACTTCCGCGAGGTTTGAATTCGTGATCACCTTTTGCAAAACAGCATCGGAGCGGACGGCGAGAATTTCATTCTGCAAAAAGACCTCGAGTTCCAGTCCCTGCGGCGCGACGGAACTCAGGTCCAGAAGATCGGTTTGATCGCGCACCACCTGCACAATGGCGGTGGATTGAAACAGCGGCTCAACCTGTCGCCACAGATAAATGCCGATGGCAATCAGCACCACGGCCAAGAGAATCGGCCCGGCCGCGAGCAGACGGATGTTCGAAGGTTTCATTTACTTCAGGGCGATTGTTTGCCAAGGCGGAGCGTTTGACAATCGCCGAAGTCTTCGGGGTCTGGCGTAGATTGTCGGAGCAGCGGAATGGTGCGTCGGTCGAAACCGGTTATTACTAGGGTGTGGAGGAGTTGGTTTGGCGACGGCGGATCGGACCGCGGCGCGGAGAATTCTTTTCCGGGTGGTAAGATGAATTTTTTCGCAATTGGATTTATTGAGGCGTTCTGTATTTGCGAGAGTATAAATGAAAAGGCCACGTATCAAACGTGGCCCTTTTTCTTTATTGTTGTGGATGTCACTCAAATAATCCCCGCCAGTTCCTGCAAGGTGCGCCAGTTTTCGAGGCGTTCCTGTTTCGCTTTGAGCAGCGTCTCGCTCGGGTTGCCGTCTTTGTCGAAGTGCTTCGCGAAGCGGCCTTCCGTGCGCGCGAAGCGGA
>CALAYC010000122.1 GCA_937894935.1 uncultured Verrucomicrobiota bacterium
GCGCAACGGCTCGGTCGGGTCAACGTAACCTTCAATGACGAAGTCGGCGTTGGCGGGAACTTCGAGGTCGTTGGTCTCGCACTTCACCAGTTCCACGGACTTCTTGCGCAGATAACCGGCGAGGAGGAATTCATCCAGGCCATCCGGCAACGGCGCGGTCGCGGCAAAGGGAAACATGGGATCACCGCCGATGAAAATGCTGACGGGCATGCGCGTGCCGGTTTCGTAGTAACGACGACCGTGCCGTGCGCCGACTTTCTGCAACTGCCAGTGCATGCCCGTGGTTTTGTCGTCGTAAATCTGGATGCGATACATGCCGACGTTGCGTTCGCCGGTGTCTGGATCTTTGGTGACGACGCAGGGCAGGGTAATGAAGCGTCCGCCGTCGAGCGGCCAGCATTTGAGGATCGGCAAATTAAGGAGTGTTGGTGGTGTTGGTGAAGTGGGGGGCAACTCGACCGGACCGGGTGAGGAGATAGGAGATGGGAGATGGGAGATGGGTTTCTCCCCAACTGCAATCTGCGATTTGCCATCGGCGGCATCGAAGCGATGAATGACTTCTTTGCACGGGCCATCTTTGACGAGCTTCGGTTTGGCGTGGCGGAGTTCAATCGCTGTGGAGAAAAGTTTGATAGCTTCTTTGAAGCTGGTCGGCGGCTTGGCTTTCATCAGCGAGCCCAGTTCGTTGGCGACTTCCTCGACTGAATTCGCACCCATGCTCATCGCCATGCGTTTCCACGAACCCATCGTGTTGATGGCGACTGGAAACGGTGATACCTGTCCGTTCACCGTAGGCTTCTCGATGAGTAGCGCTTTGCCGCCGCCAGGAGATTTCATTTCGCGATTGGCGAGTTCGGTGATTTCGAGTTCGGTAGCGACGGGTTGAGAGATGCGTTTGAGTTCGCCTGCCTGGTCGAGTGTATTGATGAAATCGCGAAAAGAATCGAAAGCCATGCGCGGAAGTTAGCAAAGGCGATAGCGAGGCCAAGTTTTACTGGAAATGGCGCAATTAATCCGCTGCGTGAGAGTCACGCGAAACGCGTGGAAATGACGCGTAAAATTGACGCCAAGGTGCGTGAATCACACGATTTCAGGCGGAAAACGATGCTGGCACTGGCAGTGCTAAAATAATTTTGCAAACGGGTTTGACAGCGCGATGCGATTTAATAGAGTGCGCGAACTGTTTACCCAGTAAAAAACACAAACCGAACAAAATTATGAAACACACACGTAAACAACTTCGAGCCTTTACGCTCATCGAGCTGCTTGTCGTGATCGCGATCATCGCGATTCTGGCGGCGATGCTCCTGCCCGCGCTCGCGAAAGCGAAAGCCAAGGCGCAACGTATCAGTTGCACAAACAATCTGAAGCAGGTCGGTCTCGCATTCCGTATCTGGGCGACCGATAATCAGGATCGGTATCCAATGAGTGTGGCGGGGCGTGAGGGTGGAGCAGCAGAAGCTATTGGCCGTGCTGCCAATGGGACTACGTTCGACGCTAACATCCTTAAGGTAAATACGACATCCGGAGCATACATGAGCGGTGGCGGTGTTTTCTCAATGTTTGCCGTGCAATCAAATGAGCTGAATACGCCTAAAATCCTGGCTTGTCCGTCTGACAGCATTACTCCGGGTTCAGTGTTCGGAAATTCTTCCGGCACTACGACTGGCTATTATCAAGATGCCCAAGGCAGTTATTTCGTGGGCGTGGATGCCAATGAAACGTCGCCGAGCATGTTCTTGGCTGGTGATTACAATTTGGGCACAGCTAATGGTGCAACAAAATTCACCCAACAGTGGGTTAGCGCGGGCACCAACGCTAACTGGGTGGCTACGACGGCCATCGGATGGCGTGATACATTGCATAACAAACAAGGTAACGTCGGTCTGGCTGATGGTAGCGTGCAAGGCTTCTCTTCGGCTGCATTGCGCACGGCTTTGAACAACACGGGTGACTACGGTCGCGCTAACAATGCCGGTTCGGCTGCCGCGTTCCAGACCATTACCGGTTCGACTGGTACGGGTGTCAATCGCCTCCAGTTCCCGAAACTTGATTAATAAATCGGCTTCGTAATTCAAGCACGGCACCCTTTTAGGTGCCGTGCTTCTTTTTTGAGGGCGATTGTACGGCAAGGGTTTAGGAGCAAATTGCGATGAAATCGCCCTTATTCCTGTTTTATTTCGGCCTTGCGCTGGCTGCTCCTTGCTCAATGGCGGGATGGCAGGATTTTAGAGGCGAACGACAAAGTGGAACAACGCAGGCAGATATTCCTATTCGGTGGAGCTTGTCGGAAAATATAAAATGGCGGGTTGAAATCCCCCATAAAGGCTGGTCCACGCCGGTGGTTTACAATGGGCAAATCTGGTTAACCACAGCAACTGAAGAAGGGCACGATTTTTACGCGTTGTGTATTGACGCAGCTTCCGGGAAATCGCTTTTCAATGAGCGGATTTTCCATTGTGAAACGCCCGAGCCGCTGGGTAATCGTTTGAATGGTTACGCGTCGCCATCGGCGGTGATCGAAACCGGACGCGTTTATGTTCATTTCGGGAGTTACGGTACGGCGGCGATTGATACCGCGACTTTCAAAGTGATTTGGAAACGAGAGGATTTGCCGTGTCGCCATTTTCGTGGTCCGGGTTCGTCGCCGATTCTTTTCGAAAATCTATTAATCCTCACGATGGACGGCGTGGACGTGCAATACGTCGTGGCGCTGGATAAGCACACCGGAGAAACCATTTGGAAAACGGATCGCACGGCCAATTGGAATGATTTGGAAGCGGACGGAAAACCGCGCGCGGGCGGCGACTTTCGAAAAGCATACTCGACGCCCCTGGTTGTTGAATTTGCCGGGCGCAAACAAATGCTCTCAGTCGGATCAAAAGCCGCCTACAGCTACGATCCTGTGACCGGGCGTGAAATCTGGAAAGTAAATCACAATGGTTTTTCCGGCGCGTCACGACCGGTCTTCGACGGCACGAACGCATTTATTGCTACCGGTCACGGCAATGGCGAAATGATTTGCGTGCGCGTGGATGGCGCAGGCGATGTGACGGATACGCATGTTATCTGGCGAAATAATCGCGGGTTTCCGCGCATGCCGTCGCCGGTATTGGTCAACGGGCTGTTGTTTATGGTAAGCGACAGCGGAATAGCTTCGTGTTTGGATGCAGCGACGGGCGAACAACAGTGGCAGGAACGATTAGGCGGTGATTATTCCGCTTCGCTGCTCTGTGCTGGCGATCGGGTTTATGCGTTTGGTCAGGATGGCAAAACCACTGTTTTCAAAGCCGCGCGCACATATCAGGTCTTAGCGACCAATCATCTGCCTGGCGGATTTATGGCGTCACCGGCAGTGGATGGAAATGCGCTGATTTTGCGAACAAAAACGCATTTATATCGCATCGAAAATCGTTGAACGAAGCGAGTTCAGTTCAGCTTCAGTTCGACGACGAGCGGCAAATGGTCGGACGCTTCCGAATGCGGTATCCACGCGCGTAACGGCTCGCACCAGTTTCCTTTCGAGAGCCAGATGTAATCAATTCGCTTTGTCGGTGTTCGCACTGGGAAAGTAAATCCGTCGCCTATACCGGCCTGCGCCCAGGCATCATTGAACGTTTCTGACAACCGCCGATAGACACGATTCGATGGAACGTCGTTGAAGTCGCCGCACAGGATGACCGGACGTTTTGCATCGGCGACGATTTTTTCAATTTCACCCACATTAAGCCAACGCTCGGAATCGTCGCCGCGATAATCAATATGCGTGTTGAGAAAAACCATTTCGCGACCGTGCACATCGAGAACCAGTTGCAACACACCGCGCTGTTCACCGGCGCGCAACATCTGATAATGATGATTCGCCCAACGTTTCAGCGGAAAGCGGGTCAGCACGGCGTTGCCATACTCGCCACCTTGAAAATGGAAATTGTTGCTGAATACTGCGGTCATCCCGGTGAGCGCTGCTAACTCTGCCGGTAAATCGCGGCGATCCGTGCGAGCGACGCCTTTATCCACTTCCTGCAAGGCCACAAGGTCGGCGCGCTGCGCTTTGATCAGCTCAGCAATGCGCGGTAAATCCACGCGGCCATCGAGTCCTTCGCCATGGTGAATGTTGTAGGTCATGACGCGAATCAGCGGCGGCTGTCGATCACTTCGATTTTTACCCGAATGACTGCAACCGAGGAGCAGAAGGACGACAAGAAAACAAGAGATTCGATTGATACTCATAAAACGAAGCAGGATTTTATTTCTGAGGGGCTGCCTGCGGTGGTTCGCTGAAAATTTCCCATTGTTCCGGCGGCAAATCGCGGAAAGCCTTTCGATACCGCTCTGATTCCGGTGACTCTTCCGTTACATCGCGAATGTAGATTTTCAAAATCTGCTGCGGAAACTTTCGCGCTAATGCGCCATAAACCTCCGGGTCGCGCTCGCCGGAATCACCAATCAGAATAAATTTTCGATTGGGAAATTGTCGCAAGAACGGTTCGATGACGCCGATTTTGTACCGCTCAGGATCGGCGAACAGGCTGAAGAAACTGCGATCTTTCCAGCGAAATTGTTTCAGTTCAAATGTGCCGGGCGGAAAATGATGCGCGGCGGTAAACATCGCCAGCGGTTCGTAAAGTTGCCACGGGCTGGCGGAGATGTAATGAAACGTTGCCTGATGGATTTGCGCCAGTTGCTGATAAAACTCCGGCATGCCAGGTACGACCTGAAATTCGCGCAGAAACGTATTTCGCAACGTGGCGCGTTTGTCGCGCACTTCGGTAATCTTGATGGTGTCGTCAATGTCCGAAATAACGCTGACACCTTCGTTTTCCAGCGGAAAGATTCGGGCAGCAAATTGTCGGTCATCGCCATCCGGCAACACTGCGGCGAATTCATTTGTTTCATTCGCAGTAAACAGAATTTCGCCGGAAAATCGTCCATTGCTGCCGGAGCGACCGACGAAAAACACATTTGGGCCGAAGCGAACGTAAACATTTTTGCGACGTTCATTATCCACGAGAAAGAGTCGCGCGCGGTTTGTAAAGATTGCGTTTTCTTCGGGCGTGAGTTGGTCAGAGCGTAATTCCACTGCGCGACGAAACGCTCCAATCAGCAGTCGCCAGTTTTCCACTTCGAAGACGCGCCCGCGAATCGTCGCGCGCCAAAGATTCGTTTCGCCCGGCACACGCTGCGCGACGCTCGGATAAAACACAATGTCCTCGTCGGACTTCAGATTGGTTTCCTGCGCCCGCATGTGTTGAAAAGAATTCGAGAACATCGTCGCTGCAACCATCAACCATGCCCATGTCCTGCATTGCCGCAGGCGCGCCGCGATGCAACTCCAGCCGCTCGGCGCGTTGATGGAGCGGGTGTTTTTCATGACATGCGGCGCAAAACTTCTCGGCAAACTGCGTCCGCTGATTTTATGCGACCCAATGCTTTGGCTGCTTTGGCCATCGCAGTCAGTTTGGTTGAACCCAGCAGTTGTTCGACGCGAAACGGCAAATCTTCGACGCGATTCACCTTGGCCGCTGCGCCGCGTTCGAGCAGGAAATCGCTGTTCGCCGCTTCCTGGCCGGGAATCGGGTCGAGAATGAAAAGTGGTTTGCCCAATGCCAGCGCTTCGGATGACGTCAATCCGCCTGGCTTCGTCAGAATCAGATTCGCGATCGTCATCAACTCGTGCATGTTCGCGGCGAAACCCATTACTCGGGTCGGGTGTTTGCGATCCTGCGCCGCCAGTTTGGCGCGTAATTCTTCATTCCGACCACACACTACCACAGTTTGAAATTCCCGATTCACCTGATCCAACGCGGCCAGAATTTTTCCGACCGGTCCCATGCCGAAGCCGCCACCGAGCACCAGCAACGTCGGTAGATCGTCACGCAAACCCATCGCTTTGCGGGTCGCGCGCGCGTCAATCTGTTGAGCAAATTTCGCTGCAATGGGAATTCCGGTGACGACGACGTGATCCGCTTTGGCGCCGCGGGCGACGAGTCGCGCCTTGGTTTCTTCCGCCGCGACGCAGTACAAATCCACTTCCGCATCCATCCACAGTGCATGCGCTTCAAAATCTGTGACTACGCTGACGATGAATGGCTTTGAGGTTTTCTGTTTACGTCGGATTTTTCCTAATGCTTCGACCGGTTCGTAGTGCGTGCAGAGCACAACGTCGGGATTGAAGTCTGCAACGTGCTTCGCAAAGCGGGAACGGGCGCGACTCGGAAAAAGTGCTTTAATACGATTTAACTGTTGCGCGACTTCAGGATCATCCGTCTTGGCGAAAATCATGCCCCAAAGTTCCGGCGCGCGTTCGACCAGTTTGACGTAACCGTCCGCATGAATCTTGCGATGCAGCGGGGAGAAGAATTTCACGAGGTCCAGGCGTTCCACGCCGTCATCGGGGCGGAGCGTTTTCCACGCTTCTTCCAACGCTGCTGCTGCCGCGAGATGTCCACCTCCGGCCGTTTCCGTCGCAATCAAGATTTTCACACGTGCAGGCTGCCTTCCGCTTGGGAAGTTGCCGGAACCGATGCGTGATTTGAAAGCGGAAACTGGTTTGAGCGATACCTCGTTACGCGCAGATTCAACTCGCCCAATCGGGTGGCGGAGCGATGTATTCCACGCGTTGATTTGAAAGCGGATGGCGAAACGCCAGTTTCCACGCGTGCAGACACAACGGCGGATCGTCCACGCGCAACGTTTGCGTTACGCCGAGTTGATTGCCCGCGAGATAAGCTGCATCGCCACAAACCGGAAAACCCAGATGCGCGCAGTGAATGCGAATTTGATTCGTGCGCCCGGTTAACGGTTTAGCTTCGAGCAGAGTTGTTCCGTCGGCGCGCCGCTCGCGCACCGTGAACTCTGTGCGCGCTTCGAGACCATTTTCCAAATCCACCTGGCGCGAGCCGATGTCGCCCGCTTCGACGCTGATGGGCGCATTACAACTGAACGCATCTTCAGTCGGATGACGTTTGACGCGCACCAGATAAGTTTTCTCCACCTGACCTTTCGCAAATTGCGGCTGAAGTTTTCCGGCGAAATGACGCGTACGCGTCACCACGACCACGCCGGTTGTGTTCGCATCAAGTCGATGGGCTGGATGCGGTTTCTGCGGGTGATACACCGCGTTGAGAATGTATTGCAGCGTGTTGCGATTGAATCGGCCGCCCGCGTGCATCGGAAGCGGCGCAGGTTTGTTCAACACGATGATAGCTTCGTCTTCATACAAAACCTCGACGCGCCCATTCACATCCGGCTCAGTGAGATTGGGAAACTTATGCAGATAACGTTCGCCAGCGGCAACGATTCGGTCGGCGTTCACCGGTTCGTGATTGGTCGTCAACACGAGGCCGCGCGCGCACTCTGCTTCCCAATATTGCGCCGGTAGATGTTTCACCACGGCGCAAAGCGCTTCGAGTAACGTCTGGCCGTGACATTGTTCCGGCACGTTGATCGGTTTGAAATTATCGTACGGCACGCTGCCGGGCAGGGGATCGGTCGCGCGTGCAATCGCCTCGTGGCGACGAACGAGATTGGCGGCCATCTCCTCAGCGGGCGTTTTGAAACAGTACGGGCAGGATTGACCCGGTACATAACGTTCGTCTTTCTGTTCCGCTTCGCTCAACGGCGTCTGGCAGCGAAAACACTGCGTCGAATCGGTTTCCTGCAAACTCGGATCGAGTCCGACGCGTTGATCGAACACAAAACATTCCCCGTCGTAATGCGCGCCACCGCATTCTTCGAAATATTTCAGAATGCCGCCATCGAGCTGGAAGATTTGTTTAAAGCCACGGCCTTCCATGAACGGACCGGCTTTCTCACAGCGAATGCCGCCGGTGCAGAACATTACGATGGGTTGCTCTTTAAGTTCCGGTGGCAATTTTTCGACGGCTTGCGGGAAATCGCGAAAATGATTGATGCCAATCGGCAACGCATTTTTGAACGTGCCGAGCTTCACTTCGTAATCGTTACGGGTGTCGAGCAACGTCACCGGACGACCTTCATCGAGCCAGCGCTTGAGTTCCTGCGGTTTGAGTTTTGGTGAAGTGCGTTTGGCGGGATCAATTCCCGGCACGCCGAACGCGATGATTTCCTTTTTCAACCGCACCAACATGCGCGTGAACGGTTGATGATCGGTTTCGCTGTATTTCGGCGTAAGATCGGCAAGACCGGGAATGCTGCGCAGTTCGGCCAGCAATTTCTCAATGTTTTCCGCGGTGCCGGCGACGAACAGATTGATGCCCTCGACGCTGAGTAAAATAGTGCCTTTAAGTTCCCGGCTTTTGCAAAGCGCGAGTAGTCGCGTGCGCAACGAACGGAGGTCCGACAGCGAAACAAATTTGTAAGCAGCGATGTTGACGATCTTCTTCATCAAGGCCGCCCACGATATCAGAAGTGTCGCCCAACGCCAGCTGCTCTTACTATAGGATTGGGTTTAGGCAAAGCTGAAACTTGATCGAAGCAAGGACGAATTTACTCCATTCAAGAGAGAGGAGCTTGAGGAGGCTGTAATGTTCCAGACGAAAACGGAGCGTCGGATCGTGTTGGGCGCTGAATTACCGAACGCAAACCATCGACGTGTTCGTGAAGATCTGTTCGAATCGTTGCCCACATTGGGTCAAGGATGAAATCGATTCCTTCGCGCCGGGCAAGTTTTGCTGCGGGAACGAAGTCGCTATCGCCAGCAACTAAAATAATTTGATCTGCCTGCTTCTTGAAAGCAATAGAAGCGATGTCCAAACCGATTCGCATGTCCACTCCTTTTTGAGGAACAGAGTAAAGCACGTCCTGCTGAGTGAGTTGTTGCACTGTGAGAGTTCCATTAAGCAAATCTTTGAGTTTTTCTGGCCGGATCGTCCAATGTCCCATGCGTTCATTCAAGTAACCGAGTCTCAGAGCCACTTTTCGAAGCTGACGCAGTTCGTGATGAAATTCAGTGCGCCAAACGGCAGTTGTCGTTGTGGCAAAATCCAGCGCTTGCCTGGTAACAGGATTGTGAACCTTTTTAGTCAGCGGCGGACAGTCATAGAAAAAGATGCGATAAAGCTCGTGTTTTCCGTCGGGTTGCTTCAGATGTTCGCGACACATCCAATGCAGATCTGCGGCTACTTTTTTGGCGCTTTGTTTCCCGGCTAAAAATCGAAAGCGTCTTAGAAAAAAGTCTCCGTCTATCAGGATTGCGGTAGCCATAAGGATAGAAAATAGAAAAGCCCCCCGGGCTCGGCTACCCCGCCATTGACGGGGGCGCTTACTGCCGGGGGGCTATTAAGTTTGCTGGAGCTTTTGCCCCTGAAATCCAAGGCTAACTTAGACCCTATTTGCCTCATGCCAAGTCAAATTTCCCAGCCCCGTTATCTATCGTGTTCTTGTTTTATCGAGCTAGGCCGGGAGGCCTTCAAATCAAATCTCAGTGATACTCCTGCACCGTCTTTACCGTGTAACCGTTCTTCTTCAGCGCTGCAATGCCACGCGCGGCGGCTTTTGCGCCGGAGAGCGTGGTCATGATGGGCGTGCCGGTATAGACAGCGGTGGTGCGGATTCGGACTTCGTCGGCCCGCGGCACTTGTCCCGCCGGCGTGTTGATGACGAGTTGAATTTCTTTGTTTTTGAGCAGATCCACCGCGTTCGGGCGACCTTCCGAAACTTTATGAATGCGTTGCACCTTCAATCCGGCAGCTTCCAAAACGGACGCAGTGCCGCTCGTGGCAATCAATTCAAAGCCGAGATCCACGTAATCCTTCGCCACCGCTGCGACGTGTTTTTTGTGCATGTCGCTCACGCTGATGAAAACTTTTCCGCGCAACGGCAACGGTGAATTCGCCGCCATCTGTGATTTGGCATAAGCTGTGCCGAGGTCGGCATCGAGGCCCATGACTTCGCCCGTCGAGCGCATTTCCGGCGAAAGCAAAATGTCCTGACCGTGGAAACGGTTGAACGGGAACACGGATTCTTTTACGGCCCAATACTTCGGCCAGATTTCTTCGGTGAATCCGAGTTCTTTCAGCGTTTTGCCGGCCATGACTTTGGCGGCGAGTTTGGCGAGCGGAACGCCGATAGCTTTTGAGACAAACGGTACGGTGCGGGAGGCGCGCG
>CALAYC010000123.1 GCA_937894935.1 uncultured Verrucomicrobiota bacterium
CCACACCACAGTCGTTGAAGGCGACAAGGAACGCATTCAGGTGTTCTCCGGTGTCGTGATCGGCAAACGCGGTCGCGGTCTCAATGAAACGTTCACCGTGCGCCGCATCAGTTACGGCGAAGGGGTGGAACGTATTTTCCCGCTGCACTCCCCGCGCGTGGACAAGATTGAAGTCGAACGCTCCGGCGCGGTTCGTCGCGCTAAACTCACCTACCTCCGCAGCCGCCTTGGTAAAGGCGCGACCCTGGTGAAGGAAAAGAAGGAAAAGGTCGAGAAGACGGCGAAGAAATAACCGGCGCTTTCCTGGTTTTGAAGGCGAGGCTGCGGCCTCGCCTTTTCTATTGTCCCATTGTCATTCCAAAATTGATTTGTCCGGCATCGTCTGACGCGGCACTCTGTGCGCTCAATTATGCAGCAAGTGAACCTCGGAATGATCGGTGGCGGTACGGTTGGCAGCGGCGTTTATCACGCGTGGGTACAAAATGGCAATCTGCTGGCCGCGCGCCTCGGTGTGAAACTTCAGTTTCGCAAAGTCGCCGTCAAATCGCTCGACGAACGCCGCCCATACGAAATTCCCCGCTCACTGCTGACAACTGACTGGCAGGAAGTCGTCAACGATCCCGAAATTCACGTCGTCATTGAACTGGTTGGCGGCACTGGAATCGCCAAGACGATGATTCTCGCCGCGCTTGCCAATGGCAAAACCGTGGTCACGGCGAACAAAGCCTTGCTCAGCGCGCATGGTCCGGAATTGTTTGCTGCCGCGGCAAAATCTGGTGCGAATCTTTATTACGAAGCGAGCGTTTGTGGTGGCATTCCCATCATCAAATCGCTCCGCGAAGGTTTCGTTGCGAATCAATTCCCGGCCATCTATGGCATCGTCAACGGCACGTGCAATTACATCCTGTCCCGCATGAAACAGGAAGGCGCGGACTTCGCGGAAGTGCTCGCCGATGCGCAAAAACAGGGTTACGCCGAGACGCCGCCCGACCTCGATATCGACGGAAAAGATGCGCAACACAAAATCGGTATTCTTGCATCATTGGCGCACGGCTTCTGGGTGGACCATCACGAAATTCATACGGAAGGCATCCGCGACGTGTCGAAGATCGACATGCAATTCGCCGAAAAACTGGGTTACACCATCAAGTTGCTCGGCATCGCTAAACAGATCGAAGCTCCTAAAGCCAAAAAGAGCGGCGTGCAGGTTTCGGTTTATCCGACGCTGATTCCCAACTCGCATGTGTTGGCCAGCGTGAACGGCGTATTCAACGCCTGCTTTGTCCGCGGCGATGTCGTCGGCGACACGTTGTTCTACGGCCGCGGCGCCGGCAAAGATGCCACCGCCAGCGCTGTCTGGAGTGATATTGCGGACGCGGCTTTGGATTTGAAACTGGGCGGTAAGGTCCGCGTTGTTCCGTTCAACGCCTGCGCCAAAAAAGGTCGCGTTGTTCCGCTCGCAGAAATTTCCTCGCGCTATTATCTGCGTTTCAGCGTCGTGGATAAACCCGGCGTGCTCGCAAAAATTTCCGCAATTCTCGCCTCGGCAAAAATCGGCATTTCTTCCGTCATTCAACCGGAAGGTCACGAAGGCGAAAGCGTGCCATTGATTTTGATGACGCACGACGCTACGAATGCCGCGATGCAGAAAGCGCTGACGAAAATCGCCAAGTTGTCCGTCGTCAAAGGCAGGCCGGTTATGTTCCGGGTCGAATCTTTCGAATAATCAACCAGGACAAGAATGCACATGAATGCGAAGCTTTCGATGATGCGCGCCAATCGGCGTTTGTTCGTGTCTCTTCGTGATTAAGTCATGGCCATACTTTTCTACAGCACGAACGGTCAATCGCCTCCCGTCAATCTGCGCGAGGCGTTGTTGCAAGGTCAGGCGCCGGATCGCGGCCTGTATTTCCCGAAACAATTCCCGCGTTTCACCTTCACGGAATTAGCGGCTTTCTCGCGATTGCCCTATCACGAAATCGCGTTCCGGGTGTTGTCCAAGTTCACCGATGGTATCGTGTCACCGGAAGAACTCGCGAAGTTCTGTCTGGATGCCTACAACTTTCCCGTGCCGCTGGAAGTTGTGAACTTCCGCACGTTCCTGATGCGACTGGATCAAGGTCCAACGGCATCTTTCAAAGATTTCGCCGCGCAAATGATGGCGCGCTTGTTCGGTAAATTTCTGCGCGAAGAAGGTCGGCAGGTCACCATTCTGACAGCCACCAGCGGCGACACCGGGTCCGCCGTCGCGCATGCGTTTCACAGGATTCCCGGCGTCCGCGTCATCGTTCTCTTTCCGAAAGCGGAGGTCAGTGAGAGCCAACGCAAGTTGATGACCACGCTCAAAGACAATGTCCGCACCGTGGCCATTGATGGGAAATTTGATGACTGCCAGGCAATGGTCAAACGCGCGTTTGCCGATCCGGAGCTGAAACACATTCCGCTTTCGTCTGCGAACTCCATCAACATCGGCCGTTTGCTACCACAGAGCGTTTATTATTTTTACGCCGCATCACGCGTCGCTCAGGCCGGCGAACCGATTGTGTTCTCGGTGCCCAGCGGCAATTTCGGTGACATGATGGGCGCGGTGGTCGCGCGTGAAATGGGTTTGCCGGTGCGTAAAATTGTGGCAGCAGTCAACGAAAACGATGCCTTCCCGCGTTTCCTCGAAACCGGCGTTTATCAAAAGATTTCGCCCTCGCGTAATTCGCTTTCGAACGCGATGAACGTGGGCCATCCGAGTAATCTGGCGCGTCTGATTTCCGTTTACGGCGGCCAGATGGACGAGACCGGCAAGATCAATCAGCAACCGGATCTCAATGCGCTGCGACGGGATATTTTTTCGTCCTCCATTTCCGATGAGCGGACAGTCGCCGGCATTCGCGATTTCTGGAATCAATATCAACTGCTCCTCGAACCGCACGGCGCAGTCGCCTGGCAAGGCCTTCAGGATTGGACCGCGCAAGAGCCGCTCGGCAATACGCCCGCGGTCATTGTCGAAACCGCCAACCCGGCGAAGTTTCCAGTCGAAGTGCAGAAAGTAGTCGGCTGGGAGCCGGACGTCCCCAACAACATGCTCGATTCACTGAAGCTACCGGAGGATTACGATTGCCTGGGGACGGATTACGAAAAATTCCGCGCGTACCTCGAAGCGAAGTGTCGATAAAAACTCCGACTTAACGGACTCGGTTGGCGATGTCCTGCCCTAATGCTGCAGCTTCCGCAATGGGGCGTTTGCCTTCCGCACGTTTCACCGGACCATCGCGGAACGAGACGGCGCGCAGCGTGACTTCGCCTTCCGAAACCGTAGCATACGCCGCTACCGGACTCTGACAGCCTCCGCCCATTTCGTTAAGAAAAGCTCGTTCCGCGGTCACGGCACAGAACGTTTCCGGATGATTGAGCCGCGCACAAATGTCCTGCAGGCGCGCGTCGTTGGCGCGAATTTCAATTCCAATTGCCGCCTGTCCGACACATGGCAGCATCGTGTCCACATCAATGATTGCCGCCAACATTCCTGCGGGCACACCTGCACCTTGAATCGCTCCATCTGCGCCAATCGCGAACTTCAAACGCTTGAGCCCGGCCAACGCCAGAATCGTCGCATCCAATTCCTCGCGTTCCGCCACTTTGCCCATCCGCGTGGCGACATTGCCTCGAATCTCGGCGATGTTTAAATCCGGTCGCGCCAATAACAGTTGCGCTTTTCGTCGCGTGCTGCTGGTGGCAACTGTCGCGCCGGAAGGCAAATCAGCTAACGTCGCGTTCGCCCTAAAACCGCGAAATTTCCCCTGCTCTTCACTCCGATAAATCAACACGTCACGAACATCTTCACGTTCAGGCGTCGCGCCCAGAACCAATCCCGCCGGTAAAGCGGTCGGCAAATCTTTCAAGCTGTGCACTGCCAAGTCGGCTTCACCATTCAGCAATGCGACTTCGAGTTCTTTCGTGAACAACCCTTTCGGCAAACCCGGATCGGTTTTCGCCATCGAAGCGGTTTGCAATTTATCGCCCGTGGTCTTGATGACCTTGTAATCGAAACTGAGTTCGGGAAAGGCCGCGCGACACTGCGCGAGAACCAAATGCGTTTGCGCCAGCGCCAAAGCACTGCCGCGAGTGGCGATGATGATAGGACGATTTTCAGCCATGATTCAGGTAGCGCTGGTGGGGTGAGATGAACCGGTGGAAGCAAATGGCGTTCGCGCCGGTTGTTCCAGTAACGCACGCGCTTTCTCGCGAATAATTGCTTCGCACTTTGCAATCTCTTCCTTGCGTTGTTCCAGATACGCGGTCGCGATGGATTGCAGATCGTCCACGTTGTAGAGATAAACGTTGTCCATCTGGATGACGTCGGAATCAATGTCGCGAGGCACGGCGATATCAATCAACAGCAACGGCCGCCGGCGCCGCAATTTCATCAAGGGCTCGAGTCGTGCCCGGTCCAGAATATGATGCGGTGCGGCGGTGCTGCTGATGACTATGTCAATGCGAGTAAACTCATTCGCCCAATCGTCAAATTTCACCGCGCGCCCCCCCAGTTCCTGCGCCAAGGCTTCGGCCCGTTCAATCGAACGGTTCGTCACGACGATACCTTTCGCGCCGCGGGACAACAACGCGCGGGCGGTTTTCTCGCTCGTGTCACCGGCGCCGATGACCATGACTTCATGCGCCGAAAGATTACTGAAAATCGTTTCTGCCAACTCCACCGCGACTGAAGCCACGGAAATGCTCCCGCGTTGAATGTTGGTTTCAGTGCGAATCTGCTTCGCCACATTGAACGCACGTTGAAACGCCTTGTTCAACCGCGCGCCGGTATGGCCGCTTTGCAACGCAAGATCGTAGGCTTTCTTCAACTGCCCGAGAATCTCCGTCTCTCCGAGCACCATGGAATCCAAACCACAGGCAACCTTGAAGAGGTGATGCACACTGAGCGGCTCGTGCAACACAAACAGTTCATCACCTTCCGGCACAGATTGAGCATGCTCTGTAGCGAGAAAATTTTTCAGCTCCCGGCTCGCTTGCGCCGAGTCGAGCGACGTCGCGACATAAACCTCAACCCGATTGCAGGTGGAAAGAATCACCGCTTCGCTCGCCACACCGGATTGGCGCAATCGCTGGAGCGCCGCGGGGATTTTGTCATCCGCAAATGCAAATCGCTCGCGCAGTTCCACAGGCGACGTCCGATGGCTGAGGCCGATGACGACGATGCTCATGGTTTCTGGTGCAGCGAAGACAGGAGGTTCGTTCCCCAAAACGTCAACGCAATGAAAATAAAGATTCCAATCAACCCGAAAGCAAAACGGCGTCCCGTAATAATCATCCGCACGTGCCCGAACAACAACACCGCACAACAAACCCAGAGGATCGCCGACCACAAAACTTTACTGTCAGTCCAATAGTTTACGCCGTCAGGTCGCGGCAATCGTCCTCCTGCCGCCAGACCGATCGTCAGCAAAATAAAACCAGCCAGCGCCAACCGCGATGTCGCGCGATCCAGCCGTTCCACCGGCGGCAACAACGAAATCACGGCGCGCAGTTTGTTAAACTTCAGATTGTGCTGTTGTGTCAGCAACATCGCCGCTGACGCTGCGGCCAACCCGAATGCGCCATACGCCAACATGATAGTGGCGGCGTGCAGACTGGTCAGCCCGCCGGAAAACTGCGGCGTATCGCCGTGTGGCGGATCCAGCGACGGCATCAATGCAAACACGCCGACGCAGAACAATGCTGGTGCAATGAACGCTCCTAGAAAACGCCAACGCGAAAACAATCCCACCACCAGATACGTGAGCGTGGTCACCCACGTGAAAAACATCATTGCCTCGAACAGATTGTGCACCGGACAGCGGTTAAGCGAAAAACCGCGTTGGAACAACGCGCCCGCGTGACAAAGGAAAGAAAGCAGCAGCAAGGAATAATTCACCCAGTCATCGCGACGGAAGCCTTTCCGCCACAGAAACACTGAGTAAATCATGCTCGCCCCGTATCCCGCGACCGCCAACAAAAACAGATACCGGTCGGAATTCGCACCAGTGAACCAATTCACAACCACAGCTTAGGCACGAGTCCCCCCGGAGCAAGCGACAAGTATGTGCAAGGATTGTGAAAGCTTTGCCCACAATACATTTGGCCCGACGCCGAAGCATTTTCCGACAAGGCTGAAAACAAGACGCTGCGGTTAAATTCGCATCGTTTGCTGTCGGGCGTTCAGGTGACTCGCGAATTCATTGCGCGCCTCGGAAAGAAAATTTTAAGCGCAGTCTTGCCGATGCGGATGTTCGGAAGTTAGCTTGCAGCCGAATTTTAAGTTGGTCATGAACGAACCCAGTATCGGCAAAGAAAATCTCGGCGCGGTGATTGCCGCAGTCATTGCTGCCGTGGGTGGATTGGTGGCCATCGCCATCCCCTACGCTGTCCTGACTCGCAATCTGCAATCGCTCTCCGAGGCGCGCACCTTCGGCATCATCAGTTTTATCATCTGCACACCGGTCGGTTGGTTTGCCGGTGGTTATCTCAGCTCTTTCCTCGAACGTTTCCTGCCGCCAAAACCCGCTTGCATCGTCGGCGGAATCATCGGCGGATTATTTCCCGTTGCCTGTGTCGCCGGTTACGGGTGGTATATGATTTATCACTGACGCCATGAAATTTTCGCTGCGGGACAAATGGGTTTTAATCACCGGCGCTTCAAGCGGTTTCGGCGCCGCAGCCGCCCGCGCCTTTGGTGCTGAAGGCGCTAAATTGCTACTCGGCGCCCGACGCATGGACCGACTCAAAGAAGTTGCCGCCGCAGCGCAACAGGCTGGCGCGCGCGTCGCATTGTTTCATCAACTCGACGTCAGCCGGACGGCCAGTGTCGAAACATTCATCGCCTGGGCGCGACAACAGATTCACGATGCCGAAGGCGACGATCGCCAACTGCACGTCCTCATCAACAACGCCGGCGGCGCGCATGGGCTTGATTCCGTTGCCGACGGAATGGACGAAGATTGGGAAACCATGTTGCAAACGAACGTGCTCGGCTTGTTGCGAGTCACCCGCGCAGCGTTGCCGTTGTTACCGCATCATGCGGGCGCAAGCATTCTCAACATCGGTTCGCTTGCCGGACACACCGCTTACGAAGGTGGCTCAGCTTACTGTGCGGCCAAAGCCGGCGAACTTCAAATCAGCCGCGTGCTGCGACTCGAACTCAACGGCACCGGCATTCGCGTCAGCTCCATTGATCCCGGACTCGCCCGCACGGAATTCGCGCTGGTCCGGTTCAAAGGCGACACCGCACGTGAACAAAAACTCTACGAAGGCACGCAACCGCTCATCGGTGAAGACATCGCCGATATTCTTGTCTGGGTCGCAAGTCGTCCGCCACATGTAAACATTGATGAAATGTTAATCAAACCGACGGACCAGGCCGCGATGCACAAGATTTTCCGTCGCACGTAACGCGGCACGAAAATGTGTCGCTCCAGGCGCTTTCCGACCGCTCATCCCGCTGCTAAGCTGCAACGCAATGTCGGACATCGTTCTCAGCACACTCAACGCGAAATATATTCACGCGTCATTCGGGTTGCGTTATCTGCTCGCCAACCTCGGCGACCTGAAATCGCGTGCTACGTTGCTTGAGTTCGACATCAATCAACGTCCGCTCGACATCGCAGAAATTCTCCTCGCACAAAACCCGAAGATAATCGGCCTCGGCGTTTACATCTGGAACGTCACCGAAACCACCGAAGTTCTCGCGGCCATCAAACGCATTCGCCCCGAAACCATCGTCATCCTCGGCGGCCCGGAAGTGAGTTTTGAAACCGAGCAACAGGAAATCGTGCGTCTTGCTGACCACGTCATCACCGGCGAAGCAGACCTGAAATTCGCCGAAGTATGTCGCACCATTTTGAATCAGCCTGCGGCACGGACTGATTTGCCAAAGATTATTCCTGCCGAGCTTCCTGATTTTTCGCGCCTCGCCCTGCCCTACGATTATTACGACGCGAAAGACATTGCGCATCGCGTCATTTACGTGGAAGCCTCGCGCGGCTGTCCGTTTACCTGCGAATTCTGTCTGTCGTCGCTCGATGTTCCCGTGCGCGCCGTCAATCTCGACACCTTCCTTGCCGCGATGCAAAACCTGCTCGACCGCGGCGCGCGGCAGTTCAAATTCGTGGACCGCACATTCAACCTGAACCTCAACACCAGTCGCGCGATTCTCGAATTCTTTCTTACACGCCATCAACCGGGAAACTTTTATCACTTCGAAATGATTCCTGATCGCCTGCCGGAAGGATTGCGTGAAATCATCGCAAAATTTCCGCCCGGCACGGTGCAGTTCGAGGTGGGCATCCAGACTTTCAATCCGGTTGTCGGCAAACTCATCAGCCGTCGGCAGGATTACACGCGACTGACGGATAATTTGACCTGGCTGCGCGCGAACACCGGCGTGCATGTTCACGCCGACCTCATCGTCGGCCTGCCTGGCGAAGATCTCGCAAGCTTTGCCGCCGGGTTCGATCAACTCATTGCTTTGCGACCGCAAGAAATTCAAGTCGGCATTCTCAAACGCCTGCGCGGCACTCCCATCGTTCGACACGATGCCGAATGGCAAATGGTTTATCATCCGTTGCCGCCTTACGAAATTCTCCAAACCCGACTGATTGATTTCGCGACGATGCAACGTTTGCGTCGCTTTGCGAAGTACTGGGACATGGTCGGCAACAGCGGCAATTTCGTCGAAACCACACCACTTGTCTGGAGTAACGATTCGTCGCCCTTCGCTGCATTTTTCCGCTGGAGCGATTGGCTCTACACGCGCACACAACGCACGGACAGCATCGCTCTCGCGCGACTCATGGAATTACTCCTCGAATATCTGATTGATGAAGTCAAACTCGACGCGCGCGTCGCTGCAGAATCCCTGTGGCGCGATTACCAGCGTGCGGGCCGCAAAGACAAACCCGGCTTTCTTGCGAAATACATTCCTGATACTCCTAAACCCGTGAGCCAACGCCGCGCCACCAGTCTCAAACGCCAATCTCGCCACGTCGGCGCAACCTGATCCAATGCGCATCATCACTCTCATCGCGGTCTGGATTGGTTTGTTGATTAACTCCACTTTCGCGCAACAACTCCAACTCCCACCGCGATCGCCATCCACCTCAACCGGCAGCGAACTGACTACCAATCCTTCTCTTCTCGCTGCGGATTTGACCACGCGCGAGACATTCATTCGCACGCAAATCCTCGCGGGCAACATTCCTGATTTTCTGCGTCGGCTGGCTCCCGTGACTTTGACAAATCGCACGGAAACTCAAACGAACATTGCCACAATCTACGTCACACCCAACTACCTCGCGCTCGGCAGCGATGACGATTATCTGCTCATGCCGATGACGCCGGAAACGGCACAGCAAATTGCCGATGCAGCTAATTGTCTTTTACCCACGCCAACAATGGTGGACGCGATTCACGTGGCCGCGAAAATCAAATTACCACCCCATCCGCTCACGCCGGATGCGCGCATGACCACTGTGCCGGTATTTCTACAACACAATCGCATCATCCAAACACAACTTCTCGCCACCGCCAAATCGCCGACTGCGCTCATCGCCGGACACAAAAAGGATGTCGTTATTACACCAAAACTTTTGCAAGCGACGAATAAGGTCGCGATTTACGGCTGGCATTATCCCGATGGCAAAGCGATTCAACCGTTCTACCTCGGTCACACTGCGGCGTGGGTGGATTACAGCCACGGCGTGCGTCTCGTTTCTCAGTCCATGCTACTTAATGGCCAACCGACAAATATCACCGCCGTTCTCGCCGATCCGCAACTTTGTGCATTACTCAGCGATGAAGGTGTTCTCACCTCACCGCGTTACCCGACTCAAGCTCCTTCGCGAACGGTGACCACGACTGAAAATCTTCGTTGGCCGCAAGGTTTCATTGCCAGCCAGCATTTCGCGGAATTGACTCGCGAATTTAATCTACCCACCGGCATTCGCGTCCTGGTCAATGCGCCCGCAGCAGATTCCCTTTCCACCAACAAAATCTTAAAGCTGATTTTCTTCGCGCTGCCCAATGGCAACACGATCGAATGGACGATGGGCAAAAAATTGCAGCCTGGCGATGACTGGCGCTTCGATATCCAACACATCGCTGCGCAAACGCGGTTTCTCCGCCATGTCCTCACGAACGAAACCGTCGTGGTCGCTTATCTTGAAAACTCACTTAAAAGCTGGCCGGCGTGGCGGCGACAGCATGGCAACGACGGCATCCCGGCAATCCTCGACGCTGTGCGCAACATCTTTGCCGATTATCCACAGGAAATCGTGCTCACGGGCCACAGCGGGGGCGGGAGTTTGACGTTTGGTTACCTGAATGCCGTGCCGGAGATTCCGCACGAAGTGAAACGCATCGCTTTTCTCGATAGTAATTACGCCTACGAAACAACGAATCATTTCGCAAAACTGGTGACGTGGTTGAAGCAAACAAGCGACCTTGAACCTCAAAACCGGAGCGCGGCTGTGTCGCAGACCAGCCGCAGCAACTTGACCAATGC
>CALAYC010000124.1 GCA_937894935.1 uncultured Verrucomicrobiota bacterium
GGCGCGTCACTGGGAACAACCTCGAAGTCCGTGACAATCTGGCGGAGCAGGTCCACCCGGCGGGGTGACGCAGAAGCAAGAATGACAGGCTGTGGCTTCATGCAGCAGCATGGGCACTTTACACGCAAATGCGTCTGAGACAAACAATCTTGTGTTTCGGCGGGCTGAACCGGATTATCTCCCGCAGCAATTCTGCGCCATGAACACGTCCATCTGGAAACGATTTAATACGACTCTGGCCATCTCGATTTCCTCGTTGCTCATCGCCAGCGCGCTCGCGGTCTGGATCGTTCACACCCAATCGCGCAACAAACACGTGAGTGATGAGTTGCGGGCCGAAGATATTCGCATCCGCTACAACGCGGTGGTCATCAGTGACGCTCTGCGCGCCATGTTGTTACAGCCACGGGACGAAGCCGTTTTGGATCGAGAGAAACAGCGGGTTGCCGACGCGGTCAAAGATCTGAAGGCGACAATAATCAGTCTTCAACAGAATTTTGCTAAACGTCCCGAGGTTTCCGGGCCGCTCACGAACTTTAATAATTTTGTGGAGTTGACCCTCGATCTGCACATCAAGGGGACGCTGGAGAAAATTGAGAATGACCCGGCTGGCGCGCGCGAATCGTTCGCCAACATCCACGCCGCCTTCGCCCAACAACTGGAACGTCAGGTGCGCGAAATCACAAACGAGTTCGGCGATGTGCGCCGACAACGCGATGAATCGTCATTCACCATCGCGGCGCTCGGCACGGTGGGGATCGTGCTCGTGTTGATTCTATCCTGGTGGGCGTACGGCTCAACTTCATCCGCGGTGGCGATTCCACTCAAGCAACTCGTCGATGTCATCGAACGGATGCGGAATGGAGATTTCACGCAGCGCGTGGATTTGAAACGCAAAGATGAGTTCGGCGTTCTGGGCGATGGCTTGAATCGCCTTGCCGATGATCTCTCCGTTCTCGTTGGTCAGGTGCAACGGTCCGGTGTGCAGGTAAACATCACCGCCACACAAATTGCCGCCACCTCGCGTGAGCAACAAAGCACCACGACGGAAATCGCCGCCACCACTGCCGAAATCGGTGCAACGTCGAAACAGATTTCCGCGACCTCGCGCGAACTGGATAAGACGATGAACGAAGTTGTGGAGGTTGCGCATGAGACCGCCGACCTCGCGGGCAGTGGTCAGGTGGGCATCAGTCGCATGGAAAGCACAATGCGCGCAATCATGGAAGCGTCCGGCTCCATTACGGCCAAACTTGCCGTGCTGAACGAAAAAACCGCGAACATCAACACGGTCGTCACCACCATCACCAAGGTTGCCGACCAGACCAATCTGCTGTCGCTCAACGCTGCTATCGAAGCCGAAAAAGCCGGTGAATACGGCTTGGGTTTCGCTGTTGTCGCAATGGAGATTCGACGTCTGGCCGATCAAACAGCAGTCGCGACCTACGACATTGAAAAGATGGTGAAAGAAATGCAGTCAGCCGTTGCGGCTGGCGTGATGGGCATGGATAAGTTCTCGGAAGAAGTGCGGCGCGGTGTGGATGAGATCCGCCAGGTCAGCACGCAATTGGCGCAGATTATTCATCAGGTGCAGACGTTGACGCCGCGCTTTGCAACTGTGAGCGAAGGTATGCACGCGCAAGCCACCGGTGCGCAGCAAATCAGCGAGACGTTGACGCAACTCAGCGAAGCGGCGCATCAGACGGCAGAATCGTTGCGGCAATCCAATCTGGCGATCGAACAACTGAACGAAGCGGCGCGCGGTTTGCAGGCGAGTGTGGCGCGATTCAAGCTGGAAGCCAGGTGACGGAATGTTGTTTGTGCTGTTTCATCTCGGCCCCGAGCGTTATGCCATCGCCGCACAGCGAGTGGTCGAAGTGGTGCCGTTTCTTGCATTGAAGAAATTGCCGCAAAGCCAACGCGGCGTGGCGGGAATGTTTTTGTATCGCGGTCGTCCGGTGCCGGCGCTGGATTTGTGCGAACTCACAATCGGGCGTCCGGCGCAAGAGCATTTCAGCACGCGCATCATCATCATCAACTATTCGACGGATGACGGCGAAGAACAGTTATTGGGACTGATTGCGGAACGCGTGACCGACACTATGAAACGCACGGAGAAAGAAATTCTCGCCGCGGACAAACGGGTGGCGGGATCGACTTTTTTAGGGCCAGTGCTTACGGATGCCAACGGCGCGATTCAGGTCATCAATCCTGAAAAGTTGCTGCACGACGGATTGCGCGCCCGCCTGTTCCACCAATCTCTGGAGTCAGGTCATGCAACACATTGAAGCGTTGCTACGGAAAGAAATCGGTCTCGACGCAGCTTCCATCGGCTCGTCGCTCATCGAACGTACCGTGCGCCTGCGCATGAAGCAGCACGGGTTGAAACGCTTTTTTGATTACGGAAAATTGTTGCAGGAATCTCGCACCGAACTGAACCAGTTGATCGAAGCAGTTGTGGTAACCGAAACCTGGTTTTTCCGCGACCGCGAACCGTTCACTGTCTTTGGCCAGATCGCTCGCAACGAATGGTTGCCGCGTCATCCGGGCGGTATCATGCGCATTCTCAGCGTCCCCTGCTCTTCCGGCGAAGAACCGTATTCGCTCGCAATGGCATTGTTAGATGCAGGCGTGGCGCCGCAGAAATTTCAAATCGACGCGGTGGATATTTCAGAAAACGCTCTGGCGCGTGCGCGTGGCGCGATTTACGGACGCAATTCATTTCGCGGCACGAACTTGGAATTTCGCGATAAACATTTCATCCCGGTCAAAGAGGGATTTGCACTGAACATTTCCGTGCGGCAGCAGGTGAATTTTTTTCAGGCGAATGTGCTCGATGAAGGTTTTCTCGCCGACAGCGTGCCTTACGATTTTATTTTCTGCCGCAACCTGCTGATTTATTTCGATCGCGCGACGCAGGTACTGGCATTGGCTAAATTGAACCGACTGCTGACGACAGACGGATATCTTTTCGTAGGTCCGGCCGAAGTGCCGTTAGTGAGTGAAAACGGTTTTGTCAGCGCCAGAATTCCGCAGGCATTCGCGTGTCGAAAAAGCATTCATGGTGTATCGCCGATTCACGTCTCGTCCGGCAACCATTCCCCAACTTCAGGTTCTCCGTCGCTGCGAGTGAACGGAGCGACGGTATCGGGAGCGGCCGACCTCGCCCGCAAAGCGACGATTGCCAACACGTCGCGACATTCCGAATTATTGCAGCGCGCCCGGCAATGCGCCGATTCCGGCCAACTCGCCGAAGCCGCCGCGCTGTGTCAGGCGCATTTGACGCAGCAAAGCGATTCGGCGGAAG
Organism: uncultured Verrucomicrobiota bacterium; assembly: GCA_937894935.1. GTDB lineage: Bacteria > Verrucomicrobiota > Verrucomicrobiia > Limisphaerales > JADLHS01 > JADLHS01. The sequence goes on from CALAYC010000124.1 coordinate 3,308, forward strand.
CTTATTATCTGCTCGGACTCGTGAAGGATGCGACCAATCATCCCGAAGCCATCGATTTTTATCGCAAGGCGCTTTACCTAGACCCGAAACATTACGAAACGCTGATTCACGCGGCGTTGTGGCTCGAAAAACACGGCGATAGCGCCGGAGCCCGAACATTGAAACGCCGCGCTGAGCGGGTGGCCGGAAATCAGAGACCGTGAACTCCGACGCTGTGAACTCTCTGCCAACATTCAGCAAGCTGGTTACCGACCTGCAGGTTGCGCCTGCCGAGGTCGAGGTTCTGGCGTTGACCGATTGTTGGAATACGATTGGCGTTGGTGGCGATCAGTCCTGTCGCGAGCTTAAACAGCATCATCATTGTCACCACTGCCCGGTTTACTCGGCTTCTGCGGCGCAATTGCTCAATCGTCCGTTCCCGTCGAGTTATCGAAAGGAATGGACCACTCATTTCGCGCAGGAAAAGCAAGTCGCGACTCCGGCAAAAACGTCAGGAATCATTTTTCGCGTGGGCGGCGAATGGCTCGCCATGCCGACGCAGGCGTTTCAGGAAGTTGCCGAACATCGCACCATGCACACATTGCCGCATCGGCGGCGTGGCGTGGTCCTGGGCATTGTAAACATTCGCGGCGAACTGCTGATTTGTGCGGCGTTGGGCAAGATTCTCGGGTTGGGCACGACGACCATGGTAAAACCGCATCTGACCGTTTTTAATCGCATTCTTGTTGCGAATTGGAATGGTCAGCGTTTCGCATTTCCGGTGGATGAAGTGCATGGGGTGCATCGTTTTCATTCGGCGGATTTGCGTGAACCGCCGGCAACGGTGGCGCGTTCCGGTTTGAATTGTACGTTCGGAGTGTTTCCGTGGCGGAATTCAACGGTCGGTTTTCTCGATCCGGACGCGTTGTTCGCCGCGCTCAACCGCAATCTTTCGTGATCTCCTGTTTTGAAATGATTTTTTTGAATCGGTGAAGAAACGCACTGCCAATTCGGATACCAGCCACCTCTCGATGCACGAGTTGTTTCGAGTGGAGGCGGAGAATCAGATCGCGCTGCTGACTTCCGGGTTGTTGAAACTGGAACGCGGCCCGGCCACAGCAGAAGAACTGGAATCGTTGATGCGCGCCGCGCATTCATTCAAAGGCGCCGCGCGCATCGTTCAATTGACGCCTGCCGTGCAGGTTGCGCATGCGATGGAAGATTGTTTTGTCGCCGCGCAGCAGGATCGGCTGGTTTTGCAGCAGCAACATGTGGATGCGCTGTTGCGCGGAGTGGATTGGCTGACCGAAATTGCCGCATTGGAAGAAAGTCAGATCGCCGCGTGGCAACAAAAGCGACAAGCCAAACTCAGCGCCTGGTTGCAGACGATCCACAATCTGACACCCGGGCGTGACGAAGACGTTCCCGCGCCGACCAGATTTGATACTCCTGCCCCCAGCGGTGATACGACTGCGTTGTATAAAACGACCACAGAAATTGAATCCGTCACGAAACTGACCCCGGGCGAACCGGATCGCTTTCTTCGGTTAACTGCTGAGAATCTCAATCGCCTGCTGGCGCTTGCGGGCGAATCGTTGGTCGAATCCCGCTGGCTGCGCCCGTTCTCCGAATCCATGCAGCGACTTAAGCGCATGCAAACGGATTTGGAAGCGACGATCGATGCGTTGCGACAGCAATGCGATACGGAAGCGCTTTCAGAGAATGCGCGCGAACGGTTGAATCAATTGGTCGCTCAGGTTCGCGAATCGCGAAGTTATCTCAACGATCGGTTGCAGGAACTGGATTTGTATGATCGCCGTTCGGCGAGTTTGTCGAATCGCCTTTATCTCGAAGTATTGCGAACGCGGATGCGGCCGTTCGGTGATGGCGTGCGGAATTTCCCTCGCATGGTCCGCGACCTTGCACGCAGTCTTGGCAAACGTGCGCGTCTGGAAATTCATGGCGAGAATACGCAGGTCGATCGCGACATTCTGGATCGCCTCGAAGCGCCATTGACGCATCTGTTGCGCAATGC
>CALAYC010000125.1 GCA_937894935.1 uncultured Verrucomicrobiota bacterium
GAAGCTGGACAAGTCATTATTCGGCGGCAAAATTCGTTCGAATGCATTGTACGCGGAGCAACCGATCGACCTGATTATCCTGTCTTCTCAAGTTCACGAGAAAGAAATGGCAGCAGATCTTCAAAAAGATCGGTTCACGAGGCATATCGAGACTTACGCGATATACGGCGACAACCCGGGGCTCGAAAAATTGATTTTTAACGAACTGTATTTCGGGGACTAAATCCATGAATCGAACCGGAGAGATCGAAATTTCAATGACGACTATTCTCGTATTCGGTACAGGCAGCAGCGCCGCTTCGTTCCTGGCCAATTTGAGCGAATCCGTTCGCGTTCGCGCCTGTTTGGATAACAACCGGGAACGCCAAGGGACGCAGTGGCAAGGGATACCGGTATTGTCGCCCGGGCTTGTAACGGAGTTGACCTATGATTATGTCGTCATCGCAAGCCAGTTCATCGCGCCCATTCGGGAACAGCTTCTACATTTGGGCGTTCCACATGAACGCATACTGCCTCTGTATCCGGTACAATATGCGCAGAATCTGCTGCACGATTACAAGTCGGCTCTTCAGTCCTTGTACCGATCGGCCTCGCAAAGAAGCGGCAAACCGAAAATCCGCCTGCTGACAGCCAACCGCTCCGGCTGCAACGCCCGGGCGCTGTACGAATATGTGCCTGAGGAAATGCGGCAGCGGTACGACATCGCGCTCATTACCGATTTCGCGAGCGGGGCGACGGAGGCCGATTGCGTGGGGACGACGCATCGCAACGGCACGCTGACGGGCAACGGGATCAACGTGTCTGCTTCGTCGTGCGCCGGCGTGTTGGTTTGCGTCTTCGGACCGAAGAGCTTCGCGGGATCCTGCAGGTCGTAGTCGTCATGGCCGTCGCAAGACGGACGACAACGATCGGTCTCGGGGCGGAGGCCGAACGGCTCGGGACAGGCTTGGATGCACAACGAGCAGCCGTTGCAGGCATCGAGGTGAAGTTCGACCGGCATTAGCCCGGTCGCAGGATTGATCTCGCGACCGGGGGAGATGCAGCCTTTGGGACACGCATCGATACACCGTAGGCAACCTTTGCAATATTCCGGTTGCAGGAACGGTTTTGGTTTCGCAATGGCGGGCATGTTTTCGTGGAGCCGGCGCGCGCTCCTGATCGCGGACCGGCCGGGGTGTTTTTGGCGAGCATAGTCCGCTCGATGCGAAACCTCTGTGCATACCTTGGCCGAGCATGCGCAGAGCTTGAGCAGGAACTTTAGCCCGAAAGGAGTAGGAGACGCCGGCGCGCGAAGTAACCAATGACAAGGGCTCAAAGATGGATGCGGCGGACGAGAAGCGACTGAGGGGCGGGAGCCGCGGGGCGCGCTTCTTGATCCTTGTTACTTGATCTTTGTTACTTCTTCCTCCGCACATGGCTTGGCTTTGGCTCATTGTCGCAGGAATGCTCGAGATCGCGTGGGCGGTCGGGCTGAAATACACGCACGGCTTCACGAAATTGTGGCCGAGTGTCGTCACGGTCGTCCTGATGCTGCTGAGTTTCTGGTGTCTCGCGCAGGCGGTGAAAGTGCTGCCCTTGGGCACGAGCTACGCGATCTGGACGGGCATCGGCGCGGTGGGCACGGCGATCGCGGGGATCGTGTTGTTCAAAGAGCCGGCAACGGCGGCGCGACTGGTTTGCATGGTCCTCGTGGTGGCGGGCATCGTCGGACTGAAGTTCACCACGAACGCGGGTTGATCTGACTGCGATTTTTCCGTGAGCGCGTCCGCTTCCGTGCAAATCCGACCGTTCCGAGCCTCCGACGAAGCCCAGGTCGTGGCGCTGTGGCGGGCGTGTGGGCTCGCGCGTCCGCAAAACGATCCGCACAAGGACATCGCGCGCAAACTGCGGGTGAATCCCGAGTGGTTTCTCGTGGCCTGCGACGCGAGTGGCCGTGTCATCGGCACCGTGATGGCGGGCTACGAAGGCCACCGCGGCTGGATCAATTATCTCGGCGTCGCGCCGGAGCGGCAGCGCGGCGGACTCGGTCGCCAATTGATGGAAGCCGCCGAGACGCGGCTGCGCGCGGCCGGTTGTCCGAAGATCAATTTGCAGGTGCGCCCCGACAACCGCGAAGCGATCGCGTTCTACGAGCGAATCGGGTTCGCCGTGGAAGGCGCGATCAGCATGGGCAAACGCCTGGAATTCGACGGCGCGGCGCCGTCGGACAAGTGACAAGGGAGAAGTGGCAAGTAGCAAGAAAGCGGCGTGCGGCAGTTTGCCCGTCCGATGTCGGGCTTGATCCTTGTTGCCTGAAACTTGTCACTTGGCCGCGCGACCCGGCGCGCGCGTTACGCCACCGCCTCCTCTTCGCCGGCGCGTTGGCGGTTGCTGACATTGTCGCCGTCGTGCGGGTGCAGTCGCCAGAAACTCAGCGAGGAGAGAATCGTGAGACCGCCGAGCACGAGAAACGCCTTGTGCAGCGCGGGCATGAGATTCGTGTTGGTCGCGTCCGGTGTTCCGCCGACAAACCACGCGGCGACCAGCGAGGCGAACGCCACGCCGAAACTCAGCGCCATCATCTGCGCGGTGCTGGCGATGCTTGTCGCCATCGATGCTTCGCGATCGGGGACGTCGGCGTAAACCAACGTGTTCATGCTCGTGAATTGCAGCGACGAGAAGAATCCCTGCGTGAACGTCAGCGCCACGATCGCCCACGTCGGCGTGCCGGGCGAAACGAGCGAAAAGATCGTCATCGTCAGGCCGACCATCACGGTGTTGGCGATCAACACCTGGCGATGGCCGAAGCGCCGCAGAATTTTTTGTGCGAGCAGCTTCATGAGGATCGCCGCGCCGGCTTGCGGCATCGTCAGCAGGCCCGCCTGCCACGGCGCGTAGCCGAGCCCGAGCTGGAAGAGCAGCGGCAGCATGAACGGCATGCCACCCACGCCGAGACGCGTGATGATGCCTCCGAGCACCGCGACCTTGAAGGTTCGCACGCGGAACATCGCGAGTTCCAACACCGGGTGTTTCTCATGCCGCTCGTGCCAGCCGTAGCCGGCGAGCAGCACGACCGAAACGGCGAACATGAACAAAATCGGCCCGGCCTCCATCGAGTGTTCGCCGAAGACCTCGAGCACATACGACAGCAGCGCGATGCCGCTGCCGAACAGGAGAAAGCCGGTGCGGTCGAGTGCGGGCACTTCGGGATCGCGAAAGTCCGGCATGTGCTTTCGCACCAGCCACCAGCCGAGCGCGCCGAGCGGCAGGTTGATGAAAAAAATCGTGCGCCACGGCAGCCAGTGAACGATCAAGCCGCCGAAAAACGGTCCGAGCAGAGGGCCGAGCAACGCGGGGATGACCACGTAGTTCATCATCCCGAGCATCTCGGAGCGCGGGAAAGTCCGCACGAGCGCGATGCGTCCCACCGGCGTCATCATCGCGCCGCCGATGCCCTGGATCACGCGCGCCGCCACGAGGCTGGGAATATTCCACGCCAGCCCGCAAAACAGGGAACCCATCGTAAACAGCGCCACCGCCCACGTGAAAACGCGGCACGTGCCGAAACGATCCGCCATCCAGCCGCTGATGGGGATGAAGACCGCCAGGCACAGCGTGTAGCTCGTCAACACCGCCTTCAGGCTCAACGGCGCCACTTCCAGACTTTCGGCCATGGTGGGCACCGCCGTGTTCAGGATCGTGGCGTCGAGATTTTCCATGAACAACGCCGTTGCCACGATCCACGGCAGGAAACGCCGCGTCTGGGCATCGACTCCGCCGGAAGCGGGAGAAGGGGAGTCGGAAGCCGGTTCGTTACTCATGTCGTTAAGTTCCTAAAGTCACGTCGCGCCGCATCGCAAACTCGCAGGATGGGCGCGTTCTCCTGACGGACCTCGGCCTCCGGGTGATTGGGGGCGTCCCGGCCTCCGGATAGCGGGCGATTTCGCCGGGGCCCCGGCCCCCCCGAGGCGACCTTCGCCGCTCACGGCGCACCGCGCCCGCCTGGCCGCCGGGACGCCTTCCCGGTTATCCCCGGGAGGCTGCTCACATCCTGTGAATATCTTATCCCGCCGATGGTGTTTTTACCGTTGCGCGGGGGTAGGGCGGTCTTCACTTCTTCGGCCTTTCGCTCAATGTATCTCCGCGCCCTCAAACTCCACGGGTTCAAAAGCTTTGCCGACAGCACGACACTGCAATTCCAACCGGGTGTGACCGCCATCGTCGGGCCCAACGGGTGCGGCAAGTCCAACATCGCGGACGCCATTCGCTGGGTGCTGGGCGAGCAAAGCGCCAAGGCGCTCCGCGGCGGCAAGATGCAGGATGTCATTTTCGAAGGTGCCGACACC
>CALAYC010000126.1 GCA_937894935.1 uncultured Verrucomicrobiota bacterium
GGTTGTTGCGAAAATGAAACGCGGAGTTGACAATACCAAGAACCGACCCCTTTCCGACCCCTTTCCGAGAACCGACCCCTTTCCGACCCCTTTCGTTTGGCGGTTGATTGATTGCTCGTTTGGAGTTTTTGGAATTATCCCGCTTTGGTTCTGCCGCCGACTCATCAAGCAACTGGCGAATGCGAAGCCCGCCAGCTGTCCCGCACAAGCGGTGTAAGGAATCTGGCTCGCCTCATAAAGGGGTCAGTCCTCACAATTGACACTGAATTGGGGCGAAGGAGAACGCTCCTCTTGCCTCGGGCATTGCAAATTCAATGAGACAGGATTAACGGGGTGCCCAGGATTCATTCCATGCCCCGGGTGGTTGCAATTGTCTTCAAATTCGTCTGGTGGTAGCAGTCCTTCGATGTGCTAACGCGAGTTCAGTTCTGGCCGAGATGGCGATGTCTGCTTTCAACTTGGCTTCACGGATTGTGCTTTTTACCGTCTCGTCATGCGCGCTGCGTCGCTGGCCAATTATTTCGAAGCCGGATTGGCGTGGCTGTATCCGCGGTTCTGTCAGTTGTGCGAAGCCGAGCGAGCTAATCCTGATGAGGGATTCGTCTGCGCGAAATGCTGGACGGGAGTGCGCTTCATCCGACCGCCGTTCTGTGAGCGTTGCGGTTTGCCGTACGAAGGCGATATCACGACGCCGTTCGAATGTTCCAACTGTCGCGACGTGAAACTTTATTTTTCCACCGCGCGTTCAGCCGTGGCGGCAAAAGGCGTGACGTTGGAAGTTATTCATCGGTTCAAATATCAACGGGCGCTGTGGTTCGAACCGTTCCTTGTGGATTTGTTGTGTCGCGCGGCGTTGCCGGTGTTGCGCGAAACGGAATGGGATTTCATCGTTCCCGTGCCGTTGCATGCCACGAAACAACGTGAGCGTGAATTCAATCAGGCCGAGCGCATTGCGCGCGGTCTGGCGCGAGCGCTGAATTTGCCGGTGCGCACTGATCTCGTGAAGCGCGCTGTGCCGACCCGCACGCAGACGTTGCTGACAAAATCGCAACGCGCCGAGAATGTGCGTCGCGCGTTCGTTCCGGCGTCGCGTGAAAAGCTGTCCGGCGCGCGCATCATTCTGGTGGATGACGTTTTAACGACCGGAGCGACGACGAATGCGTGTGCGCGAGTGTTGCGCCGGCTTGGCGCGGCGGAAGTTTGCGTCTGGACAGTCGCGCGAGGACTCTGAATACTATTATGGCATTAATGATGTATGCCGGTTGCCTGATAGAGTCGTGATTTGCATGAATCTTTCATCGCAAAAACTGATCGCCAAACCCATTTACGTTCCGCTCATGTCCACTACTTCGTTCACCAAACAGACTCCCGGAGTGACTCCGGTCGAACCCGCGCTCACTCCGCCGTCCAATGACGCCGGGGCGACGGCGTTTGTTAAGAAGAAATTGAAGCTCGGCGGAACGAAAACCAAGAAGCGCGATATTCCGGCCGGTCTGTGGACGAAATGTCCCGAGTGCGAAACGATGCTGTTCGACAAGGAACTCGATGAGAATCTGAAAGTGTGCATGAAGTGCCAGCATCACTTTCCCATCGGGGCACGTGAACGCATTCATTCACTGGTCGAGACCTGCACGTTTGAAGAGATGGATGCGAACATGATCAGCGTGGACGTGCTGGGATTCACCGGTGCGGCATCCTACAAAGACAAGCTCGCAGCCAACTGGAAAAAAACGAATCTTAAAGACGCCGTCATCACGGGCATTGGCATGATTGGCTCGCATCGCGTTGCGCTTGGCGTGATGGACTTCAGCTTTCTCGGCGGGTCAATGGGATCGGTCGTCGGCGAAAAACTGACGCGTCTGATTGAAGCGGGGACGGAAAAAGAAATTCCCGTCATCATCATTTCCACCAGCGGCGGCGCGCGAATGTATGAGGGCATGTTCAGCCTCATGCAAATGGCCAAGACCTGCGCCGCGTTGGGTTATCACGCCAAAGCGAAATTGCCCTACATCAGCGTGCTGACGAATCCTGATTACGCCGGCGTTATGGCGAGTTATGCGAGCGTAGGTGATTTGATTCTGGCGGAGCCGAAAGCGTTGATTGGATTCGCCGGGCCGCGCGTTATCAAAGACACGACGCAGGCCGAACTGCCGCCCGGATTCCAAACCGCGGAGTTTCTCCTCGATCACGGTCTCATTGACGCCATCGTGCCACGTAATGAGATGAAAGAACGGCTCATCGGTTACATGGACTTTCTGATGGCTGGTCGTAAGGCGGCGGCGAAATAACCTGCCGACGGACTTCGTTGCATCATTCGCGTAGGAGGGCTGCGCGTTAATTTAAGAGAGTCGTCACGCATCTTTGTGTGAACGTTGCGGTCGGTTCGTCCGTTGCCAGACGGGAGTGAGCGGGGCACTATCGCGGCGTGAAACTTCGCGATTGCTTCCTGATTCTCTTTTTAGCTGCTGTTTCGATTGGCCTCGCTGACGGCGCGGAAATCCATCGGTGGGAAAAACTGGAGCTGGAAGGGAAATTCCGCGAAGCCGCTCAGGTCATTCAGGACGAGTTGGCCCGGTCAAATCAATCCGAAGCAATCCGACAGAATCTCCGTTTCGAATTGGATCGGTTGGAGCGGATTCGGAAAGATTATCCATTTACGCGTGAAAGTTTGTTCGCGCGTTTGCAGGAATCGGTTCGCGCTTTGACGCGAGCTGAATTCGAGCAATGGATTGCTGAAGGCAGATTTGATCGGCGGGAGATTGACGGCGAAGAACGTTTCATGGGCTCAAGCGTCAGCAATCTGTTCTTCCGTTATCCCGAATTAAACCCGCGCCGGCTTCCGCCGAAAGACACCGCGAAGTTTGATCGCACCGTCTGGGAAACGGCCCGCGCTATCAAACAGGCGGCGCGTGAATCGGGTCGGCCTTACGTTACGCCGAAGCGCTATCACGCCGTCATGACTGTGACGGTGAAATCAAATGTCGTGCCCGCCGGAGAAACGATTCGGGCGTGGCTGCCGGTGCCGCGCGAATTTCCATTTCAAACCGGGTTCGAACTCGAGAGTTCGTCGGCGCCGATGAAACATCTGGCGGCGGGCGACAGTTCCATCCGCTCGGTGTATCTGGAACAACCAGCGCGAGCGAACGACGTGACGAAATTTCAGATTGCGTATGAATACACGACGCACGGGATTTTTTTTGATGTTGATCCAGCGAAAGTTCGCCGCGCGGATCGCAACGATCCGGCGTTGCGACCGTTTCTAAGTGAAGCGCCGCATGTGGTGTTCACTCCGAAATTGCGCGAGTTGTCCGCGAAGATTGTCGGCAACGAAACGAATTCTGCGATTATCGCGAAGCGTTGTTACGAGTGGATTGCGACGAACATCAAATACAGCTACGCGTTGGAATACGGAACGATTCGCAATATCAGTGATTATTGCCTGAACAAAGGTTATGGCGATTGCGGGCAGGAAGCGTTGCTGTTCATCGCGCTGTGTCGGCTCAATGATATTCCCGCACGCTGGCAATCGGGCTGGCATTTTCATCCGGGCGGCAAAACGATTCATGACTGGTGCGAAATCTATCTCGCGCCGTACGGCTGGATGCCGGTTGATCCCTACATGGGTATCTGGGCCGCTCAATACTCGCCGACGCTGAACGCTGAACAAAAAAAGGAAGTGCGCGATTTTTATTTTGGCGGATTGGACGCGTATCGCCTGGCCGCGAACAGCGATCACAATCAGGAACTCTCGCCGGCGAAAAATTCCTTTCGCTCCGATCCGGTGGACTTCCAACGCGGCGAATTGGAATGGGGCACGAACAATATTTACTTCGATCAATACCGCTACGAGTTGGACTTGAAAGAACAGGAGGTTCGTTCCGAATGATGAACGCGGGTGTTTATCGTTCGAAATCAATGTTGGCATCCGTGTAAAGATTCGGAATGGCCATCGCCGGAAGTTTGCTGAGTTGAAACGATTGTCCGTTAGCGGTGCGTAATTCGCATTCGTCTGGCCGGAATGAAATCGTGACGGCACCGACTTCTCGCGTGAAAAGGACGAGGACCTGGCGGCGAGCGAGGCGTTCTTGCAGGTGCCGGCTCGCTCGGGCGGTGGCCGGCATTTCGGAATCAGCGACGATGATGACGCGCGGATGGGTGGCATCGAGCAGCGCATCGCACAACGCTTCACTTTGCGTCGGTAAACCAGAAACAACAATGTCCGCGCGCAGTCGGTTCGTTGCGCGATCGAGGAGAACATTCTGGCCGGCGCGTCCTAAATCCGAGAGCAGCAGAATTTTCACGCCATGAAGTTCTGCACGCCGTACGATCACTGCGTCGTCAGCTTGCGCGAATTTATCATCAACGGCGGGATGCAGAATCTGCCACGGCGGAATGTTATCTCCGAAGTGGACTGTATTGAGGCGGCGTGGTTCGCGTTGGAAACCTTCGATTACCTGGCGATACGCTCGCGAGCGAAAGCGAAATGAACTGGCGAATGCTTCGCGCGTTCCAAATTCCTGCGCGAGCAATTCCGTCGCGCCGATGTGTCGCAGGTCGCCATGCGTGAGCAAGAGGCGCGGAAGATGATTCACGCCATGAGCGCGGAGGAACGGTTGCATCACGAACGCGTACGCGTTGGTGTTGCCGCAGTCCATCAACCAATCCTGAGATTTTCCCGTCGCATCGAAATATTCAGCATGTCCGCCTTCGAGCGGGAGGATGGTCAATTCAACGTGCTTGCGGGTGAAAAACCATTGGCTGCCGTAGAACGCAGCAATCAACAGGAGCGCTACCACAGTGCGCGGACGTTGTTCGCGTCGCCACAACCAGCCGCTCATAAAACCAATCAGCAAACCGTAGTAGAGGATGAACGTGAATGCGCTCGGCGTCGGAACGAAAAGATACGCGCCGGGAAGTTCTGTTGCGCGATGGCTCGCCTCCACCATCAGCTTCATGAAAAACCACGCGCTGTGATTGAAAAGTTCGCCGATCCACGGCAGCCAATCGCCGCAGATCAAGCTGCCCAGTGAACTTGCCAGCGCCAGGCCGCTGAGCGGTACGATGACGATGTTGGCCAGCAGCGCGATGGGATTGAAAATATGAAAGTAATACGCGGTGATTGGCAGCGACCCGAGCCATGCAGCGAGCGAGGTTACAAACATCGTCAGACTCCAGCGCGCCGCCGCGCGGAGGAGCTGTTGCCAGCGGGGGATCAATTCCGGAGCGAGCAGGGGATCGATGGCAAGCCAACGATCCCGCAGTCGTTCCAATGGCGGCAGAAATAAAGCGATGCTCAGTACGACGAAGAACGAGAGCTGAAAACTCGCTTGAAACAATTGCTCCGGTTGCCACAGCAGAATGATGAATGCCGCGGCGGCGAGAGAATTCAGCAGATTGCTCGGGCGACGTAACGACCAGCCGCCGACGACGATGGTCATCATGATGGTGGAACGGATGGCGGAGGGTTGCCAACCGGTCGCACCGGTGTAGAACCAAAGCAACGGAATCACGACGAGCCCGCACCACGAACGCGGTACGCGCAACACCCGCAGCAACGCGATAAGAATTCCGGCAATCAACGCGATGTGCAGTCCTGAAATCGCGAATACATGCATCGTGCCGGACTTCATAAATGGCGCGCTCACTTCGCCGGTAAGCGCGGTTTTCCAGCCGAGCGTCATCGCCCAGAGCAAACGCAGCGGTTCATCCTGTTCCGGCAGACCACGCGCTAACGTTCGTTGCGCCCACGCGACAAAGCGATCCGCAAACGGAGGAGATTGCTCGCCGTCAATCGTCTGCCAATCGCGCGGCGAATCCACTTTCAGTTGGTAATGAATTCTCTGTCGCGCGAGATAGGTTCGATAGTCAAACAGTCCGGGCGCAATCGGTCCGGGTGGCGGGGTGAGCACGCCGGAGATTTCCACGGCGCGACCCGCGAAAAATTCGGACGGGACTTCGTCGCGACTGGAAACCATCACGCGGCCGGTCGCCGGTTGCCATTGTTCATTGGTGCGAATCGCCGTGACCAGCAACGTCGCGAGCGAGCGGATGGCCGGTTCGCCGACGCGTTCGTTAATGCGCACCTGAGGGGTTTCCGCGAGTGTGCCGCGCACCGTGGCGATGATTGGCTCTTGGCCGATGAGCAGTCGCAAATCATTGGGTGAAAGAACGGCAGTCCGTTGCGTGATGTTGGTCCAGCCAATCAGAACCAACAGCGGCCAGATTAAAATTTGTCGCGCCCGCGACGAGCACAGCGAAATGAGGAGCGCCAGGAACGAAGCCGAGAACAGAAAAAGCAGTGGTAACCGGACTGCTTCGCCAAGCAAAAGTCCACCCACGTAACACGACGCCACCGGGAGCAGAGGGCGTTTCATGAACTGCTGCGAGAGAATCACAAACACCGCGGCGAGTCACGTGCAGAGTTTTTGCCTGCTGCTGTTCGGCGTCTCCGCAAGAAAGCGGATAAACCTTCGTTTGCGCCGGGTTGCTTTCCGTTCCGGGCTCTGTTTATTTTGCGCGCGTTGAAGAAGAACAATCGCCGCCCAGAAATTCCGCGTAAGACGGTTTACCGTCTCTCGACGTATTTGCGTTGTCTGGCGCGCTTGCGCGAAAAGAAAATCCAGACCGTCTCCAGCGAGGCGTTGGCGAAAGTCGCAGGCGTGAAGCCGACGCAATTACGCAAAGACCTCGCGTACTTCGGCACGTTCGGCACGCGCGGTTTGGGTTACGACGTCGCAGAACTGTCGCGTTCCATTGCGGATGAATTAGGCACGTCGCGATTACAACCGGTCATCCTCGTCGGCGTTGGTAATCTCGGTATGGCGTTGCTGCAATATCGCGGCTTCGAACAGGAAGGCTTCGAAATTCTCGCCGCATTCGATGCGGAGCCGAATCGCCGCCGCGACAAAGAAATCACGCATCCGATATATGGCATGGAGCGGTTGCCGGCCTTCGTGCAGGAGAACGGCGTAAAAATGGCCATCCTCACCGTGCCTGCGGAAGCCGCGCAGGAAGTGGCGAACGATCTCGTCGAGTGTGGCATCGTGGGCATCCTGAATTTCTCGCCGATCGTTCTGCACGTGCCGGAAGAAGTCATGGTCAACAACGTCAACCTCGCCATCGAACTGGAGAACCTCAGTTACTTCATCCAGGAATAAACACTGGCGAAGTCGCGACAGGCAAAATTGCAACACCGCAAAATTTCAGGGAGCGCTTGCGGCGCGGAGTGCGGGAGTCAATTCCGAGAGATTTTGGAATTCGGGTTTCAACGAGAGTTTCTGCCATTTCTTTTCGAGTCGCTTAATGCGCTTTTCCACCGCCGGATGACTGTGAAACGCCTCCGGCAGATCGAAGAGGTCTCTCTGCTGTTTTTCGTACGCTTCCAGTTTGCGAAAAACGTCAATCATCCCACGCGGATCAACCTTCGCTTTCACGAGTAATTCCCAGCCCAGCTCGTCTGCTTCGGTTTCATACTTCTGCGAGAAACCTGAGCGAACCACGAGATCCGCTGCATTCCCCAACAACCCGACCACGCCGCCGTGACTGCCGAGCATGACACCAAAAATCAGAAACGGTCCGGCCTGTGAAATCACCGTGCGAATCCCGTGTTTCCGTTGCACATGCGCGAGTTCATGCGCGATGACGCCGAGCAATTCCTCCGGTCGCGCCACCAGTTTCAGCATGCCTGTCGTTACAATCACATATCCGCCCGGCAACGCGAAGGCGTTGGGATCGGATTCCTCGGCGATGAAAAATTGCAGTCCATTCGTGCTGGTTGCGAATGCTTTTGTCAACGGCGCGACCACCCGTTCCAGATGCGCGATGCGATTGGAGTCCGTCACCAGCGTCATGATCGTTTCCATTTCTTCCAGCGCGCTCTTCCCGAGTTCCTGTTCGAACGTCGGCGGAATGCGCGCCACCAACGCATCCACCATCAGGCCGACGCTCAGATTGACCAACCACGTAATCAAGGCGATGACCGCGAAGACGTAACCGATCAGTCGCAACCGCCGTTTCACCTCCTGTTTCGTGGCGTTATTGGATAAACTCGCGCGAAGTTCGTTTCCTTGTGGCAGACGGGGGTGATTGAGAATGGAAAAATCGTCCGTGTAAATTTCCCAATCCGGCGCGGTGGAATCCTGAAAATAAATTCGCTCATCCGTTCCCGTTCCAAAGCGCACCTGCAATTGCATCGCAGGCACACTGAGTTGCACGGCTTCACTCGTGAAATGCAGCCCGCGGGAATCCACCGTGATCAGTCCGGCGACAACTTCGTTGCCGAACTCGGAATTGAACGCATACGCCTCGTAGGATTGATTGGCGGAATTCACGGGACTGATTGAATTGGTTTTAGCAGCTCCAGTTTAATGCGCCATCGAAAAATTGTTTCCCGGATCGCGTCGCCACTTCGAATAAAAGAGAGGAGAGAGAATTTCTGATCCGCGACATGGCTACCGTCGTCATTCATCCTTCGTCTCCCGACATTGCATCGTTGACTAATCTGCTCTCGCTGGAGAATCATCGCGGCGGAAACTTCACTGAGCATACCAATGAACGCACTGGATCGGGCTCTCATGTCCGTGCGCCGTAGTCTGGCTGGCGCGCCGGAGTTGTATCGGGAATTAATCAAAGGCGAACTCTGCTTCCTCCTGCCGTACCATCCGGAAATGGCCGATGGCGACGGGCGGATGAGTCTTCAGAACGGTTCGCCTTTTCCATTCTGCGTGCAAACCGGGCCGGACGGCCAGGAAGTCGTTCCCATTTTTTCTTCTGACGCGCGGCTGGAAGAATGTCTGCGCAGTGGGCCGTATCAACTCAATCAGTTTCTTTGCGGTACCATGCCCGCAGTGCAGGTGTTGGAAATCATCGGTAAATGCGGATTCCCGGCGGTGCTCAATCGCGGTTGCGCTACCGGCGAACTGACGCTTCCGCCGGAATTGCTCTGCGACCTTGCGGACGGCAGCATTTTTCAACGTGCTCAACCGACCAAAACTAAAAGCACCGCCTTGCTGACATTGAATCCGGCGGATTATCCGACCGACCTCGTGCAACGGGCGTTTGAGTTCATCCGGAAACATCGGGCGTTTCGGGCGGCGTGGGTTTTTCTGCTTCCGGACGATGCTTCGACTTCCACCGCGCCAAAGAAATATCAACTCGTATTTCTGATGTCGCCGACGGACGAAGTAATACTTCACGATTTAAATCTCGCGCTGCATCTTTCTCCGCCGAAAGGAATTGAATTTGAATTGGGCGTGGTCGAAGAAACTGATTCCGATCAGACCGCGGCTTTGTTTGCCAAAGCGCAACCGTTTTATCGCGCATTGGCCGACTGACATTCCTCGCCGCGCCAGCACCCCAATAACCTTCATCCGATGTCTCGAATCAGGAGGAGCAAGAGCAGCACGCCCATCAGCGACGACAGGAATTGGCCTTCCCAGGTGAGCATTTTAGCCGGTACAGGACGCGGAAAATCCGGCATGACTCCCGCAGCAATCAAGCGGTCGTAAAGGTGTGGGTGGGTCATGTGCTTTTTCGGATTCACTACAGGCAGCAGATTATCTTCATAGAGCTTGGTCAGGGCCTGAGCATAAACGCCGGGATTCGTTTCCTTGTTATGTGCGATACCGTCGGCGCGAACCTCCAGTCGATGGGAAATTTTCTGGTACAGGCAGGGCACGCTGATGGTGATGCCGACTAATCCCAAAAGTCCCCAGAGGCCGAACGTGTTGACTGTTGGAGTGATAAAAATCCACGGCAGAAAAAACAGATATTGGAGGTAGCGCAGAAGATAGTCTCTGCGCGTCTCGGTGAGATGCGCCAGTTCGTGGGCGCACACGGCGGCGAGTTCGGTATCGGATAGAATTTCCAACAGCCGTTCACTGAACAGGAGGCAGCGGCGTGAAGGAACGGCAAACGCCTGGGCTGAGATGGTGCGCAGCAGCCAGACTTCCCGAACCGGAACAGTCATCCGCGTGGCGGTTTCATTGACGACGCGACGCAATCGTTCGGTAGGTTCGGCCAGCGTTCCGAGTTTCCTGGCCAGATATAATCCGCCGCCCTGTTCATGCCAGAGCAATAATGCGAGGAAGACAATAGTGATACCAAGGCAGGTGAGGTTGAATTCGGCAGGCATGAGGGCGATGGCGATGAGAAGAATACTCCACCGCGCGAAACGAATGATCCAATTCCGCCCCGCTTGTCGCCACAGATTGGGCCAAGGGATGCGCGGAAAAACTTCATGATCCATTGGCACTGTCGCCAATAAGGTGCAAGTGGCGGAAATCAGAGCAATCAGCGACCAATGAGGTGCGTCGTCCGGCCAAAGTAATGCCATGCCGAGGCAAACGTTGACGGGAATCAGCCAGAGTTTGTTGGCGGCGGCATTACGGGCGGGAAAGTACAGGCGCGCTCGTTCCGCCCAATGTTGGTCGCGAGCTCTACGCCACGGTTGTAGCGCAAATCGGTTCCCGACATAGGTGACGATGGCAGAGAACAACCCGGCGGCAAGTAAGAGCAGGAGTTTCAAGCTGTGCGACAGGCTAAAAAGGTAGCGTCGCAAAGTCGATTCAAACTTTGGGTTTTCCTGATAGGCTTTCGCCCACAGCCGGCGCGAATTCAACTGCGCTGAAGGCGCTATGGAAATCAGCCCAGGGTTGTGAGGAACGAACTACCCTGGGTAATCGTCCGACAAAAATTCGCCCTCTCCATCCGATGGGCGGCCTTTGCCTTTTGCGGTTTGCGAGTTAGCTTAATCGTCGGTGACGCTTTTCACACGACAACGTCTGCTGTTGACCTTGTTGGACGCTTTGAATGCGCCGGTCGGTAATCCGGATTTCCAGGCGCTTCTGTTTCTCTACACGCAGGAATGTGAGAAAGAGCCGAGCTATGAATTCGTGCCGCATCGGTTCGGCGCGTTTTCTTTCACGGTGGACGCAGACAAGCGGCGACTGATGGAGGCGGGTTTGTTGGCGCAGGATGAGGAGCGTTGGGCGCTGACGGAATCGGGTCGCAAAGCTGCGCGACAGAAGGCGGTGCAATCGCTCTTCGTGGATGAGTTTGGTCGGCGCTATCGGACGTTGCGCGGCGATGTATTGCTTGCCGAGCAGTTTCGTCGGTTTCCTTATTACGCCACGCGCAGTGAGAATTTGAATCGCGTGTTGCCGGATTCGAAATCCCGCAAATTCGTGACGGAAGTGCGTTCGACGGAATCCAAGCCGGGGCTGCTGACGATCGGTTACGAGGGGCGCAGTCTGGAGGCGTATCTTAATTTGCTGATTCAGAATTCTGTCACCTTACTCTGTGATGTCCGGCGAAATCCATTCAGCCGGAAGTTTGGTTTTTCCAGGAGCACACTCAGCAGCGCGTGCGAGGACGTCGGCATTCGCTACGAACATCTGCCGGAGTTGGGCATTGATGCAGACGAGCGGCGCGGTTTGAAAACGCGGGCGGAATACGATGGATTGTTTGCGCATTACGAACGTCATGATTTGCCGAAGCAAGGTGCGGTTTTGGAAAAAATTCGCGGCTGGGTGAAAGCAGGGGAGCGCGTGGCGTTGACATGCTACGAAGCGGAGGCTGGCGAGTGTCACCGGCACTGTGTGGCGGAGGCGCTGGAGCGATTGAAAGGCGTGAAGCTGACGGTGCAGCATCTGTGAGTTCGTTATGCTGTAGCAGCGGACGTGAGTTCGCTCGTTCTTTTCAGTGGCGGGTGTTAGAGCCGACTTACGTCGGCTGCTCCAGAGGAGAAATTGGCGCGCGGCGTCTTC
Source organism: uncultured Verrucomicrobiota bacterium (assembly GCA_937894935.1). Classification (GTDB taxonomy): domain Bacteria; phylum Verrucomicrobiota; class Verrucomicrobiia; order Limisphaerales; family JADLHS01; genus JADLHS01. The sequence continues at coordinate 11,766 of CALAYC010000126.1, forward strand.
TTCAGCGTTCCATCAGTCGTTAAGAGTTTTCCCAGTGCGAAAATATTGGTGGGAGGTGCGGGGTGTCGGGTGATTTTCCCGGGTTTGGGCCGGAAAAGAAAAGGGGAAGGAACGATGATTAGTCCGTCCGGGGATTTGCGGAGCTTTAATGAGTCAGGTTTCTAACAGTTTTACTAAATGAATTATTGCGCGGTTCCGTCGTTCCGGTAAAAACTAGATGGATTTTGCTGAACCACGAGTTCAGCGCGAATGAACGAACCGATGAACAATAGTCAAATTGACCAGAATCAGAAGCAATCCGTCCGGCTGGGGCCGCCGTCGAAACAGGGTTTGTATGACCCGGCATTTGAGCATGACGCCTGTGGCGTCGGCTTTATCGTCAACATCAAGGGCCACAAATCCCATTCAATCGTTTCCGACGCACTGCAAATTCTGGTTAACCTCGATCATCGCGGGGCGTGTGGGTGCGAACCGAATACCGGTGACGGCGCCGGTATTTTGATGCAGATGCCGCACGACTTCCTCGCGGAAGTGACGGCGAATCTCGGTTTCCAGTTGCCGGCGCAAGGGCAGTACGGTCTCGGCATGATGTTCATGCCGCCGGACAAGACCGAGCGCGAAAGCGTGAAGCAGGCCTTTGCAAAAATTGTCGCGGACGAAGGCCAGACCATTCTCGGTTGGCGCGATATTCCGACCGACAATTCTTCGCTGGGCGAAACGGCGAAGAAATCCGAGCCGTTCATGATGCAGGTGTTCATCGGGCGCAATCCGGCGCTCACGGACGACCTCGCGTTCGAGCGGAAGCTTTACGTGATTCGCAAAGTGGCGGAGCAACGGATTCGCTACAGCCCGTTCATGGTGGGCGGAAAATGGTTCTATGTTTCCAGCCTGTCAGCGCGCACGGCGGTGTACAAAGGCATGTTGATGCCGGAGCAGGTGGCGAAGTATTACCCCGACCTGCGGAATGAAAAGATGACCACCGCGTTGGCGTTGGTGCACTCGCGGTTTTCAACGAACACGTTCCCGAGCTGGGACCGTTCGCATCCCTATCGGTTCATCGCGCACAACGGTGAAATCAACACGCTGCGCGGCAATGTGAACTGGATGAACGCCGGACAAGCGAACTTCGTTTCGGACGTATTCGGCAGCGACATCAAGAAGCTCATTCCGGTGATCAACACGGACGGCAGTGACTCGGCGATGTTCGATAACTGCGTCGAGTTGCTCACGTTGTCCGGACGCGAGTTGCCGCACGTGATGATGATGATGATTCCCGAGCCGTGGGAAAATCACGAGAGCATGGACCCGGCGCGGCGCGCGTTTTACGAATATCATTCCTGCCTGATGGAGCCGTGGGACGGTCCGGCGTCGGTGGCGTTTACCGATGGTATCCGGATTGGTGCGTGTCTCGATCGTAACGGCTTGCGCCCGTCGCGGTATTACGTGACGAAGGATGATCTGGTGATCATGGCGTCGGAAGCCGGTGTGTTGCCGATTGAGCCGGAACGCGTGGCGGTCAAAGGCCGGTTGCAACCGGGCCGCATGTTCCTGGTGGACACGGTCGAAGGTCGCATCGTTGCGGATGAAGAACTCAAAAATAAATACGCTACCGCCCATCCGTATCAGAAGTGGCTCGATGAGCATCACGTTCTGTTGAAGGACCTGCCTGATCCGGAAAAAGGCACAGAGCCGGAACATCGGAAGATTCTCCAACGGCAGCAATGCTTCGGTTACACGTTTGAAGATTTGCGTTTCATCGTCGGTCCGATGGCGCGAGACGGACAACAGCCACTCGGCTCCATGGGCACGGACACGCCGTTGGCGGTGCTCTCACAGAAGCCGCAGTTGCTCTACAACTATTTCAAGCAACTGTTCGCGCAGGTGACGAATCCGCCGATTGATCCGATTCGCGAAGAAATCGTCACCTCGACCGAAACGATGGTTGGCGCGCGGGGCGGATTATTGAATCCGACACCTGAAAGCTGTGCGCTCATCAAGCTCGAACATCCGCTGTTGAAGGATGAGGAGTTGGCGAAATTGCGGCACGTGAATCGGAAAGGTTTCCAGGCGGCAACTATTCCGATTCTGTTCAACGTGCGCGACGGCGCGAAAGGTCTCGAACCGGCGCTGGAAAAAGTTTTCGCGGAAGCGGACAAGGCGATCAGTGCGGGGGCGACGATTATTATTTTGTCGGATCGCGGCATTTCGCCGGAGCAGGCGCCGATTCCGGCGTTGCTCGCGGTGTCGGGTTTGCATCATCACCTGATTCGCATGGGCACGCGGTCCAAATGCGGCATCGTGTTGGAATCCGGCGAACCGCGCGAGGTGCATCACTTTGCGTTGCTCATCAGCTACGGCGCGAGCGCGATCAATCCGTATCTCGCGTACGATACGATTGATGATCTCATTGCCGAAAATCTGCTGGAGAACACCACGCACCAGAAGGCGGTGGACAAGTTCATCAAGGCGGCCATCAAAGGCGTCGTCAAGACGATGGCGAAGATGGGTATTTCGACGATTCAAAGTTATCGCGGGGCGCAAATCTTCGAAGCCGTCGGCATCAACAGCGACGTGGTGAATAAATATTTCACCGGCACGGCATCACGCATTCAGGGCGTGGGGTTGGACGTGATTGCTGAAGAAGCGTTGGCGCGGCATCGCCGGGCGTTCCCGCCTGTGCCGGTCAATCAGGAACTCGATCCGGGTGGCCAATATCAATGGCGCGACGGCGGGGAACAGCATCTGTTCAATCCGCAGACGATTCACAAGCTGCAACTCGCGTGTCGCCTCAACAGCGAAAAGATTTATCGCGAATACGCGGACCTGTTGAACGATCGCGCGAAAACCTTGTGCACGTTGCGCGGCTTGTTGGATTTCAAATTTGCGGAAAACCCGATTCCATTGGAAGAAGTCGAACCGGTTGAAGAAATCGTGAAGCGCTTCAAGACGGGCGCGATGAGTTACGGCTCGATCTCGAAGGAAGCGCACGAAGCGTTGGCCATCGCGATGAACCGGCTCGGCGGTCGTAGCAATACCGGCGAAGGCGGTGAAGATCCGGAGCGTTTCACCTGGACGAACGAGAAGGGTGATTCGAAGAACTCCGCGATTAAGCAGGTCGCGAGCGGTCGCTTCGGCGTGACAAGTCATTATCTCGTCAACGCGAAGGAACTTCAGATCAAGATGGCGCAGGGTGCGAAACCCGGCGAAGGCGGTGAGTTGCCCGGCAAGAAAGTGTATCCGTGGGTCGCCAAGACGCGCGGCACGACCGCGGGCGTCGGTCTGATTTCGCCGCCACCGCATCATGACATTTACTCCATCGAAGACCTCGCGGAGTTGATTCATGACCTGAAGAACGCGAATCGCCATGCGCGCGTCAGCGTGAAGCTGGTGAGCGAGGTCGGGGTCGGAACGATCGCGGCCGGCGTGGCGAAAGCGCACGCGGACGTGGTGTTGATTTCCGGTCACGACGGTGGCACGGGCGCGTCGCCGCTCTCGTCCATCAAACACGCGGGCGGACCCTGGGAACTCGGTTTGGCTGAGACGCATCAGACGCTCGTGATGAACAATCTGCGCAGCCGGATTTACGTCGAAACCGACGGTCAATTGAAGACCGGTCGCGACGTAGCGATTGCGGCGTTGCTTGGCGCGGAGGAATTCGGTTTTGCGACCGCGCCGCTCGTGGTGCTGGGTTGCATCATCATGCGCGTGTGTCACCTGAACACCTGCCCGGTGGGCGTGGCGACACAAGACCCGCGATTGCGCGATCGCTTCACGGGTAACCCGGATCACGTCGTGAATTTCATGCGCTTCATTGCGATGGAACTCCGCGAGATCATGGCGAAACTCGGTTTCCGCACCCTGAACGAAATGGTGGGCCGCACGGATAAATTGATTCCGTGGAAAGCCATTGATCATTGGAAAGCCAAAGGTCTCGACCTCACGCCGATTTTGCATCGGCCGGATGCCGGACCGGAAGTCGGTCGCTATCGGCAGATGGATCAGGATCATGGTTTGGAGAAGTCGCTCGACATCACCAAACTGCTCGACATCTGCAAGCCGGCGATTGAACGCGGCGAGAAGGTGAAGGCGGAATTGCCGATCATCAACGTGAACCGCGTGGTTGGCGCGATTACCGGCAGCGAAATCACGAAGAAATACGGCGCGAACGGATTGCCGGAAGACACGGTGCACTTGAAGTTCAACGGCAGCGCTGGACAGAGCTTTGGGGCGTTCTGTCCGCGCGGCATGACGCTCGAGCTGGAAGGCGATGCCAACGATTACTTCGGCAAAGGCCTGAGTGGCGCGAAACTCATCGTGTATCCGCCGAAAAATTCGACGTTCAAAGCCGAAGAAAACATGATCGTCGGCAACGTGGCGTTTTACGGCGCGACGAGCGGCGAAGCGTTCATCCGCGGCATGGCGGGCGAACGGTTCTGCGTGCGCAATTCCGGCGTGAATGTCGTCGTGGAAGCCGTGGGCGATCATGGTTGCGAATACATGACGGGCGGCAAAGTTATCATCCTCGGACCGACCGGTCGGAACTTCGCCGCCGGCATGAGCGGAGGGATTGCTTACATCCTCGACGAGAAAGGCGATTTCGCATCGCGCTGCAACATGGAGATGGTCGGGTTGGAGAAATTGACGGACGCGGATGAAATCGAGGAAGTGTGGAAGCTGATTCAACGCCATCAGACCTACACGCAGAGCGCGCGCGCGGCACAGGTGCTGAGTGATTGGAAAAACTATGTGCCGAAGTTTGTGAAAGTGTTGCCGCAGGATTACGCGTGCGTCTTGAAGGAACTCAAGAAAGCGCACGAGAAGGGATTGAGTGGTGACGAAGCGATCATGGCGGCGTTTGAAGCCAACGTGAAAGGCGGGCACTGAGAGTGGCGCGGAATGACGCCGAAAATAAACGACGATCTGATTCAGAACTGAAAAAACAAGATGGGTAAGCCAACAGGATTTTTGGAATTTAAACGAGAGTTGCCGCAGGATCGCGACCCGATTCAGCGGGTAGCCGATTGGAAGGAGTTTCATCTCCA
>CALAYC010000127.1 GCA_937894935.1 uncultured Verrucomicrobiota bacterium
AAAGTGATTGGCGGTTTGACGCCTGCGTGTTTGGAGAAAGCCAAGGCGCTTTATGGCAAAGCCATTCAAACGCTTGTGCCGGTATCATCGTGTCGCGCGGCCGAAGCGACCAAGCTGCTTGAGAACATTTTTCGCAGCGTGAACATCGCTTTGGTGAACGAATTGAAGATGGTTTACGGCGCGATGGATATTGATATCTGGGAAGTCATTAACGCGGCGAAGACCAAGCCATTCGGATTTATGCCGTTTTATCCCGGACCAGGATTGGGCGGGCATTGTATTCCGATTGATCCTTTTTATCTCACGTGGAAAGCGCGCGAATATGGTCAGCATACGCGCTTCATTGAGTTGGCGGGCGAGGTTAATACCGCGATGCCGGAATTTGTAATTAACCGCGTGGCCGAAGCACTGAACGCCAAGCAGAAAGCGGTCAAAGGCAGTCGCGTTTTGTTGTTGGGAATAGCTTACAAAGCCAATGTGGATGATGATCGTGAATCGCCCAGCTATCGATTGCTCGACATGTTGAAAAATCGCGGTGCGCATGTGGCTTACTACGATCCGCACGTGCCGGTGATTCGTCCGACGCGTGAGCATCCGCATTGGGCTGGAACGAAATCCATCGAGTGGAAAAAGGATATCGTTTCGGGCTTTGACGTAGTTTTAATCTCCACTGCGCATAAGGCAGTGAACTATCAGGAACTCGCCGATTGGGCACAAACCATCGTGGATACCCGCAACGCAATGGTAGGCTGTAATGTTGGAGCTGGGAAGTTGTGGAAAGCGTAAGCGGTGCTGCTGCCGCCGACGTCGATCAATTGAGTAAGATTCGCGTTGCAGTGATCCAACGGCTCGTTGGTTCGCTCAGTAGTCGGGCGTGCGTTTTACGGCCGTTGAACCGGTTCGGCGCATTACATATTTTCCCGAAGATTCTTCTCGCTCGTTGCCAGGCCTTTCGGTTAACTGCTCCCACGCAGACGAACTGATGAGGCAGCAGTTTCACTGGACAACAGGTAAGTTCAGTATTCCGACCGCGAGGCCGGGGATTGCTGCGGCAGTTGATTCAGCGAAGGCACTCGAGTAACGCATGGCGTGGCCCACACAATTGCAAACGGACGATTTAATTCCGGCGCTGGGCTGGGCGATTGCTGCTTACGCATTAGGGAATTTCACCACGGGCTATCATCTTGTTCGCGCCCGCACGGGGCAGGACATTCGTGAACTCGGCAGCGGCAGCATTGGCGCGCGTAACGTCGGTCGAGTGCTTGGCCGCAGTGGTTTCTTCCTCACCTTGCTGGGCGATTTTTGCAAAGGCTCGCTGGCGGTCTTGATGGTGCGTTATTTTTCCAGCAACGACTTGCTGGCGGCGCTCGCGATGCTTTCGGTTGTCGTTGGCCATATCTGGCCGGTGACGCTGGATTGGCGCGGCGGCAAAGGTGTGGCGACTTCTTTGGGCGCACTGTTGGTTTTCAACGGGCAACTCGCGTTGTGTTACGCGGGCGCGTTTCTGTTTGCTTTCGTGTTAATACGTCGCACGACGTTGCCCGGATTGATTGCTTATGCGGCTTTGCCGGCGGTGAGCTATTGGCTGCATCGAATCCACTTTGAAGCAATGACGCTCGCTACGTTGGCGGCATTAATCGTTTTTGCACATCGGCAAAATATTCTCGATGAATTACCCGCGCTGGCAGATCGGCGTGGCCTGGCGGATAAACCGCATCCCCCGAAACCATGAGTGACACCCGTTCCCCCCTCGTGTTCAAGTTCGCTTCCGAAGATTGGGAGTTCGAACAAATTCATCGGCTGAATTACCGGACGTTTGTTGAGGAGATTCCTCAGCACAAGGCGTCGCCGACGCATCGCCTTGTGGACAAATTTCACGCGGAGAACACGTATCTGATCTGTCTCGAAGATCAAAAACTCGTCGGCATGTTGGCGGCGCGGGGTAACCGTCCGTTTTCACTCGATCAAAAACTTCCCGATCTTGATTCCCATCTGCCGCAAGGCCGAACGGTGTGCGAAATCCGTTTGTTGGCGATTGATAAAAAGTATCGCGGTTCGCGCGGTGGACAGATTCTCTCCGGTTTGCTCGCGTTGCTATGGCAACATGGCGTCGAGCGCGGTTATGATCTCGCGGTTATTTCCGGAACGATGCGACAATTGCGTTTATATCAACATCTCGGTTTTGTGCCGTTCGGTCCAGTCGTGGGTACAGGTGAAGCTCAATTTCAACCGATGTATGTCACGCTCGAAACCTTCGAAGTGACGGCGCGGGAATTTCTGCGATCCGCACCAGCCCGGTCGTTCCAGCCGAGTGCCGTAAATTTCTTACCTGGCCCGGTGACCGTTCGTCGCGAAGTTCGACGCGCGTTCGAGCAAGCGCCGGAGTCGCATCGCTCCGACAGTTTCAAACAGGATTTTCAGAAAACGAAGCAACTACTCTGTGATTTGACGCGCGCTGCGCACGTTGAATTATTCATGGGCTCGGGCACGCTGGCGAACGACGTGGTCGCTGCGCAACTTTCGTTGTTGCCGGGAACGGGACTTGTGTTGAGCAACGGCGAATTTGGCGAACGCTTCGTGGCTCAGGCGCAGCGGTGGGGATTGCGCTTTGAGCATGTCGCGTTCGATTGGGGCGCGCCGCTGGACCTGAGCGTGGTGCAAAAGCATCTCGCGCATGTTACCGCGCCATCCTGGGTCTGGTGCGTCCATTGCGAAACTTCAACCAGCGTGCTGAATGACGTTGACGCATTGCAGAAACTTTGCGGGGAACACGGCGTCAAGCTGTGTCTTGATTGCATCAGCAGCGTGGGAACGTTGCCGGTGAATCTTTCGGAAATTTATCTGGCGTCATGCTCCAGTGGAAAAGGGCTGCGTTCGTATCCGGGCGTTTCGATGGTGTTCTACAATCATGACTTGCGTCCGTCGGAAAAATTGCCGCGTTATCTCGACCTCGCTTACTACGCGCAACAGGATGGAATTCCATTTACGTTTTCTTCCAATCTGCTCCACGCTTTGCAGGCGGCGGTGCGACAGGTGAACTGGGAAAAACGTTTCGTCGAGATTCAGGAAACTTCGGCGTGGTTGCGGACGCGATTGCTTGAATTTGGTTTTGAGTTGGTTGGCGCAACGACCCGGACTTCGCCGGCAGTGGTAACAATCGCGCTGCCCGAGAATCTGAATTCTACGCAGGTCGGAAGTTTGCTGAAAGAATCCGGTTTTCTGGTGAGTTGTAACAGTGAGTATTTGCGAGAGAAGAACTGGATTCAGGCCTGTCTCATGGGAGAAGTCGCGCGTGAAAAAGTGGTCGCACTGGCCAACGCTTTACAACGCGTCTATCAAAAAGCCAAGGCTGTTGACAACCCGGTCGTCAATCAGCCTTAAGCGGGGTAAAGTTTTTTAACAAGTGTGAGTGGGTTGGAACTGCTGCTTCAGTTCACTGCCAACAATTCCACTTCAAACACCAGCGTGGCGTTAGGCGGAATGGCTCCCGGATAACCGTCGCGGCCGTACGCGAGTTCAGGCGGGATGGTCAACTTCACTTTGTCACCGATTTTCATTTGTGCGACGCCGATGTCCCAACCGGCAATCACCTGACCGGATCCGAGTACGAACTGAAACGGATCGTTGCGATCCACTGAGCTGTCGAATTTCTCACCATTGGTAAAACGACCGGTGTAATGAACAGTCACGGTGTCGCCTTGCTTCGGAGCTGCACCGGTTCCGCTGACTAATTTTTCAATCTGCAATTCAGGATTTGCCATGCGCCAGTCTCCGCATTGAGCCCAAACGCGTCAATGAATCGTGTGAGAAAAGTAGTACTGCGACGCGAGGAGGCGACGCGAGGAGTTGATTTAATGCCTAAAATTCGAGCGATGAAATTAATCGCCGTGAGGATTAATTTTTTGCCCGCACATCGTACGCCCAAAGCGAGTTGGCTTCGCGAATGTAGAGACGGCCATTGGCGATGACGGGATAAGCCCAGGCTTTGGCGCTGCCGCGCTGTGGTGGATTTGCGGGTGAGAAACGGCCTTTTTCACGATAGCCTTCGCTGCTGGGTTCGATGAGCGCGACATCGC
>CALAYC010000128.1 GCA_937894935.1 uncultured Verrucomicrobiota bacterium
CATCGGATTCTCCATGACGTTGCTGCTCGCTCTGCCTTACTTGCGACGCACGCATGGCATGGAGCGACTCGATCCGAAGCGGCGATACATTTTCGTCTGCAATCACGTCAGCTTGCTCGACACACTGTTTCTCGGCGCGCTCGTGTGGCGTTGCAATTGTTATCCCATCCTCGTGCTCGGAGACAAACACGTCTGGCACGCGTCATGGATTCGCCGAATCATCGCGAGCAAAAGCGCGTTTCTCCTCGAGCGCGGCAAACTGAATCCCAATCGCCTCGAGGAATTGCAAGACTTCGCCCGCTGCGGCAAAGAATTTCATCTCGTCGTCTTTCCTGAAGGCACGCGCGGCGATGGCGTAACGGTGAAGACCTGCCAACCGGGAATTTATTATATCGCACAGGAAGCACGCTTACCGATCGTGCCGATCTTCATCGAGAACATGCAATTGATCTCGACCAAGACCGGGCCATTTCATCCGATTGCCGGATGGCGTAAAGCGGAAATTTATTTCGGACCGGTGATTGAACCGGAAAATTATCTGCACCTGCCGCGCGAAGAATTTACGGAATTCATCCGGCAGAAAATCGCCGGCGCGCAGATAAAGAAACCAGAGTCGCGTTGATTTAGTCGCGCGGATTATAGCCTGATTGCGCGGCGAGTTTCTTCCACAACTCCCGTTCGCTGTCCGACACCTGCGTCGGCACATCCACTCGCGTCACCACAATCAAATCGCCCGGAGTGCCATTAGGCGACGGCAGGCCGCGACCGCGCACGCGCAGTTTCGTTCCGCTTTGCGTGCCCGGTGGAATGCGGATGTTCACGCGACCTTCAAGTGTCGGCACAGAAAGTTCTGCGCCCAGAACCGCCTCCCACGGCGCCAGTGCGACTTCGTAAACGAGATTGCGTTCGCGCACTTCGAAATCCGGATGTTTGGCCAATCGCACACGCAAAAATAAATCCCCCGCTCCGCCACCGCGCGAACCGGCTTCGCCGCGTCCCGCCAATCGCAATTTCTGTCCTTCAATCACGCCCGGCGGAATTTTCACCTGATACATCTCGGACTTCGTGACGCGTCCTTGTCCGGCGCAAACCACACAAGGCCGCTGCCCGCGTCGTCCCGTGCCCGCGCAAGATTCACATTCGACCGTGTGACGCACGTTGACCGACCGCACCGAGCCTCGTAACGCTTCTTCCAGCGTCACCATGATATCGCCTTCGATATCCGCACCGCGCTCGGCAAAATCCGCTTCACTGAATCCTGAAAACGGACTTCCACCGTTGCGTCGCCGCCCGCCGAACAGTTGTTCGAAAAAGTCGCTGAACCCGGTGCCGCCGAAGTTTGTTTCAAATTCCGTCGGACCACCGCTTCTGGTTCGTTGCCCGCCGAATCCGCCCCAGCCGGGCGGCGGTCGGAAATCGGCGCCGGATTTCCAGCTCGCGCCGAGTTGATCGTATTTCTTCCGATTATTCGGGTCGCCGAGAACTTCGTACGCCTCGTTGACCTCCTTGAATTTTTCTTCCGCCCGTTTTTTGTCCTTGGCGACGTCCGGGTGATACTCGCGCGCCAGTTTGCGAAAAGCCTTCTTGATCTCGGCGTCGCTCGCGTTACGCGGCACGCCGAGAATCGCATAATAATCTTTATATTGGATGGACATGGATACAGTTAACCGGTCAAAAGGTCCGGGAAAATCATGCCCGCAGACGACCAATTGTCAAAGCCCGGGTGCAAAAGAAATCCGGCCAAGGCGACCTCAGCCGGATTTCCATTGTCAGAATTTTATCCCCTCATTTTCGGACCGGAACGGACAGGAAGCGCGTGCTGCCCATTCCGCCCATCTGACTATAGACCCGCAACAACACACGTTTACCTTCGAAACCATCCAGGATATCCAGCACATCCGCGGCGCTTTCGACCGGCTTTTGTTGAATCTCAACAATCACATCGCCGACGCGCAATCCCGCTTCCGCCGCTGCCGAACCATCTTCCACTCCCGTCACCACCGCGCCTTTAATCCGACTGGGAATTCCATAGCGCTGCCGGGTCGCGCGATCCAGATCGCTGATATCCACACCGGCCAAGGCACTCTGCCCCGATACGCTGTCATCGTCGTCAAAACCGCCGCTGGAACGTTGCGCGGCTAAATCATCAGGCAACGCCGCCAATGTGACGTTAATAGTTCGCTCCTTTTTGTTGCGCAGCACCTTGAACGTCACCTCGGTTTTCGGTGGCGTTTGCGCGACCATCAAACGCAACTGCGACGAATTGTTCACCGGTTTGCCGTTGAATGCTACAATCACGTCACCGGCTTGAAATCCTGCTTTCGCCGCAGGCGTACCGGGCATCACACCGCCAACCAACGCGCCGGATGCATCAGGCACTTTCAATCCTTCCGCAATCTCCGGAGTCAACTCCTGCAAATTCACGCCGAGATAACCGCGATTGATTTTTCCGTGGGCAACGAGTTGTTCCATCACCGACCGCGCGAGATTAATCGGCACCGCAAATCCGACGCCTGCGTTCGCGCCACTTGGACTCGCAATGGATTGACTCAATCCAATCAATCGCCCTTCCGCATCCACCAACGCGCCGCCGGAATTGCCGCGATTAATCGAAGCGTCCGTTTGAATGAAATCTTCGTAACCGCCCTGCCCGAGAATTCCGAAGCCACGACTCAGCGCGCTGATTACACCACTGGAAACGCTCTGTCCGATACCGAACGGATTCCCGATCGCCAACACAACATCGCCCACTTTGAGTTGATCACTGTCGCCCAAAGTCACCGCCGGAAGTTTTTTGCCTGCGTCCACTTTTAACACCGCCACATCCGTTCGCGGATCGCGGCCAATAATTTTTGCATCGTATCTCGTGCGACCATCCGGCATGGCGACTTTGATGCCATCGGGATCGGCGTCTTCCACCACGTGGTTATTCGTCAAAATGTATCCGTCTTCGGTGACAATCACACCGGACCCGAGACTGTGCCGACGTTGCGGAGCTGACCTCCGTGGCTCAGCGTCAAAATCCGGTCCGAAGAATCGTCGCCACACCGGGTCGTCCAGAAACGGATGTCGGAATTCCCGCACTTGCACGGTGCGCGTGGATTCAACCGTCACCACACTGGGCGTCACGCTTTCAACGACGTGCGCGTAACTGACCCCGGGTTTCGAGCGATCGAGCGGCTTGTCAGAAATATTCAGCTTCAGCGGATCATTGGCCGCCAGACAAAGTGCAACCACACAGGTTAATCCGATTCCACTGAGAATTCCTGCTCGGCGCAAAACCCTTCCGGAAAAATTCAATTTCGTTTTCATGATGTCCTCCCAGGCTCGTGCTCAACTCCTTTGTTCTCGCCGGACGGCGCGAACCCGTCATCCCAATGGACACGACTTCCATCAAAAATGTTCAACTCGCGCCAGTTGCGCTGGCAACACCACGCTACGCTCTTTGACAGCCTGAGTTGACAAGCTCCGAGTATTTTCGTTCACATGAACCAAGATGGCAAAAAATACAATCTCGCGATTCCTGCTGGGCCTTTCTCTCGTCATCGGGACGCTGCCGATAATCGCCTTGAGCGCGCCGAAAGTTCCCACTGCACCGCGCTGGCAACGCTTCGAACTCACGTTCAAAAGCAGCGTCGCGTACGCGAATCCACTGCAAGAAGCAGAGATGCGCGTCCTGTTCGTTTCGCCGCTCGGCGAAACGAATCGCGTCTATGGATTCTGGGACGGTGGCAAAACCTGGCGCGTGCGTTTTCAACCCAACTTCGCCGGACGTTGGACCTATTACACTATGTGTTCTGACACAGCGAACAGCGGGTTGCATGAACAGACCGGCACATTTCTCTGCACGGCTGGAACGGACGAAAGTCGCTTCGATCGTCACGGACCAATTCGTGTCGCGCGTTCGCAACAATATCTCGAACACGCCGACCGCACGCCATTTCTTTGGTTAGGCGATGCCGCGTGGGCCGCTGCGATTAAATCGACCGACGCCGAATGGCGCGATTACGTGCGCACTCGTGCCGAACAGAAATTCAACGTCGTGCAATGGCGTCTGGATTTTGAAACCGACAATCCCGCGCAACGCGCTTTCCACGGCGACGAATCTCTCATGCTCAATCTCGATGTGCTTCGCCAACTCGATGCAAAAATCGCGACCGCAAATCGATTCGGGTTGCTTTGCGCCATCGCTCCGTTGTGGGAAATCGGAAACACCAATCCGATCTCCGAAGATCAGGCGATTCGACTGTTGCGTTACGCGTTGGCGCGATGGGGCGCGGATAATGTCGCGTGGATTGTCGCGTTTGAAACCGACAGCTCCGGCACAACTGCTGCGCGTTGGATTAACATCGGTCGCGCGGTTTTCAATCAGGTTACGCATGCCCCGGTGATTCTATTTCCCGGCGAATCCACATGGGTGTTCGATGGCTTTCGGCTGGAACGTTGGGTTGATGCGTTCGGTCTGCAAACCACCGCTGCTGCGCAAGAATCCATGTTGCCCTGGCTGTGGCTCGGTCCATTGAGTAAGGAACGAACCCAAACTCCCGCTCGACCAATCATTACTATCTCGCCACCGGCTGAATCCGAAACACTCGATGCGACGTACGCGCGACGTTTGTTGTGGTGGAGTCTGTTGTTGAACAGTCCTGCGGGCGTCAGCTATGCACACATAAACATGCAGGAGTGGAACACCACCCGCGAAGGAGGCGTATCTCCCGCGTGGCGAACTGCACTGACCGCGCCCGGAGCCGGTTTCGTTGCACCGGTAGCAGATTGCTTCCAATCGCTGCCTTTCTCGCAACTCACTACTCGCACCATCATTCGAACGCCACTCACCAATTCGCCCCCGCGTACTGCTCCGATCGTCCGCGCGACTTCGGCAGATAACAAAACAACATTATTCTATTTTCCGGACGAAAACATTGCGTCGTTGCCTGAACCCGACTTCACGAAAACCACCGCAAAATGGCTGAATCCACGCACTGGCGAAATCAAAGCAATCTCCGCCGCATCGAATTCCACCGCCACGAATCTTCGTCCACCAGCGGCTGGCGATTGGGTTTTTCTTTTCCAACCCACCACCGCTACGGCAACCCGTGACAACCTGAAAAACCGTGACGCGAAGATTGACAAATTGCAACGTCATTGAGAACCTGCTCGCCCTTGGGTGCCTCGGTAGCTCAGTTGGTAGAGCAGTTGACTCTTAATCAATTGGTCCAAGGTTCGAGTCCTTGCCGGGGCACCATTTCACTCCCCAAACAAATACTGGCGTCGCCATCCAGATTGGCTAGAGTTTGCCAAGCTTTGAAAGACGATTCTCGAATGAACAAGTCCAACATTAATCCGCGCCGAATCCTGGTAGTGGACGATGAACCGTACGTGTGCGATGCCGTGCGGATGATGTTGGCTTTTGATGGTCATCAGGTGGAAACCTCCGGCAGCGGCAAAGATGCTTTGGAATTATTCGCCCCTGGAAAATACGATCTCGTCATCACCGATTACGCGATGCCCGGCATGAAAGGCGACGAACTCGCCAAAGCCATCAAACATCAAGCGCCGGAACAACCGGTCGTTCTCATCACCGCTTACGCGGAAATGCTCAAGTCAGATGAAAACACGTTGCAAGGCGTGGACTTCATCATCAGCAAACCGTTCCTGCTCGAGAACCTTCGCGAAGCCATCGAGAAAACTACGGCCAGCAAACCCGCCGCGGAAAAATAATCTGTCTGTCGGTTCGATTCGTTTCCGTTCGCGCTGTTAATCCGTCTTCGCAATCACGCGACCCGCTTCCTTTGCCAAGCGCGACAGCACCGTGGTTTTCGCCAACAGTTTTGGATCGGTATCAAGCTGCTTCACAGTCTGTTCCAGTCGCGCCGACCAGTTGGATGTTGACGTCGAACCCGGCACATTGAAGCGCGCTGTCTGTCCGAAAACATCCTGAATCTGAATCACCGCCAGCCACGAATTCGACTGCAGCACCGCCCGCATAAAACCTTCGTGCACGCGCTCATTCCAATCCCGCGGCGGCGCTTCATCGCGTAAGCCTGCGAAGTTCATCACGTGCTGCAACTCGCGGCGATTGTTCTCCACATCGCGACCCGCCTCAATGTTCGCCCAACATTCATTCCACATCGCGGCCATGGGCGGATGATCATGCGTTGCCGGTTGAGCGAGTGATAATCGCGGATAGTGTTTCGGATCGGAATAACTACCGTCATGCTCGCGAAACAACATCGGAATACGAAAGCCCGGGATGCCCAACTTCGCCAACGTGGGCGGCACGTATTCCGGCACCATCCCCAAATCTTCTGCCACCACCGTCGTTTCACCTGAGCCGTCCAGAACCATGCGCAAAATTTCTTCGCCCTGCGCCTGATTTGCCGCTTTGTGTTCCGGCGTGTCATCGGGAAACGGTTTAAATCCCGGCAATCGTCCCTGCGTACGCGCTGCCGCTTCTGCTTCGTTCAACGGCAGAAACTCACCATTCCGATCCGGCGTCCACGGAAACGAATAGATGCGAAAAAATCCCAACACATGATCAATGCGATACAGGTGAAACACCTTTTGAATGTTCCCCACGCGCGTCCGCCACCACTCATAATTATGTCGCCGCAACTCGTCCCAACGATAATTCGGAATGCCCCAATTCTGTCCCCACTTCTCCGTGAACGGATCCACCTTGAAAGTTTTCTCCGGCGGCGCACCTCCACTCCAATCGAGATCAAAAATACTCCGATT
Organism: uncultured Verrucomicrobiota bacterium; assembly: GCA_937894935.1. GTDB lineage: Bacteria > Verrucomicrobiota > Verrucomicrobiia > Limisphaerales > JADLHS01 > JADLHS01. The sequence continues at coordinate 6,739 of CALAYC010000128.1, forward strand.
CGCCCACACATCCGCACTGTAACGTCCCACGCCGAACGGAATATCGCCCATCAGATAAACCTGCTTCTTCGCGCCGTATGCTTTGATGGCTTCCCACTGCCCGAACGCCAGCCATTGCACGTAAGCGAAAAATAATTGTTTGCGATTCAGTTCGTCGCGTCGTGGTTCCGGCAACGACAACAACCACGTCCGCGCCCGCCGCGGCCCTTGATGCTCATCCGGCCAATGATCCCACCGTGGCGACGCACCGTTCTCCTCCATCAAAGTGCGAAACAGCGCGTAATCCGACAGCCAATCCGCGTTCGCCATCATAAACGAACGAAACGCCTCCGCGCGCTTCGTCCTTTTGTCGAAGTGCGCCGATAGAAAATTCTCGAACGCCGCCGCCAACAACTCCTGCTTCAGCCGTTTCACCTCCGGATAATTCACCGCTCCCACGCGCAACTTCTTCACGCGCGCTTCCGTCGCAATCTCCGCAAACTTCGCCGCAGCGAGATCCGGAACAGTTTCCGGCGACAACGCCAACGTGCTTGGCTCAATCGCGAGCGAACTGATTGCGTTGTACGGCGAATTATCATCGCTCGTTTCGTTGATGGGCAGTGTCTGCAGAATGCTCAACCCGTGTCGCGCACACCAATCAATCATCTGTCGCACGCCATCGGTATCACCGATGCCCAGATCGGTTTCCGTGCGAATCGCAAAAACAGGTTCAAGGATGCCGGCGAGTGACTGCTCGGGACTGAGT
>CALAYC010000129.1 GCA_937894935.1 uncultured Verrucomicrobiota bacterium
GAAGTTGAGAACGGTGTGCCGGTGCGCGGCGTGGTGCATGATCCGCGGGCGCGGCGCATGGGCGGCGTAGCGGGACATGCGGGGTTGTTCACTTCGGCGGCGGATCTGGCGCGATTCGCCCGGATGATGTTGAACGGTGGGGAACTGGATGGCGTGCGCATTTTTAAGCCGGAGACGGTGAAATTGATGACGAGTGTGCAAACGCCACCAAACGTAGCGGGGCGACGGGGACTGGGTTGGGACATTGACACCGGTTACAGCGGACCGCGGGGGGAATTGTTTCCGCTCGGTTCGTATGGGCACACGGGTTGGACGGGCACGACCATCTGGATTGATCCGTTTTCGAAGTCGTTCGTGATTTTCCTGTCGAATCGCAATCACCCGACGGAAAAAGGAAACGTGATTGCGTTGCGCCGAAAGTTGGGAACGCTGGCGGCGCAGGCGATAACGGATTTTGATTTTGCAAATGTTCCGGGAGCTTTGCAGCCGCGCGAAACTTCGGAGCGGTCTCCGGCGGCGGGAACGACGAACAGCACTTCTGGAAAAAATCTTCCGGTGCTCAACGGTATTGACGTGCTGGTGAAAAAGAATTTTGCGCCGCTCAAAGGAAAACGCATTGGCCTCGTCACAAATCACACCGGACACGATCGACGGCGTCGCGCAACGATTGATCTGCTGAAAGAAGCACGAGGCGTCACCCTGGTGGCGTTGTTTGGTCCGGAACACGGTATTCGCGGTGAAGTGGATGAGAAGTTCAATGACAGCAAGGACGCGAAAACGGGATTGCCGGTTTACAGTCTTTATGGCGAGCGTCGCAAACCGACCAAGGAACAGCTTCAAGGACTCGATGCACTGGTGTTCGATATTCAAGACGTCGGTTGTCGTTTTTATACCTACACATCAACGATGGGACTGTGCATGGAAGCCGCCGCCGAAGCGGGAATTGAATACATCGTACTCGACCGGGCGAATCCGATTGATGGCGTGACGATTGATGGACCGGTGTTGACCGAGCCAACGAGTTTTGTCGGTTTTCATCCCAAGCCGCTGCGTTATGCGATGACCATGGGCGAATTGGCGCGGATGTATAACGAGGAACGTAAGGTCAACGCGAAGCTTACGGTCATCGAATTGGAGAATTGGCGCCGCGACATGTATTTCGACGAAACCGGTCTGCCGTGGACGAATCCGTCACCGAACATGCGCACCTTGAAACAGGCGATTTTGTATCCGGGGGTCGGTTTGCTTGAGCAGGCGCTGTCGGTGGGACGCGGCACGGATACGCCGTTTGAGTTGGTGGGTGCGCCGTATATTGACGATGTCAAACTTGCGGAGGAATTGAATCGCGCGGCGTTGCCGGGCGTGGCGTTTGTGCCGATTCGTTTCACGCCGACGTACAGCGTGCACAAAGGCAAGGAATGCGGCGGCGTTTATATCATGTTAAACGATCGCGAGAAGTGCAACGTGGTGGACGTGGGATTGCTGATTGCCAAAACGGTGTATCGCCTCTACCCGAAAGATTTTCCCGTCGAGAGGCCAAAGAATCTGTTGCTTCATTCGGGAACGTTGGCGGCCGTCAAAGAAGATAAACCGCTCGATGACATTCGCGCGACGTGGAAGATGGATCTGGTGGATTTTCAACAACGGCGCGAGCGGTATCTGATCTACAAATAAAAAAGGACGAGGTGAACTCGTCCCGGCCGGATTGTAAAATTTGCCGCCGTTTGCGTTATTCGATTCCGAGCAATTCGACTTCAAACACCAGCGTGCTGTTGGGCGGAATCAACGGGCTGGGGCTGCGTTCGCCGTAAGCCAAGTTGGGCGGAATCTCGAATTTGAATTTGTCCCCGACCTTCATGAGTTGCAGGCCTTCGGTCCAACCGGCGATGACCTGATTCAAACCAAAGCTGATCGGTTGGCCGCGTTGCACTGAACTGTCGAAGACTGTGCCATTAAGCAGCGTGCCGTGATAATGCACTCGAACCGTGTCGGTGGCTTTGGGCGATGCCGTGCTGTCGCCGCGTTTTAACACCTGATATTTCAAACCGCTGGCGGTGGTTTTGACTTCGCCGGTTGCCGTTGCAACAGCAGGCGCGGTGGCCGCAGAGGAATTGGGCTCAGTCGCGGGTGCGTTGTCGGGTTGAGATGGTTTATTGCAGCCCAGCACGCAAGCGCTGATGGCTAAAGGCAGAATAAGTTTCAATTTCATGGTTTTTCTGTCGCGCAGGTTCAACGACCTGCCAGCTCAGGTCAAGCCGACGAATTAGAGTTACGACTGTGCGGCTTTTCGAAAGGCAAAGATTCCTGCGCCACCGAGGAAGCACGCCGCGACATCGCCGTAGAATGGAAATGGGCCGAGTCCCAGGCGTAATCCATGCCCCAGCAGAATGACACCTTCGATCAACATGATGCTACCGAACCACGGAAGCATAACCGCAAACTTTCGAGGATTCAGTGCGAGCAGGAAATATCCCGTTCCGACGAGAGCAAATGCGCCGGACGCCATGCGCAGCCAATAATCAAGCATCGGGTCGTCCGGGATGGATTGCGCGCCCATACCTTGCAGTGCGGTCGTGGCGGTGTTCCAACTCAGAAACACACCGCAAATGGAAATACCCCACACGAACGCGCAAAAGAATAATGTGAGCCGGAGCAGTCGAAATTGAAGCGCCGGCGTCATGCGCGATTCTATTTCGTGACGACCGGTTCGCGATCGCAAGTTTCCGAGCTGCAGCCGCAACCGTTTTCCTGTTGATCGCTGAAGCCGTGGTTGTCCCAATCCGGATCAAGCCCGAGGTCTTTGAGCATCTGCAAATCTTTTTCCACGGGCTGATTTAACGTCGTGAGATAATTTCCCACCATCAATGCGCTTGCGCCCGCCATGAAGATCATGCTTTGCGCGTCGCGCAGGTTCATCGTGCGTCCGCCGGCAATCATGATTTCCTGTCGCGGCAGAATGAAGCGGAAGACGGCGATGGTTTTGAGAATCTCCATCACCGGCAGGCGCGGTTTGTTTTCAAATGGCGTGCCGGGAATCGGATTGAGGATGTTGATTGGAACGACGTTGGCGCCGATGGCTTTCAATTCAAACGCAAGGTCGCAGCGATCTTCACGCGTTTCACCCATACCGATAATGCCGCCGGAACAGATTTTGATGCCGGCTTTTTTGAGATAACCGATGGTTTCGAGCCGGTCGTCGTAGGTGTGCGTGGAGCAGGTTTGCGGAAAGAAACGTCGCGAGCTTTCGAGATTGTGGCCGTAACATTCCACGCCGGCTTCTTTGAGGCGATCGGCAATACTTTGCTTCTTGATGATGCCGAGTGAAACATCCGGACGCGCTTTGCCGGTGGCTTTCAATTCGCGGACGCGATCGCAGATTTCGTCGAGCAGCGGACCTTCCGTCAGACCTTTCCACGCGGCGACCAGGCCGACAGCGGTAACGCTGTTTTGTTTGGCTTCATCAGCGGCGGCTTGAACCGGTTCGGGGTCAACGAAGCCATACTTCGGCGAACCGGTTTGATAATGTGCGGACTGCGCGCAAAAGCTGCAATTTTCAGAACACGAACCCGCCTTGGCGTTCACGATGGAACAAAGGTGAATCTTGTTGCCTTTGTATTTCTCGCGAATGCGATTGGACCACGACAGCAAATCCAGAATATCCGCGGTGGCTTCGAGATTGATGAGGAACAGCGCTTCGGCGCGCGTAATGTGGTCGCCGTTAAGGACGCGTTCGCCCAGGGAGGCGATGCGTTGATGATTCGTCGCGTCAACTGATGTTGCTGTCATGCTTGACAGGGTATTCACACGGGCGGATGGCGCAAGCCTGAGCCTTGCTGAAGATGCATCAGAAATTGTGTGTAGGTTGGATGACGTTCGCGCCGGTGACGGATCAAGTTATGCGGCGTGAGTTTGGGCGCGACGCTCCGGCAACATTGGCAAAACGATGTCGTAATGTTGTTCGGTGAAGCGGAGGACGATTTGCATGCCGTGAATTTTGTGTTCCGAGCAGTATTCGATGGCCTGAGTGGAGCTGAGGAAGTCCATGGCATCGGCGGCATTCGGGGTCATGTCACCATCCTCTGTGAGGTAGAGTCCCGATTCTTTGTGTTGAAGCAGAACTTTCATAGGCGGCGATTTGCTGGTTTCAGTTGCCAGCCAGAACGCCACCCGCCACAACTAATTGTGCTGGGTCTGGCTGGGGTCGCGACTAATAGTGCAAACTTCCGCCCGCGCTGCAACGATTAATTTCTCAAATCTTTAACCGCATTCATCGACGAGGTGAAATTGATTCATCGCTTTAGCGGCGTTAGGCGGGGCGTCGGCGACTTGAATTGCGCTGAATTACTTTCGTAACTACTCGCGGACGTTGTTGTGATAGACTCGGTTTGTGGAAGTAACCGAAACCATCCAATGCCCCTTTTGCGGGCAGCGTTTCGAAATCGTGGTGGACACGAGTATGGGGTCGAATCGGTTTACCACGGATTGCGAAGTGTGCTGCCGACCGATGGAGGTCGTGGCCGAATGTGAGCCGGGTGAAATTCTGAGCTTGGACGTGCAGGCAGGTTAGGGCAGCTTTTGCCCATGCCGTCGCCAAACGCCATTCTCTGGATTTACATCGTGTTGCTCGTCATCGGTGGAGTGATTGGCTTTCTCAAAGCCAAGAGCAACGTTTCACTCTACATGTCCTGCGGTTTTGCTGCGGCGCTGGCGTTATGCGCGGTGCCGAACTTCTTCGATACCGGTTTCCGCAATGCGCTGGCCGATGTCTTGATGGCCGTTTTGCTGGTGGTGTTCATGATTCGCCTCGCCAAGACGAAGAAGTTCATGCCCGCCGGTCTGATGTTGATTATCACCGTTGCCGCCCTCGCGCTGCGTCACGTGAAATTTTAATTTCGCACAAATCTCGTCCGGCGACATCTGCTTACGCAGAGTTCTCAATTCATTTCGTAATCAACTTCAGGAATTCGTTCACAGCGCGACCGGGTGAACGTTGCTTCGGCCAAAGGGCGGTAATCACACGTTGCGGCTTGGGTGATTGAAACGAACGATAGGCCGGCAGATCTTCGCGATCGCGGTTCGCGGCCATCGCCGGAATGAGCGAAATGCCGAGACCGGAACAGACGAGTGCTTGAATCGTCTCCAGTTGTGCGCTGCGAAAACTGATGTTCGGCTGCACGTCGCGTCGTTCGCAAAAGCCCAACACCTGATCGCCGAGGCAATGACCTTCCTTTAGGACAATCAGTCGTTCGTTCTGAAAGTCGGCAACCGTCACACTGCGTTTCCGCGTGAGGGGATGGCCGGGCGGCAGCGCGAGTAGCAGTTCTTCGGTGAATAAATCGCGTAACTCCAGTCGCTCATCAACGATGGGGCGACTGACCAGCGCGAAATCAATTTCATACGCGAGCGCCAGTTTGATCAATCGCGCGGTCGTATCTTCCTGCACTACGATTTCCATGCCGGGAAATTTTTCGGTGAAGCGCGCCATCACACCCGGTAACAGATACGGCGCAATCGTCGGCAGCACGCCGATGGTCAGTGTTCCGCGCAACAGATCCCGCGCATCGGTCGCTTCGCGTTTGGCCGCGTCCACTTCTTCCAGAATTTTCACGGCGCGGCGCAGGAATGCTTCGCCCGCTGAGGTCACCTTTGCTTCGCGCTTCAGGCGATCGAACAATCGTTCGCCCAATTCATCTTCGAGCTTCTGAATTTGCTGACTGAGCGACGGTTGCGAAACATGACATTGCTCTGCCGCGCGGGAAAAATTTCCGGTGCGCGCCACGGCCACGACGTAGCGGAGTTGATGCATTTCCATAGGAAAATCGCGTTTCGAATTAAACCGCCCCGATAACAGCAGTTAAATTGACGGTCTTCATCATCATAGGCAATACCTATAGTTTGATGAGGAAAAAAGTATTTCAACAATAGTTCTTTCGGTGGTTCACTTCGCCCAACAATAAACGTTGATTTTCGCAACTCGCATCATTCAATCCAAACTGAGATCAAATCATGTCAACCGAAACCAAGGAATCCAAATGTCCCTTCCATCACGGCGCAACGCTTCACGGCACGACCAATCGCGATTGGTGGCCCGACCAGTTGAAGGTCGAACTGCTGAGTCAACACTCTTCGAAGTCCAATCCAATGGGGCCGGACTTCAATTACGCGAAGGAGTTTCAGAGTCTCGATTACTTCGCGCTGAAGAAAGACCTCGCCGCGCTCATGACCGATTCGCAGGATTGGTGGCCGGCGGACTTCGGGCATTACGGGCCTTTGTTCATTCGTATGGCCTGGCACAGCGCTGGTACTTACCGCACGGCTGACGGTCGTGGCGGCGGCGGCCGCGGGCAGCAACGCTTTGCTCCGCTCAACAGTTGGCCGGACAACGTCAGCCTCGACAAAGCGCGCCGCCTTCTTTGGCCGATTAAACAGAAGTACGGTCGCAAAATTTCCTGGGCCGACCTGATGATTCTCACCGGCAACGTGGCGCTCGAAACGATGGGGTTCAAAACCTTCGGTTTCGCCGGCGGTCGCGAAGATACCTGGGAGCCGGATCACGATGTTTATTGGGGCCGCGAAAAAACCTGGCTCGGCGGCGACATCCGTTACGCGCATGGTTCGCCGGGCGTTGAGAAACCCGGTGGCGTGCTCTCGGCGGACGACACTGCGGATGGAAAGATTCACGGACGCAATCTGGAAAATCCGCTCGCCGCGGTGCAGATGGGTTTGATTTACGTAAATCCCGAAGGACCGGACGGAAATCCTGATCCGATTGCGGCGGCTTATGACATTCGCGAAACGTTCTCGCGCATGGCGATGAACGACGAAGAAACCGTGGCGCTGATTGCGGGCGGACACACCTTCGGCAAAACGCATGGCGCCGGTCCCGCAAGTCACGTCGGGCCGGAGCCGGAAGCTGCGGGTCTGGAAGAGCAGGGATTGGGTTGGCGCAGTACGTTCCGTTCGGGCAAAGGCGGCGACACCATCACCAGCGGTCTCGAAGTCACGTGGACACAGACGCCGACGAAGTGGAGCAATTACTTCTTCGAAAACCTGTTCAAGTACGAATGGGAACTCACCAAGAGTCCCGCGGGCGCGCATCAATGGATTGCCAAAGGCGCGGAAGCGACGATTCCTGACGCGCATGATCCGACGAAGAAACGCGTGCCGACGATGTTGACCACCGATCTCGCGCTGCGGTTCGATCCGGTTTACGAAAAAATTTCGCGCCGGTTTCTCGAGCACCCGGATCAGTTTGCCGATGCTTTTGCGCGTGCCTGGTTCAAATTGACCCATCGCGACATGGGCCCGCGCTCACGTTATCTCGGACCGGAAGTGCCGGCCGAAGAACTCATCTGGCAGGACCCGATTCCGGCAGTGAATCATCCGTTGGTTGATGCGCAGGACATCGCTGCGTTGAAAGCGCAAGTGCTCGCGTCCGGCCTCACGGTTTCGGAACTCGTTTCCACCGCCTGGGCGTCGGCGTCCACGTTCCGTGGTTCGGATAAACGCGGCGGTGCGAACGGCGCTCGTATCCGGCTCGCCCCGCAAAAATTCTGGGCCGTCAATCAACCGGCGCAACTCGCCAAAGTGCTGAGCACACTGGAGAAAATTCAAAGCGCATTCAATCGGGCGCAGACCGACGGCAAGAAAATCTCGCTCGCGGACCTCATCGTGTTGGCCGGTTGCGCTGGCATCGAACAGGCCGCGAAGAACGCCGGTCGCACCATCACCGTTCCGTTCACGCCGGGACGCATGGACGCCACGCAGGAACAGACGGACGTCGCGTCGTTCGCCGTGCTCGAACCCGTTGCCGATGGTTTTCGCAATTACCTGAAAGGCCGCTACACGCTTTCGGCGGAATCGTTGCTCATTGATAAAGCGCAGTTACTCACGTTGACCGCGCCGGAGCTGACCGTGTTGATCGGCGGCTTGCGCGCTATCAATATCAATGTCGGCGGAACGCAACACGGCGTCTTCACTCAACGGCCCGGTGCATTGACCAACGACTTCTTCGTGAACCTGCTCGACATGAGCACTGAATGGAAGGCGACTTCTGAAACGAAGGAGTTGTATGAAGGTCGCGACCGCAAGACCGGCGCACTCAAATGGACGGGAACTCGCGTGGATTTGGTGTTCGGTTCGAACTCCATTCTTCGCGCGCTGGCGGAAGTCTATGGCAGCACCGATGCGGAAGAGAAGTTTCTCAATGACTTTGTGGCGGCATGGAACAAAGTGATGAACCTCGATCGCTTCGACCTCGCGCGTAAGGGATAAACTGAAATCTGTCATCCACACCTGCCGGTCTTTGCCATCTGCGGAGACCGGCAGTTTTGCTTTTTGGAAATCGGAGATGGCAGATAGGAGTTAGAAGTTAGGAGTTAGGAGTTAGGAGTTAGCGAACCAACCGCGTCGGACGCGGGGCAATGACGAGAGAAACTTTTGAGTC